>DATKGQ010000017.1:0-34566 GCA_035510715.1 Saccharimonadales bacterium (SeqCode) | reverse complement strand
CAAACTCAGGTTGATGAATACATGTCCATCATAAACAATAAGCCCAGGAGAAGTCTGGGCTACAAGAGTGCGCTACAATTAGCTAATGAGAAAGGAATACTCCGAAAGTAGTGAGTGTCCTACTAATGGCCTGAATTTAGGCTACCATAACTAAACTATATCAAAAATAAATCTTAAATATTTTTTATTAACTACAAGTATAATGGTGCGGCATTGTATATGCTGTCCGGACTATATTAGTTACCCAAAAATTGTCTGGTACACCGTAGCCGGCGATGAGGAAACCTACTCAAAGGCTTACTTCAAGTAACTGGACATACTAAAATAGTAAACGCTGCAAGACGGCAGCAATACTAATAGGCGGTTAGTTTCGGCACGATGCTCTCGAATGCATCGAGAGTTTGGGTTTGAAGGGTAAGATTGTTGCATGAATTCAACTGTCCCCCAAAGTATATATAGTAGTAATTCCCGACTTTGGCATAGTATGCTTCACTTGGGTACGTTTCTACATATTGTTGAGCAGTTTCTGCTGGTGGTCCTTCAGTTGGTATGTCGTCGGTTGGTAAATATTTACCAATATTGCCTACAGCTCCATCTGCCGTTGTACATATTGATGGGCCCCCCGCATTAAGTTGAGTTGAGCTGACATTCATAAGATTTGGGTTGCCGGCAACAGGCTGATACTGAAGAGTCAAACTACCAGAATATGGAGCTCTAATATTCCACTGAGAGATAGTGAAATAATTTGTATTCTGTGGAGAGGATTTATTTGTAGCAGTTGATACTGAAGAGTTTGTGGTAACTGGCACTTTGTGCTCATGTTTATAAACTAACCAGCCCGCAATACCAATTAGAGCTATTATTACTATCACTATTAGTACTTCTATAACACTAAAACCTGATTCATTTTTACAAAGTTTTTTCATACTGCTTAAATAATAGATGAGCTACTGAAGGTATACAATAAGCATAAGCATGGTGCGGGTAGAGAGAATCGAACTCTCGTTTTAGCCTTGGGAAGGCCACATATTAACCACTATACGATACCCGCAAAATAATATTTTTTGGAGCCACCTCGGGGAATTGAACCCCGGACCCCCGCTTTACGAAAGCGATGCTCTAGCCAGCTGAGCTAAGGTGGCATATATGAACAACATTATACACATAGATAAGCGTATACTTAACGATTGTGTTAAATAGTACTACTTTTTTATTCATTATATATACCAATGTTAATAATATTTTTTATGCACTAATTATTTATTCATTTATATTATACATCTGTTAATTATTTTATATGCATTACGTGTAGTAAAACCTGTTATTTCTCATTTAGTAATTAATCGTCATACCATATCAATCAAATAATTTATTTAATATTAATTTAGTATACTGGTTCTGCTCTAACTAGATACTATTTACGTTTTTTTGGTTTATGATTGTAACTTAAATTACAAACTATGTATTTTACGACATTTAATATTTTCTTAAGCATTACTCATAATTACTTTTAAATGTTAAATATAAAAAAAGCTGATATTAAATAATAAATCTATTAAGTTATAAACATGATGTGTAATTAAAAACACATCAGTACTATAGAAGCTATAAAATAATATATTTATTGCAAAATGTAAGAATCCTCACAGCTTTATCTATATGTTTAGGTAAGACTAGAACAATAATTTGAGGGAATGGCAACTAGTTATGCATCGAGATAATCATATTGATTTATTTCAACGTAAGTTCTTTAATAAAGTAATCTTTAAATCTAGAAAATTTATATTTATAGGACTCGGAATAGTTGTATTAGTGACTTTACTTATGGTCAAATATGATCAATTTGGGCATTCCACTGCCCCAATATCCAATAAATCAAAGCTATTATCTATGTCCGCAACATTACCTGCTCAATCCGTAGACAATAGTTCATTAAACGTTAGCTCTAGTAGCGCTCCGCAAACTAATAATAATGCAGCTATTGTTGACCAATCAGTTTCAGGTAATAATGTGCAATCTTCCGAAACAATTAATATTGCCACAACCACTAGTACAAGAACTTCACCGAACGAATTATCAACCACTAATAATGTAGTTATTAATGGGAAAAATGTTCAGGTACCTGCAAATACTGACTACTCTAAAACTCTAGTTAGCCCTAATGGTGTAACTAGTTTGAATGTTTCAAACCAAGCCAATCAATCAGGTACGTCATCATCCATGAGCATGCAAATTGATACCCAATCAGTCAACAATAATACGACATCAGAATCAGAGTGAACATCTTAAGAAAAAAGAAGGGATTAAATATATGACATAAAAAAACAATAAATAATATGATCCCTCGACTTTTCAAGATACTTAAATCAAATCTTTTAAAGTCGGGGGAGCAGCCCGAGTAATAGTTTAATTAAACAATTTTTGAAGGAGGGAAAATGAATAAATTAATCAGAGGAGTAGCAACAGTTGCAACATCACTAAGTTTAATTGGTGGTTTTGCCAGTATTGCAGGAGCTAGTTCAGGTGGCAACACAACATCCGGCCCAGACTCTCACAGCTCAGTAAAGAGCAGCATAGGTATTAAGACAAGTGTAAAGAATAACAACAACTTGTCTGCCATGAATTTAAACAACCAATCGGCTAAAACAGGTGGTGTAAAAGTCGATAAAAATACTACTGCAGGTGGTGCGACTAGCGGTGATGCTACATTAACGAATACTACATCAGTATCGGCAACTGTAGATAATAGCGCTTCTTCAACCGCGTTAGCAGTTGATCCAAGTTCTTTGTCTGGTGGCGATAACGGTGGCAACACAACATCCGGCCCAGGCGCTAAAAGCGATGTATCATCCACTGTAAAAGACTCTACCAATCTGCAAAACAACAATACACTAACTGTTACTAATGATAGCTCTCAGGTTGCCGCAACAGGTAACGTAGAAGTATCTGGTAACACAACTGGTGGTAGCGCAACTAGTGGTAGTGCAACAGAATCTAACATGACCGCCGTAACTTTTGATGTCACTAACTAGATCAATAGAGCACTTAAACAATAGTTAAGAACGACATTAATAATCAATTACTAAGGTAAGAGAGAGCCCTGTCTGCTCAGGTTCTCTCTTACAAAGTAAAATAGAAAGCTATAGGTGGAGTATGGCTTGAAGTACATAACATTACAATTTAAGTTTAAGCTGGAGGTATGAATGGAAAGAATTAAATCAATATCAAAAAAGAGCGCGCTAAGTGGCGCATTAATGTTGTTGATATTGATGAATATTCACCCATCATTATCTTTGGCCGCCAGAAATAACAATAATAATGGCAGCGGAAATGATACTTCAAACCAAACATCATCTACATCAGGTTTATCTAGCAGCGGATCTTCTGGCCAATCATCAAATAGTACCGGCCCCAATCAGCCGACCGGTCCGAGCGCGGATACATTTACTTATAACCCAACAACTGGATTATGGGAAAACGCTTATTATACCTGGAATCCAGTAACTGATCAGACTGAACCAATAACACCGCTAACATATAGTTATAATCCGGCGACTGGTATGTGGGATACAACCGAATGGGCTTTTGATGCGACAACCGGGCAATATGTCCCTAATGTTGTTAGTGCCCCCCAACCACCGGCAGGAGCCGTAACTGATAACTCTACACCTACCGATACTTCTACAAGTACTGATAATTCTACGACCCCGACTAGCAATACTGTCCCGGATACTTCAGGGATAGGTTCAACGACAACTTCAGATACAACAACCGGTCCAAATTCAACAAATAATACCAATACCAATAATAATTCAAATGGTTTATACAATTTATTCTATAACGCCGGCATTAGTAACAATATTAACGAAAATACCCAAACCGGCAACGCTATTGTTGATAGCAACACTCTAGCTGGTGATGCAACAACTGGTAGTGCACTTGATATCGCTAATGTTGTAAATTTGCTTCAATCATCGGCTAGCGGTATGTCAACTTTTGTTGCAAACATCAATGGCAACGTGGCTGGAGACATGCTTTTAGATCCTAGTACAATAATTCAACCCACAAGTAGTTCACAACAAACTGCTAATACGAACAATAACACTCAAGTAAATAGCTCTAATAATAATGGGATTAATAATAACGTTAATCTTAATGCCAATAGCGGTAATGCGACAGTCTCTGATAATACTTCAGCCGGTAATGCGACCTCTGGTTCAGCCAATGCGGTAGCTGATATCGTAAATTTGATAGATTCGGATATCTCATCCGGTCAATCCTTTTTAGGAGTTATAAATATCTATGGCAACCTAGATGGTAATATTTTGTTACCACCCGATTTCTTAAATACCCTACTGGCCAGCAATGCGACGAGCGACCCGGTAAATGCATCTAATAGCAATACTGCAACTAATGTTGATAACACCAATAATGATACTGTAAATAACTCAGTTACGAATACAGCTAACAGTGGCACTGCTACAGTCAGCCAAAACAGTTCAGCCGGTAATGCGACCTCTGGCTCTGCATCCAATAATATTACTATACTTAATTTAACCGGTTCACAAATTATTGGCAGTAATGATTTATTGGTATTTGTGAATGTTTTAGGTACTTGGGTTGGTGTCATTATGGATGCTCCGGCCGGTACAACTGCAGCTGAATTAGGGGGCGGTATAACTAGCGATACGACTGCTGCAAATAGTTCAACTAACATCAACTCAACCAACAATAATACTATCAACAATACGATAAACGATAATGCTTCAAGCGGTAACGCAACAGTCTCTAATAATACTACTGCCGGTAATGCGACCTCTGGTAATGCTTCCGCAAGTGTAAACCTACTTAATCTAATCGATAGCCAGCTAAGTGTTTCTAACTGGTTTGGAATATTATTTATTAACGTTTTTGGTACCTGGGATGGAAGTCTAGGAGTTGAAACAATTCCACCCGCAACTACTACTGCCAACACTCCGCCTGTTAGTTCTTCAAGTACACCCAATAACAGCTATACTGTTATATTTAAGTCTTCTTCTGAAAATGGAAGCAATAACAGCAGTATTGTGCCGGCTATATTAACAGACGAGACAACCATAAATAATAACTCCAGCGGCAAACATATTTTAAGTAGCAATATATTAGTTTCTTCAAAAAGTAAATCCGTTGGTTCTGTGATCAATATCAAGGATCATAAACCTACTTCATCTGTTTCTATAATTGCTCTTGTCATCGGCTTTACTGGTTTAATATTACTCGGCGCTGAACGAGTTTGGACAAGTAACAAAAGAACTAATACAGATATATCTTAAATCGTAAACTTCCTGAGACAATAAAAGTTGAGGTTATTTAGTAAGGTATTTATTCTTAACTAAGTATTCGTGTTGGTCAGCATGCATATTCTTAGGAAGCTTAGAGAACCAGCCACTGTCTGATGCCTCGTCATCTATCTTAAGATATCCATCGTATTGACTAACTTCAAATACAAGACCAACAGGTTCGTCTTTACCTTTTAGATAGTGGCTTGGGTATTCGATATAACCTATGTTATCGGCATGAATAACTTTTATATTCATCTCTTTGAGGCCTACTCGCTTGACCGCCTCAGCCACAGATTCGCCAAAGAACACTGTGCCACCAGGTAGATTCCATTTACCCGAACAAGGTACTTTTGAAGATCTTTTTGTCAAATATAATTCCCCGCCTTTATTTTTAACGATTAACTCAACCGTTAAACGCGGGACTTTAGAATATATGGCATCAAATTCTTTTTTTGTTAACGGATATTGTTTACTAGACATTACTTAGATCTACCCTTTTGAAGTACCCAAATTATGAAAACTGGTATTTTTCTCAACTTTTTATATTTATCCGGAAACTTTATTTTCATCTCTTCAACTGGTAATGGCTCTACTAATTTACATATTGTGAAACCAGATTCAATTATATCTTCTATCATTTTACTAATTGGCCTGTGATATGCATAAGAACCGGGTAAGATACTGACAACTTGGCGTATACCGCCTGAATCAGCAGCTAGATAATCGCCATAAATAGTCATCTTATTGGAATTATTGTTTGTCTCTCTGCCAAGTAATGCCCCGTGATTCTTATTATTTTTAAAATAGTCACTGGCAGTTTCAATTGGATGATTGCATGAAAAAACAAATTTGCTTCCTGGTTTTAGTATGCGATAAGTCTCTTTTAAGACCTTTACCCAATCGTTTGTATATTCTATGGCTAAGCTCGAGTAAGCAAAATCAAAGCTATTATTTATAAAATCCAATTTCTCCATATCCATTACATGATATTCGACACTAGGGTTATTTTTTTTAGCAATTTCGATTAACTTATCTGATAAATCTACTCCAACTAACTTTTTAACCCCGTTGTCTAAAAACCACTGGCCATCTTCATCCGACCCGCAGGCAATACTTATTACTTTTAAACCTTTTAATATTGGGAACTCAGCCCTTATGGCAGGCGTCTCGTAGTAAAAATGATACAAAGAGCTAGTATCTTTTGCGTGCTTATCATAAAATGCCGCATTTAGGTTGTAGGCACGAATAGTTCTTGGATCTGTTGGCATATGTAAATGATAACAGAAGACCTGATTTTTTATACAAGCTTATTGGCTAGCTAGCCTGTTTGGGATAATTATTTGCAGTCAATCTGCATGTTAGACCTGACATTTACTTCATAACTTCTTGATCTCTCTCAGTTCGAACTGCTTTTATCCAATCTCCAGCTAATGCAATGTGTTGACGACCAACTCTATTGGTAATTGGAGAATGGCTGCCGATTACTTCTTCTACGCAGTCATTATATGTATCCTCCCCCATGGCCTTTCGATACTCTTCAAGCGTGAACAATCTGTCGCCTGTTCCGAGAAAAAGTCTTAACGGGTGGTCTTTGGATAGTTGTCGAATATTTTCCGCTAAATTAAGATCGAAAGCTAGGTCTAATTTTGTCTTTAGTGTCCCACGAACCACATCCTTGCCTATTCTTGTAGCAACTTCATAAAATGACACTAAATTACCTCGATCTTTTAAAGGGTTATGGTCAGGCTCTAGATTATTCAGTACCCCAAGTCGCCAAAAATAATTAAGGATTCTGGCATTTGTGCTTCTGCCTAGATATTCATTAGTAACTCCAATAGGGCCAATAAGTCCAAGCGCACCAAATCTTTCTGGTGCTTCGCGACCAGCCACAAGTAACACGCCAGCCCCTTTAGAGTGACCAACAACATCAACCTTTGCGTCAGGAGCTTTACCAGCTATTTCATTAAATGATTGAGCTACAGCTACGGGAGCTTCTCGGCTTGATAATTCTAAGATCGCTTTATCGCGAAGAAAGGTATCTGGCAGATTGACTCCTATAGAAGCAATACCTCTCTTTTCTAAGGTATTGACAGCAGTGGGAATGCTAATTCTTTCTTCCCCATACCCAGGGAATATGAACACCGGATCATTTCCGGGTATCATGGCACTCTTACCTATAAAACAATATAACGGTATATCACGAGTTAACCCAGCTATTACGGGTTGCCATTCAACTTTTTGCCATTTACCAGCTACTTTAGACATTTAATTATTAATATCATTATTGTTATTTTTTGTCAATGTTATAGAGTCGAATTATCGAACTAGTCTCCCTGAAAATAGCATCTGACACAAACATGATAAGAACCTAAATGAAGCGCTTTGGGACGCTTATTACAGCTAGAGCAACGATCCTGCTCGTCGGGGAACGGTTCTCTGTATTCAAGTAGTGCATCGGCTGGCGCCGATCTAGAGTTAAGCTGTCCTCCCGTTACAAGTTCAACAATTCGATCACATAAGTCTTCAGCCGCTAAAAGGCGCGGGCGTATGTCATCTTGTTTTTTATATCGTTGGATAAAATCGCCAAGTTCAGCGGCATTACTCTTGGCATCTTCAGTAGCAAATTGAGATATTGTTACGCGGTTTGAATAGCCTAATACTTGATCAACCAAGTAATCAGCTAGTCGGGTTTGTAAGCTTAATTCTAAGCTACTTATAGTCTCATTTCCCTCTCCGGTCATGAACTATATTGTCTAGAAGCTATAAGAGAAATACAACTATAAGCGATTTGGCGGGCCGTAGTGCAAGATATCTGGAACTACTACATGGCTAACAACCATATAGAAAACCGTCCACTTCAGCAGACGGTTAGCTATACGTTGGGGTAGTTCTTATTCTTTAGGATATTGCGAAAGATTAAGCTACTTTATCAATTGTTACGCCGTCATTTTTAGCGTCTTCTATAGCAGCTTGCTTAAACGCAGGTAAATTACTATCTACAACTTCATGAGTTTGCTGGTCGTGAGCCACAATGGCTTTATTCGCATCAAGCAATCTATCCCGTGTGCTAAATACCCGTTGTTTGATACTTTCAGCAGCTTGAGCTAATGGCTCATCAGTCACTGCTACTAGTTCAGTTTCTGTCTTAGTTCTATTGCCTTCCACATTTGCTGCAAGATTATTGCGTGATGTTTCTGCGGCTCTACTTAGCAATTCCTTGTCACTCTCCGATACTGAACCTTCATAGGCTAATCGGCTTTCTTGTGCAATGTCAGATAACCCATTGTGTTCTTGTACACTAGCTTCTGACTCTGCTCGTGCTTCATCTGGTGTTAAGTTCAATTGTTCACTCATTGTTATTATCCTTTACTTAAATATTAAAACTTTTTATTTTTATCTTAGTAGTTAATATACTAGCAAAAGCTGCATGTTTTGTCAACTTGACTATTCATCAGTAATATTTTACATCACAATAATTATATGGGTTCAAAACCAAAACAATCAGGCAGACCAACTGTTATTACTAAAACAACTGTCTTGAAATTGGAGCAAGCCCTGAAAGATGGCTTTAGCGTTGAAAGAGCTTCCAGCCTATCTGGTATTAGTCGTTCTACTTATTACGCCCATTTGCAGAATGATACGGACTTTATGAACAAAATGGAGCTGGCTCAAACATGGGCTACAGAACGTGCAAAGCAGGTTGTTGTCCAAGCTATTGATAAAGGCAACTTAAAAGCAGCTCAGTGGTGGCTGGAACGTAAGCTAAGAGCTGAGTTCAGCCTTAACCCACCACCATTTACTCAGGGTAACGATGATAGCGACTTCGTAAGTCAGTATTTTGACGGTAACCAAGAGAAGTTCTTAGACTTTATGTCGCAGACTATTGAAGCTATGCGACAACCAGCCAAGTTGTAGTAAATAATATACCAAGATATATTTGCAATACGCCATAGTAAGTATTACCATGAGCTTAATATTTGGTGAGAGCTTGAGAGAGCTACTAAAACAAATATGTTCGTTAGGTTAGTTGGGAGATAGAACAACAGGTCTAGTTAGTACGTTAACAGCAGCAGTTCTATTATCGTCCACGCAGATTGCAACATAAGAAACCTGCTCTTAATGTGTGCAGCAATCAACCGACACACCAGTTACAAAATTATTACCAGCCCGCACTAAGTCTGAGCCAGGTTCTGTTAAACGTGGTAAATCTAAGTCCTTTGCAGACTTACAACCAGGTCTTGAAAACATACATAAAGTTAACGACCTGAACCCTGAGCAGCAGAACCTATTTAACTTTCTCAAGCTAGTGGTTGATATTAAATATCGCCATAGATATGGTGAGAAAATTGAGCAAAATAATGGTAAGGGATATAGTACCTATGGTGATTGATATACCCTTACCAAAATCAAAATGCTTCGTGTATTTACGCCGTTCTCAAGACCGTGAGGATAGACAAGCTCTTAGTCTGGATAAACAAGACCAGCAGGTTAAGCAAATTATTAGTGATAATAAGTTCTCGCCAATATACTTACCAGCCGAAGAACGCTCCGCTAAGTATCCTGGTCGCCCTATTTTTGGTGATATGGTAAAAGGCATAGAAAATGGTGAAGCCCGCTATATAGCTGTCTGGCACATTTCAAGACTGAGCAGAAACCCGATAGACGGTGGCATGATAATTTACTTGCTAGATATTGGTAAACTACTAGCCATTTATACGCCTACCCGTGTTTACCACAACACACCAGACGATAAAGCTTTTTTAGCTATTGAGTTGGCCTTTGCGAAAAAAAACAATGACGATTTAAGCGAACAGGTAAAAGAAAGCTACATTATTAAGCGTCAACGTGGTGAGTATCCTGGCCCTGCTTTTTTGGGATATATCAATATTATAGTCAGGCCAGGTGTCCGTAATATCGCACCATGTCCCGAAGAAGGCCCAAAGCTTTACGATGTGTTCTTATATGCTGCAACTGGTATGTACACATTAGATGAAGTCTGGAAGTACGCTCAAGACAGAGGTCTTAAATCACCCAGTAACCCTGACAATTTAATTGCAAAAACCACATTAGAAAATGCCCTTAAAAGACGGGATTATACGGGTGTGTTTAAGCGTGGTGGCTCTGAGTGGATACAAGGTAGCTATGAACCACTAATAACAGTGGAACTATACGATAAAGTCCAAATGGCTATGGGGTGGGCTAAACAACGTAAAAACTACTCAACTAAAGGTGCTTTCTATGCTTACAAAGGCGTCCCACGCTGCGGTACTTGCAGCATGAATATAACCGCCTACACCAAGCCCAAAATACTAGCCACTACAGGTGAGTTAGCAAGCTATACCTTCTATACTTGCACAAAGAAAAGTAAGGTCATGAAGTGCAAAGAACCACAGCTTGCGGAACATGAACTTACAGGCGTTATTAAAGACGAGATGTCCAATTACGAGATAACCGAAGCAGACGGCGAAGTGTGCAAACTACTGGTTCATAACGTCTATGATGACTACATGAAAGGCCAAGACCGCTACAGTGATGTCTGGAAGCATGATTTAAGACAAGCTGAGAAGGCTCTGGACGTGTTAGACGATAAATTAGAACATGGCGTTATTACCGATGACCGCTATCAACTGAGAGCTGCTAAACATCAAAGCATGGTGGTTAGAACTACAAAACTTCTTAATGGTTCTTCACAAGACGCCGAACGCTGGTTAGAACTATGCAATGAAACCTTTTCAGGTGTTACCAACATTGGCGAAGTATTTGAACTAGCAAATGATGAAGAACGCCGTCAGTTAATGCTGTATTTAGGTACGAACTGGACTTTAAGTAACAAAAAAGTGGCTCTAACAGCTAGAGAACCACTTAATATGCTACATAAAAATACCCGTAAATCGGATTGGCGGGCTCGACCGGATTTGAACCGGCGATCTCCTCCGTGACAGGGAGGCGTGTTAGGCCACTACACTACGAGCCCACGACGTAATCACAACTTCAGCAACTAACCGTATAACAGGGGTAATCATAACAGTCTTGTGTTTAAAAATCAACTATACTTCTGATTTATAAATATATGGGTCTTTTCTTTTGCTTCCAATGGCCGAAGATAAGTTTGGATGGGGGCAAAGTTAAATAGTATGTGTGCGGCTTGTATTTGGCCGTTGTTATTAGAAATAACATTATCTATTTCAAGTGAATTACCAAGGTTAATAATGCCCGAGGTTTGGCTCACGCCAAGCGATAAAATCGTGTTAAGTGTTTGCGGAGAGAGGGTCTGATTACTTACGTCTATAGTAAATCCGAATTCACCGCCATTCCCCTTCGTCGATAAATCGTCTGAATATTGTGAGGCTACTGTTGCAAAGCTAGCGCCATGTTTAATTGCACTTAAAGCGGCTTCGGCTCGCAGATGTGTACTGGTATCAAGTCTCGAAACAACATCTTGAGCTAATAACTGCTGCTTAAGTTCCGTCTTGAAATCATTAATTGACCAACCCCAGAATTCATTCAGTACATCCGCGAATTCTTTTTGATTATTACCGAGCCTGTTCTCCGTTCGAACTAGATCAATCTCATTGTTAACTTCCTGATTACTTACAGAAATATGATACTTTGCTGCAAGTTGTTTTACGTAGGCATTTTGAATTACTTCATTTAAAGCCTGTTTTTTATAGTTATTTAGCTGGTTTCGACCTGAATTACTATTAAAGTTTACCTGTTCTTGGGTTTGATAATAATGAATATAGTGCCTTAATTCAAAAAGATAGTTTTCATATGATACATATGACGGCCCGGCTTTAGCAACCGGGAACGGAATAACCTGTGTGACTTCATATAAAAAGTCCGAGTCAGTCTGGAAGTGGTATAAAGCAAGAATACAATAGCCGAAAAACACGACGACTGCCACAACCGTTAAACTAACTGATATCGAGACGATACGGTGTTTAGAGTGCCGGAGCGGATAGATGTATTTACGAGCACTGGACAATATCTGTTCGCGATGTGCCGCAACTGTATCGGTCGTAATGCGAGGCAAAGTCCGGACTGCTTCGTTAAACCGTTCATCAACCGTTTTCTTCTTTCGATGAGGAATTGATAATTTGGGTACTCTTAGTTTGGCTTTAATATTATGATGCTTCATTATTTTGATTAGTAAATGCTTCGTCCGTATCGTCAATTAATGGATGTGAAATTGTAGCAATACCTTTCTCTCTTAATATTTCTAGTAATTTTTTCTGAATCTTAGCCGGATGATGTATTTCATGGATAACCAGGTCTCCCACAAAAGTCTGCATCATAATTGTACCAAACCCTAGCAATGTCTCCTGTAATCCGGCTATCTGATAGTTTATCATCTGTATCTGATTTAACCTCATATCGACAACACTCCGGTGAAATAACCCCCGCTGAGTAATTTGGATCAGCCGCTGATCGGTTACGATAAACACACTATAATACCAGCTGATCCAAAACGGCGAGAATAAGATTATGCCGATAATCAGTCCAATGCCGATACCTCCGAAAAACCAGCCAAATCCAAGCGACGGTTTGACGGCTGCCGGTATAGTACCGAGAGCGATACACAGCATTCCAATTATCATTCCCTTTCTCATAACGACCGGGTGTTTTCGAAAAACATATAATACATCTTCGTCATCAAATTGGTCTGAAAAGTACTTATTCGGCATTTGTTTACCCTGCTATCAAAAAATTATCTCTCTTTAATCATCTCATAAGTGATTACGGAATTGCTATGACTAAATGCTTATGTTTAGTGGTGCCCCCACCACGACTCGAACGTGAATCTTTTCCTTAGGACGGAACTACTCTATCCATTGAGCTATGGGGGCAATATTATTAATGGCTAAACATGGGTAAAATGCTCATGAACTAATTTATAGCTATACAATTCATCCGGTTTAAACCACAAACTGATCTCGTATTTGGCTTCCTCGGGCGTTCCTGAGGCATGCAGTAGGTTAATGGCACCTTTACGAGCTAATGACGCCTGCCCCAGGCTGAGATGCGCATAATCGCCTCTAATAGTGCCTGGAGGAGAATCTTTTGGCCCGGTGGATCCAACCAGTTTGCGGACAATCTCTACAACATGACCTCCTTCAAAGACAACAGCTAGAACCGGACTGCTACACATGAAATCGCGCAGCGAATCAATAATCATGCGACCGATCTCTTCGGTTGTTTCTTCAGTTTTAATCCCATAAGCATCCCAGTCGTTCTTAGTCTTTTGTCCGAGGCTTTTAATCTGGCTATCAGGATAGTGTTTGGCCAACGTCTCTTTACTGGGAATCAACATTTTCATGCCGACAATCTTGAGACCGGCTCTTTCAAAACGGGCCAGAATTTCACCAATTATACCGCGCTGAACTGCGTCAGGTTTAAAGATTACTAGTGTTTGTTCCATACTTGTCCTTGTTTACTCACCGATTATTATAACAGAGACAACGATTTTAGCAGCTGCCCTAATGATGTCGCACAATGTTACAATACACTTATGCTATTTTCTAAGCTTAAGACAGATTTTTTGGAATATCTTGAAATTGAGCAAAACCGGTCGCAAAAAACAATTGCTAACTATGATCATTACTTGACTCGCCTGATAGATTTTGCAGGCGATATAAAAGTTTCTGAGATTAATGCCGAACTAATCAGAAAATGGCGTTTATGGCTTAACCGTCTTGGGACTAATGTCTCTGATGAGCTTCAGAAATCAACTCAGAATTATCACCTCATCGCCCTAAGAAGTTTTTTAAAGTATTGTGCTAAAAGAGATATTGCAGCCCTGCCGGCAGACAAGATTGAGCTGGCCCGGACTCAACGCAAACAAGTAACATTTTTAAATGATAGTGAGATTGATCGCCTATTCGCCCAGCCCGACACAGATAAATTATCCGGTTTACGGGACCGGGCAATTCTTGAATTATTGTTCAGTAGCGGACTTCGCGTCTCTGAGTTAGTTGGCCTGGACCGTGATCAAATCAATTTGAAACGGCTGGAATTTATGGTCCGCGGTAAGGGCCAGAAAGACCGGCCGATTTTTATAAGTGATGAGGCTGCTGAATGGATTCAGCGTTATCTTGATAAACGCAACGATAACACTAAACCGTTATTTGTCCGCTATAGCGGACAGAAATTAGCTGAGTTATCCGGTAATTATTCAAGGTTAAGCGCCCGTAGCATTCAACGTTTGGTAAGCCGGTACGCCCTGCTAGCCGGTATTACTAAGCATGTCAGCCCGCATACACTCCGCCATTCTTATGCAACTGACTTATTAATGAACGGAGCCGATATTCGCTCGGTCCAGGCTATGCTTGGGCACAGTAATATATCTACTACTCAGATTTATACTCACGTGACCGACCCTCATTTAAAAAAAATCTATCAGCAATACCACGGTCATCACGAATAATAACTCTCTTTTATTAAGTTATTCTTTACATTCTTGATTCAAAAAGCTAAATATAGAGATTCTGATACCAATGTATTATTGAAGCGCCGAATAAAACGGTAATAATAGTTGCCAGTATTAGGAACGGTCCGAAAGGCAGCAGACTGTTGCGTTTTAATTTACCGGTGATTAAAAAAGGCAAGGCAGCGATTGACCCGGTCGTGGCTGATAAAAATAACACCAACAGGCTATGGAACGGTCCGCCGACTAATATGCCGATGACTATGCCCAGCTTAGCGTCTCCTAAACCCATCCATTTCCCTTTTGATAATTTATATAACAGGTAATAAAGACCGGCGATAATCGCAATCCCGATGAGAGATCCCGTTATGTTAGCCGTAAACCGCTGCGTGGAGAAAGAAATTAATATGATATACGTCAGAGCAATAGCAATAAGTGGATAAACAATCCGATCCGGCAGCCAATACCAACGGGCATCAAGCACGGTCAACGCTACAAAACCGATAACTATGATAAGCCAGGCAATGAAAGCTGCCAACCCATATCCATGAAGTGAAAACGGCCAGTAATAATACGAAAGAGCAAACAGCAGTACTGCTAATATTTCTATCAGTGGATACTGTAAAGATATTGATTTATGGCAATACCGGCATTTGCCCTTCAGCATTAACCAGCTGACTACCGGGATAAGATCGATTGGTACTAATTTATGCCGGCAATCCGGACACATTGACCGTCCATTTAGAATCGACAGCTGGGAGGATTTATTCCTCTTATTCCCTGCTCGCTTTTCTTGTTCATGCAACCGCCAGATAAGAGCATTTGCGAAACTGCCTAGGCATAAACCTAGGACTATAAGCACCAGTAATATCATCTTGTACTAATACTAGCATATGTCAGACCCCAGAAGGGGGTCTGACATAATACCTATATCTACTTACTTATTGTTCGAGACACTGAATGCTACCGTTGCCAGATCCAGTTTCTGTCACATAGAAGATAGCGACAGTCCGCGGGTTAAGTGCCCCCGCTTGAGTATTAGTTGAGTTACAACCCACACCGGGTATGATTAATACATCGTTTGTGCTTATCGCGGTAGCAGTAACAGTACCACTTGTTGGTATGGTAGTAACGATAGGCGTAGCCACAACTGGAGTCTTGTGAATCCAAATGTCACCCTCTGGGGCATCACCGGTTAAAACACCGGGACCACCTGCTACGTAGTAGCCCAGTTTAGCCGTCTCGGTATTATCTCCCCAAGAATTAGTAGTACCACCAGTATATACATCGCCGGCTGTCCCAATAACTAAAGTAGACGTATCCGTTTGATAGCCTACGCCAGATGGCAATTGCCCACCGTTATTGTCAATATAACTGGCAACCGCTGCAGCAATAGCTGAAGCGTCAGCTTTGCGCGTTGTATTCCGTGCTGTTCGCTGTAACGCCGGTACCGCTAGAAATACTATTAACATGATAAGCCCGGCTATAGCTAGTACTATCATGACCTCAATGATCGTGAAGCCGTCTTTTCGTTTTTTCGTGAATGATGACATTTGCAAATGCCCCCTTTGCGCATCTGTTTTAAATGGTTATGCTTGGATAATACTAAATACTCGGTCAAAGTGCAATAGTTATTTAGTATAACTGGTTAGTGTAGCACGATTAATTATCTTATACTTGGACGAAATTCTGGCCAGCCAAAGCATAGATCGGTAACAGAACTGCCGCTACGATTGTGAAGGCTACAATGCCCAAAACAACCATCAGCACGGGTTCAATGATATTGGAAATATTTTCTACCTCTCCATCAACTTCTTTTTCGTAATAATCGGCAGCTTTACTAAGCATTACTTCCGTGGCGCCAGACTGTTCGCCAATACCTAACATGTTCGGGACAAGACTTAAGAAATTTGGATCATTCCTTATAGCTTCGCTCAATGCCGTACCGCCTTTTACTTTCTCGATAGCTTTATGAATAGAGTTTTCAATATGGATATTGTCGACTGCCTGCCCGGTAACTTCCAATACCTGAATCAACGGTACTCCGCTTGCTACCAATGTTGCACTAGTCCGGCAAAAACGTGCCATATACACTTTCATAAATAGTGGACCAACCGGCCAAATCCGCATTTTTATTTTATCCTTTACTTGTCTACCCATACCAGCTTTTGTCCATCGGGAAAGGAATATGGTGAGTGCAATAATAATAATAAGAAAGATCCACCATCCTTTAATAACAAGATGGGATACATCTAGTAACAGTGCGGTTTCGATTGGTAAATGTGTCCCTGGTATACCTTTGTACAGAATCTGCACTTGCGGCAAGACTTTAACTAGCATAAATCCTACAACGGCAATCATGACCACGAGTACAATTACCGGATATGCCATTGCTCCGCGTATTTTCTTCATCAAATCAGCGTCTTTCTCCTGTTGAACAGCTAACCGTTCTAGCGCTGTGTCCAGAGTTCCCGAAGTTTCTCCTGCTTCAACTAAACTTATATAAACCTGATTGAAAATTTTAGGGTGTTTTGACATGGAGTTGGCTAATGTTGATCCGCCCTCAACATCCCTAATGATTTCTTGAATAATAATTTTAAAAGGCTTGCTATCAGTCTGTGCTTCAACCTCCCGAAGACTTTGGATGATCGGCAAACCGGCATTAATCAAGGTAGATAATTGGCGCGAAAATAGAACTTTTTGTTTTGTGTCGATCCGATTTAGTTTACTTAATGAACTTTTAATACCCTGTTGGTCAAGCGATTTAATTTCTATCGGTACCAGGGCTTCTTTGCGGATCAAACCGGCAGCGTCTTGTTCGTTCGCGGCCTGCACATTTGCTTTGACGTGCCGTCCGGTCTTTGGATTTAGGGCTGTATATTGGAAATTTATCATATTACTCCCTCACTAATCTATCTAACTCATGTATATCGATAGCATAATTACGGGCTTCTTCATAAGTTATAGTGCCATTTTTAATTAATAGAACCAGGGTCTTATCCATCGATTGCATACCGAATTCGGAGCCGGTCTGGATAACTGCTTCCAACTGATGAGTCTTGCCCTCCCTAATTATATTGCGGACTGCCGGCGTACTGACTAGAATCTCTGCCGCCGCTACTCTTCCCCCACCAACGGATGGGATAAGGCGTTGTGAACATATGGCCATTAAAATGTTTGCCATTTGCGATCTGACCTGTCCCTGTTGATGTGGCGGGAAAACATCAATAACCCGATCGACTGTTTGTGAAGCCGAGTTAGTATGGAGAGTGGCTAGAACCAAATGCCCGGTTTCGGCAATTGTGATGGCACTGGCAATCGTCTCAAGATCACGCATTTCGCCTATTAATACTACATCCGGATCTTCACGAAGTACTGAACGCAAAGCAGTTGCGAATGAATAAGTATCATAATGCACTTCTCTTTGGACGACGATTGACTGACGTGATTTATGAGTATATTCAATCGGGTCTTCAACAGTTATGATGTGACGGGCTTGTTCCATATTTATTTTATGAATCATAGCTGCTAAAGTAGTTGACTTGCCTGAACCGGTTGGCCCAGTAATTAGAACTAACCCGCGAGCATATTCTGCAAATTTATCTATTATGGGCGGAAGACCCAGTTGGGTAACAGTTAATATTTCATTCGGTATAAGACGAAGAGCTGCAGCTAAGTTACCACGCTCATGAAAGGCGTTAACGCGGAATCTGCCCAGATCACCAAAGGCAAAACTAAAATCAAGCTCTTTGTCCTTAATCAGTACTTGTTTCTGATCTTCATCAAGCACCGCAAATATTAATGTTTCAACAACTTCCTCATTTAATGCTTCGGCGCCGGCTACCGCTAATAAGGCTCCGTCAACACGTAACATCGGCGGTAAGCCAACTTGCAAATGTAGATCTGACCCTTTTTTGCGTACGACTTCTTCTAACAGTACTTCAATCCTTGGTTGTCCTTGCATATCCACCCTTTTACATTTTTAAGCGTTATCCGCCGCCGCGACACGATTAACTTCATTAATAGTAGTATACCCGCTAAGCACTTTTAAGTAACCATCTTGTCTCATGGTAACCATACCTTGTTCCTGTGATACTCGCTGAATTTCGTTACTGGTTGCCCTTTTCAAGATAAGCTCCTGAATTTGTTCACTAATATTAAAGACTTCATAAAGTCCGATACGTCCTCTATACCCATCCGGGGCATCCAGGCTATCGATACCTTTAGTTAAATTATAAGCGGTTTGGCCTTGTAGTGGCAAGTTTTCAAAGCCTAAGCCTTCGGCGAATTTTTTCTGGGCCCCATTATCTTTGGGCAAAAGCATGCCAACCGTTTCTTTAATTGATGCTGCCTCAACAGGACTTGATTGATAGGTATCTCGTTTATCGCCGATCCGGCGTACTAGCCGTTGACCAATAACGGTCCGGACAGTACTGGCTATTAAAAACGGCTCAACTTCCATATCCAACAGACGCGGTAGAATACCAGCTGCTGAATTTGTGTGTAAGGTACTAAAAACCAGATGTCCGGTAAGTGACGCCTGGACAGCCAGTTCGGCTGTCTCTTTATCACGGATTTCTCCCACCATTACTATATCCGGGTCCTGCCGCAGAATAGAACGCAGCCCAGTTGCAAAAGTTAAACCGACTTCAGGGTTAACTTGAATTTGATTAACGCCTTCTATCTTGTATTCAACCGGATCTTCCAAAGTTACTATATTGACTTTGTCGCTTTTTACTTCCTGCAATAAGGCATAAAGCGTTGTTGATTTACCGGAACCAGTCGGTCCGCTTGTCAGGATCATACCGCTGGTTTGGGATAAAGCCTGCCTGATTGTCTTTAGCGGACGGCCAATGAAGCCCATGGCTTCCAGTTTTAGGCTGGTACCGGTTTTATCAAGCAACCTGATAACGATTTGTTCGCCCCAAATAACCGGTGAAATAGCAATCCGGAGATCAATTTCCCTGTCGGCGACCTTAATTGTAAACTCACCATCTTGCGGAATCCGATGCTCATCTATTTTTAAATTTGAAAGTATTTTAATACGTGAGATTAAGGGCGGTTCAGTTGCTTTTGGTAATCTCATCACTTCTCTTAATACACCGTCAATCCGGCATCTTATTTTCAATTCTTTTTCCATCGGTTCGACGTGGACATCACTGGCCCGGTTACGGGCAGCATATTCTAATATTGTTGAGAGTGCCTTGCTAATTGGTGAGTCCTGAACAATGGTCTTGATGTTTGACTGCGCAAGTTTATTCCCCTGATTTTCTTTTTGCTTAACATTCTGCGCTGTTTTTTCAAGGTTACTAATTTCACCGGCAACGTCCTGAGAAATACTTAATTTATACTGTTTTAAGACTTGTCTGATACCTTCTTCACTGGCCGCATAGACTTTTAGGGTTTTTCCGATCCGATTAGATAAATAATCTACCGCTTGAACATTATCGGCATCCAGCATTGCTACTACTAAGCGGTGCTGCATTTCGCCCAGCGGGACAGCCATATAGTGCTCAGCAATTTCTTGCGGTAATAATTCAAGAATCATCGGGCTGATACGTGCAGCGCTAAGATTGACATATGGCAAGTTGTTGGCTTTGGCAATCAATTTAGTCAAGTCCTCGTTGGAGACATGCCCCTCGCTCCCCAATAGGCTCATAAACGGCGCGTGCTTAGCGTCTGCCTCATCTTTTATGGCAACTAACTTAGCCGGGGTAATATAGCCACCGTGCACCAAATCTTCCTCGACCTGCCGCTGTACTGTATCGGAAAGTACGCTCACTATATACTCCGCTGTTATTGACTGGCTTGGTTGTTAAATGGAGCTGGGTTAGCGTTATTGCCTATATAAATCAATTTCGTCGGATCGACAGATTGGGCATTAAAGTATGTTGGTGATGGTTGAGAAATCTGATCGACTATTTGCGCTATCATGGGAACATGTTGTTGGCGATTGGCGGGCGTGGTTATAACCTTCGAAGCGATAACATATGACAATATGCTACTCACAATAACTATACTTATGATTACAACAATATCCTTATCTTTCATTTAATTATCTCCGATGAAATATTGAAAATCTTTTCAGGTTGATAATAAGTATTGGCGGAGATTGACATCGTCAATGCGTTATCGTTCCCATTAAAATTTATAGATTGTATATTGATCGGCCTAATACAAAGCTGCAATGTGTTTATCAGTGTTTGGATATCCGCATATGGAGCGGTAACTGAAAAACTAAACGGCATTGCTACCGGCACCGGGTTGATGCTTGTCTGGTCAGATTGTTGGGTTAATTGCTCGTCAGTACCACCAAACGATCCTACTGTTGTATTAGGATTATTTTCCAATAATTGCTCCAGACTGCTTAGCAAAGCTGGATAATCATATTTGCTTGGCAGGGCGTCCAATACTATCTGGGCATTAGTGCCGTCATTAACGCCTGTGCCATTCGGACTGCCGCCAAGTACATTGGTGTTTGTGTTGATAAATGATTCATAGGCACTTTTTAAGTATGTGGTAGCCTGAGCATCATCCTTAAATTGGGTAAGCGCCGTGTTCTCAGCACTAATAACGCGCTTCTGATAAGCATATTGGCTAATCAGCATTTTTGAAGCCACAATTGTAAAAACTGCCACTACTGCCGCGACAGATATAGTCACAACTATAATTGTATTAATTTGATCTAATTTGAGTCGTTTGGTGTTGATACGCAGTGCTTTGGCCATAATAATTTAATCCTTTGCTCTCTTCATTGATTACTACTCGTTGTAGGTTGATTATTAAAGAGTTGGACTTTAGGTAATTGGGTCCTAGAGCGCGTACTGTACTCAGATGGGACATTAATCTGGACATTACTATATGCCGAACTAAAAATACTGGGTGCAAAATCGGCACTTATTTCATATGATGCTCCTGCTTGCGATAAACCATAATCCGTTAAAACAACATTTGAGAATACATTCAAGGGTGTTGAGCTTGAGCTGGTAGTATAGGTGGCAAATTTATAGATATCGACTAATTGGTTAACTGATATCAGATTATTAGTACCCCCTGAGATCTGATAACTATTTACTGTTGGAGAAATACTAACTGACAGGCTGCTAATAGTAACATCATCCGGCGTCAATTGTTGGATATATCCGAACAAGCGCGTGACAACCGGTTTTCGCTCATCCAAAGTCGGCAAAGCCGCCAATTGATTTTGGATAGTTAATATTTTATTCAGATTAGGGGTATTAACTATCTGGCTCTCGTATTTGGTTATATTTTTATTAAGACCATGTAGGTCACTTTTCTGGACCCCGTAAACCAGTCCGCCTAAAATTATTAGCACTATAGCCGCTACAGCCACTACCACGACTGCGATACTAACTACTAAACGCTCAAGGCGGCGTAATTTTATAAATTGGATCTTGACGTCCGGCAATAAGTTAAGTTGTATCATTCTACCCTCTCCGCTAAGCCAGCCGCGACACTAAATTGGTTGGACACAGCAAGAAGTTCATTCTGTCTCTCCGGAGCAAAAGCAACATTCCTCCAGGCATTCCCAATTTCAACGTTAATACCGAATTTATTTGCAATATATAGAGGGAACTCAGGCAAAGAGGCAGCTGATCCAGTAACAATAAATCTCTCCAATTTAATATCCGCATAACGAGCCTGAAAAAATTTAATTGATTTCTCTATCTCGGTAGTTAATATGTCTATTGCCCCGATGATCGCTTGATAAACCTGACCTTCCAATTTGTTCTTGCTTAAGCCAAATTTAAATACAAACTGATCGGCTTGTTTATTATCAACATTAAGACTTTGGGCTGCTGAGTGGATGATACTTTCGGTTCCGGTCGGAATTGACCTTGTCAGCCGCGGTGATCCGTTGAGCGTAATAACTATATCCGTACTTTTGCTGGCTATATCTAAAACTAATTGCGCCATTGCCGCACCCTGGGGTATGAGCGCTCTTACCAGCGCGATATTATCCGGCTCAAAAGCAATCACATTTAATCCGATCGACTCAAGTAGATCCAGTTGCCGCTCAATAAATTTATTCGGTACGCTTGACAGAAGAATCTCCAGTTTTGTCTTATCTGCCGGTGAGTCCCCAATCAATGCCCAATCTACTTTAGACTCATTTATCGGTGTTGGAATAAGTGGATCGACAAGATATTTTATGGTCTTAGGCAGCTCATTTTTTGCTACCCGTTCAACATCCACCAGAGTCGTAAAAACTCGCTGCGAAGGCACCCCCACTACAGCATTTTTAGTTGTTACGTGAGACTGATCGACAAGTTCTTTAATTAATTGAGCTAGCTTTTGCTGGTCGGCCGCAGAATCGCTTAAGACGATCTTGCTGTCAACCGGAATATAGGCATATTTAACAAGCGATTTAACCGGACCATTGCCATGCAGTTGGACAAGTCGTATTGCAGTTGTTCCAATATCCAGGCTGAAAAAATTTGATACCCCACTCAATACGCTCATATTGGCCCAATTATAGCATAATTATTTTGCAAATTTACATGCACAATCAGTAATCAATCCAAAATAAAAGTGGAAAAATAGCCTATTTTTTAATCTGCAACGGGATCGCGACAAGGATTATTCAATTATTATTTTATGGGGATCCGCCATATGGCGCTAACATCTCCGGACTAATTTGGGAGACCCTCTGACATAGTCACTTCATTAACCTTATGCTTGCCATTCTTATGATATACTAAGACCCATGAAGGGTGGCAGACAGCCGCACGGTTTTACGATAATTGAGATTATGATATTCCTGGCGGTCAGCGGAATAATTTTTTTCAGCGCTATGACTCTCATGAGTGGCAGTCAGAACAAGACTGAATTTAGTACTGCCATTGCCCAAATTACCTCACAGCTACAAAGCGTTGTTGGGAATGTTGCCAACGGCTACTATTTGAGCCAGCAAAATTTTACTTGTTTGGCCAATCCTGACGGTGGTAGTGGTAGTCCTAGTCTGTCTTTTACTTCAACCAGCACGGGGCCATCACGAGGTACAAATGTCGGTTGTACATTTATTGGTGAAGTCATTCAGTTTGATCCCCTCTTGCCCGGCTTATCCTATCAGGAATACGTAGTCTATCCGGTTGTCGGTAATCAGTATTATCCACCAACAAATTCACCAGGACCAACTAATGCCAATGTTGATAATTTGACTCAAGCGGCGCCGGTGGCAATGTATGACTCGACAGATGACCCTGTTAAGGCCAGTACAATAAACAGTGAGATAGACACAACGCAGGTACTCCTTTATGGTATCACTATCCACCCCAATGGAATAGGTTATGTTGATAGTTCTATTGTTATTAACTCTAGCAACAGTTGTCCTATTAAAGCTGTTAATTTAGAGTGCATAGGTGCCATCGGTTTTTTTACTACTTTTAGTGGTTCCCAATCAGCGCAAATTATACCAATACCTGGGAGCAAACCAGGACAGGATCAATCAACGATGGTTAAAGAAATCAATAGCTTAAAAAATGGTTTGGGGAATGTTATCACTGGCATCGCTGATTCTGATGACACAGTCAGTAATCCAGACGGCGGAGTGAGGATTTGTTTTGATAGCGGCACAAGTAACCAATCCGGGCTAATAACTATTGGTGGCATAAACAGTCCGACAGCCGTAACTTTGCAAAAATTTAGTCAGAAAGGTTGCATATGATTTATCGGGCGATAGAACAGACCGGTGACACGATAATCGAAGTATTAGTGGCAATGGGTGTTTTGATGATGATATTAGTTGGAGCTTATGTGACAGCTAACCGCTCACTGCACAGTGAGCGTGATGGCCAGGAGCATACCGAAGCATTAACTATTGCTCAAGGACAAGTCGAAGATTTGCACGCCGGTTATCAGCTAAATACTAATCTATGTTTTAACCCATCAAACCCGACCACCTCAACTGATGGCCAGTATTGCTATGAGAACAGCGCCGGACAGTTTGACACTTCCAGCTTAAAAACGACTAATGGTTTGTTGCCGGCATCTGCCTATTGGTACGAGATCACTGCCAGCCATATATATGACATAACGCTTGCTACTGTTACTAACGACAGTACCGGTTTATCTACTACTGTAATATCGCCCACTTATGAAGTCACCGTTAGTTGGCCGAGTCTTTCCGGCGGTACTGATAACGTGCAATTATATTACCGGCCGGAGTAAAAATAATGATTACAAACCGCCAACAACACCAACATCCAGAATTCCAACAGGGCTTTACGATTATTGAGCTAATGATTGCCACGGCGGTATTCTCGTTGGTGTTATTAATTGCTATCGTTGCAATCATTACGGTGAATAATTCTTTTGTTAAAGGCAATATCCAGTCACAAACTCAGGATACTGCCCGAAGTGTTCTATCAACCATTTCCCAAGATATTCAATTTAATAGTGCAAGCTCGATTATATTAGGTACGCCTGATGGCCAGTATGGTTATTATTGTCTCGGTAACGATGTTTATATTTATCAGACAGGTCAGGAAATCAACACCTTGTCTAGCCCGCCAATATATCATGCCCTATTGGAGTTAACCAATAGTTGCCCGTCGAATTTGACTGCAGATCCGGTGGGCATAGAATATGTGTCCTACTTAAAAGAAGCTACTGGTGGCGGTAATAGTACCCATGAACTCTTATCCCAAGATCTCAGTCTCGAACAACTAAATATTATTCAAGTGAACGGTAATAGTTACGAGGTTACTTTAACCATAGGCTATGGTGATTCCGTCATAACCGCATCTAATCCGTCTGATGATTCATGCCCGCCTGAATCACTTGGAGGTAATTTATGTGCTATTTCAACTTTGACAACTACAGTAACTCCGCGTATACAATAATGGAGAAGCTTATGACTAAACTAAATAGTTATCGTCCACAAATCCTACCCAACCAGTCGCAAAGCGGTCAAGCAGCTTTCGCTGTCACATTGGTTATTATGATAGTACTGTCTCTGATAGTTCTTGGTTATGCGAATAATGCTAGAAACGAGCAGCGCCGGGCACTTGATGACCAGCTAAACACTACTGCTTTTTATGCAGCGGAGAGCGGGGTTAATGATGCCTTTGCCGTAATTAAAGCAGATATAGCAAATAATGTTGATTTAGTCGCTCAGACGAACTGTGTGGGACCATATAGTAGTACCACCACTAATGCCTTGGTTTCCCCGGGCGCAACGGTTGCTTATACTTGCTTACTAGTTAATCCTACACCACCCTCACTTGAATTTGCGCCACTGGACACCGGCCATGGACAGGTAGTACCGGTATTTGCAGCCGACGGTTCTAATATTCAAATTATCACTATTAGTTGGCAGCAGGACGGTTTAACTACCAATACTAACTTCACTGGTTGTCCAAGCTCTACTGTGAATACGTTTCCGCCAAGAGCCTCGTGGTCTCCGAGCTGTACAGCTGGGGTATTACAAGTGGATATGGTGCCGGCCTCAGGCTGGAGTTCACTGAGTAATTTACAAACAGACACTAATACAGTGTTTTTGGAGCCCATGCAAAGCAGTGGCAATCTTAGCGGGACCCCCAGCCAAAATTCGGTTAGTACTAGCAACACCGGTATAATCATTGGAGTAACTTGTGGGGCAGATTCCGGCGGGAAGTACGATTGTACAACTGATTTAGTAGTGGCACCTGAGAACGGCTATTACATGCATATTGTACCAATCTACGATAATGCCGATGTCTCGATAACAGCAACCAATACTAGCAGCAATCATGTAGATCTAGCTAATGCCCAAGCACTTATTGATTCAACTGGTAAGGCTAGCGACGAATTGAAACGTATTCAGGAGTACATATCAATCAATCCGGTCGATAATAATGATGCACCGGTGAATGCTCTGCAGAGCCTAAACGGTATTTGTAAGACTTTAATTACACGTCCAGGAGTAACGACAGGTATTTTTGATTATTGTAATTAATCTGAGAGTCAGTGGTAATAGATATTATCTTGGCGTGAAACCGTTTTTATAGATAGCCTATAATTACGGATCAGCGAGGTTAGTGGGTCCATGTGGTGAATAATCTACTGCTTTTGAAATAGCTTTGATTGCACGAATATTATTAGCTTTTATTAACAATTGTTGCCAAAAATAACTAATTGGTAATGAGCCACTATGCCCGGTAATATCACAATACAAATATGCAACGGTTGACAAGTATAACCAGATAAATGCTTATAGGATTGGCGGCAGACTAGAAATAGATTGAACGACCGGTGTTGTATTTTGGTTGGAATAAGTCAGCCAATCAGCCGGTGAATAGTCAAACTCCTCGGCTGCGTTATCGCAAGGAGTAGCACCGAATGCACAAGGAACTTCAGTGGGCGTAGCCTCGTGTATTGAATTAGTAGTCCGGGAAAGATATAGCGCATTGGCAGTAAATGAACCCTCAACAATTAATTGTTGACCGCAGCTTGGGCTACCATCTGTAGATGGATACCAATTGTTGGTACTTGTCACGTCGGCACAGTCGTTAATGATTCCCCCCGTTCCTTCAGCTACATATATTCCAGTTAACTGTGTTACGTTATTATCAATGTTAATGCCGGCTGGATTAGAGGCAGTAGAGTTAGTGACAATCTCCAGGTTGGGCATTTGCGACAAAGTTGTTGAGACTCCACCGTAGGTTATGTTACCGGCAATAGTAATAGGCCCGCTGGAATAGAGAGTAATGTTATAGCCAACTGGTATATTAGTAGTATTGATAGTTCCACCGTTGACATTGAAGGCATAGATGCCAGCAGGATTATTATCAAAAAAATTACTCGTTAAAATATCGCCGGCATCCGTATATTGCGTACTAGCTGAAGTTAAACCTTGATTATAATAGTCGGCCGAGCAGTCACTGGGACTGGCACCGAAACTGCCTCCGTATCCACCTGATGTATTGGAAAAAGTTAAGCCGATAGGCGGAGAAGTACCCGAACCATTATCGTTTTGGGCCGAGGCAAAACCGGTAATAACATTAACCGCAAAGGCAGCCAGCTGAGTACCGGACCCAGCATATGGACTACCGCCCTGGTTAAAAGTATCAATACCGGCACTAGAGTCGGTGCATTGATGCAGATTATTTATGTCAGAGGCAGTGCCAGCCGACACATCGCCACCATATACTTTCAGATAAGGTGTAGCAGCTAAGTAAACAGTGCAAACACTTTGCGGGGAGGGTGGCCACGGATTACTTGCATCCTGCTGATTTGAAAAATTTTGCGTAACATTCTGTGGCGTCCAGCTAGTTGGAGATACTTCACCGACCGAAGAATTAGTCGTCAAATTTATGCATATTTCATCACCGTATTGCAATGGTGGCAATGCGACGGACATGCTCCACGGTATACTATAATCTTGGGACGATTGATAGTTGAGAGAAGAACTGGCATAATTCGGGTAAAGATTAGGGGATGTTTCATTATAATACGACTGAGGTCCGCTAATGCTGAGATCGGAATTCTGATGATAAACTTGAACTTGAATTGCCGTATTAATACCGTCAACCTGGGTTGGTTGCCTAAATCCAATACCCTGGCTGGGGGTAGTCACATCAAAATCTGCTTGAACGATACCAGTAACTGTTAATAGTGTCGGGTCTTCAGGATTATAAATAGTTGCACTGTTAGTCGGATTATCAGTGCCATTCAAAGAAAAAGTTCGGTTATAACAGGCCGGCATTGATGTGCCATCAACAGTACTGGGTGTAGTTTGTTCCGTTGTGGAACCACTAGACCAGGCATAGCCATTTGACGATCCTGTATATGTGTAACTACAAGTATGGGTTTTTTTATCATAGGTGTAGACTGGAGAATTTACTGGACAGTAATACCCATTATCACCGGGATTAAACGGCGCTGGGATAGAGTGGGTACAGCTAGAGCTGCTGCCGCCACCGCTGTCGCTGCCTTTACAGGTATAGGTAGTAGTGCTTGAAGAAGTCCAGATTGTTTGATCATAGAAATTCTCATAGGTTACCGACGGTTGATTAATATCATAAGGGTAAGTTTGGACATACGGCGTGTAATCAAGTGTTACTGAGGTTGTATCGGGTACTTCCGCATTAACAGCGGGAGTTACATTCGGCAAAACACTATTGCCTCCTACGCTGATATCATTTAGGGCTGTTATTTCAAACTTGCCCTCAGGCACAATCTGAACCTGCGTTGCGTTTGGGGTAGATGAGGAACCGGATGGCGCTGAGGCGGCTAAGCTTAATGAATTATCTGGCAGGTTAATTGGGACACTGGCAAAGGACGGGAAGCCCGGACAGTTAGTTGATGGTCCTACTACTTTGGTACAAGCTTTAACTCCTGTGCCCGTATCATTAGCGGGATCAGAGGGCTGCCATGAAATAAACTCGCAATACTGAGTGTCAACCGGTGTACCAATCGGGATGTCAAACTTTTCTGAAAATACATTATAGGGGCCTCCTGAGCTTAGTGTGGCAGCTGAGGCATTGATCATAGCTGTATTACGATACACCGAATAATTAATTGAGGGTGATCGTATCGGCCCGATATTTGACAGATAGTTGTGAAAAACCACCGAGCCTCCGGCAGTGACAGTTGGGCTAGACACTGTAGTATAGCCGGTGATATCAAAGTTAGTGCTAGACGGTGATTCAACTATAGCGCAGACTTTGACCCCGGTGCCAGTCCCACCGGCGCCTGTAACGGGTTTCCATGAAATAAACTCGCAATACTGAGTACCAGCCGCATCACCGGTCGTGTCAACCGTATTTGAATATACATCACCAGATTGTGTCGCGTTAAGCGTGACAGTATTGGAATCGATATCAGTAGCGCCAAGATAAACCGAATAATTAATTAGGGATGACCGGTCCGGCCCGAGGTTATTTAGATAATTATCAAACTTTACCTGCGTCCCGGCAGTGACATATATCGTAGTCTCTCCGGCAGTTTCACCGGACATCATGGTATAGCCGGTGATGTCAAAGTCAGTGCTGGGGGGAGTTTTTTGAACTATAGCACAGATTTGGGTTCCGCTGTTTTGCCCACCGCTGGCATTAACGGGATACCAAAAAATAGACTCGCAATACTCAGTGCCGTCCGCATCACCGGTCGTATCAATCGTATTTGAATATACATCAGCGGATTGTGTCGGGTTAAGCTTGCTGACACTTGAGTCATTTATCTCTTCGGCATTAAGATACACCTGATAAGAAATGGAGGTCGATGCATCCGGCCCGAGGTTATTTAGATAATTATCAAACTTTACCTGCGTCCCGGGTGTGACAGATATTGGGTCCCCGTCAGAAGGGGCAGTTTGACCGTTCATTATGGTATCGCCGGTGATGTCAAAGTTAGTGGTGGAAGCAGCTTTGCTATATTCCCATTGAAACATTACCATATCATCTGTTTTTGGAATAGTAACACTTACGGAAGTGCCACCAGTTGGAGGAGCATAAGGCGTCCAGTGATCGGCATTTTTACCTGTGCCAGGGTTACAAGATGTGGTATTATTGCACCAGTTAGAACCCAGAAGTGTATAAGTGTTACCATTGTATATATAACTAGGGTCTTGATTATCTATTGTATATGAATTTTGAGTCCCATTCGTAAGTGGATATAACAAATCCTTAAAATTATATGGATTAGTATAAGCAATTTCATTTGCTGGTGTGTCAACTTTAACTGTAGGAGCAAAATCAGTCCCATTCCCCAATAAATTGCCACTAGAATCAACTTCTCTGTTGTTAATTACTGATCCAGGAAAGACAAAATCGTAGCCTTGATCCTCTCCAAGGTTGTAAACAGTACTACTGCCAGTGAGCTGATGTTGGACGCCTTCAGTCTGATGAATATAGCTTTGATAAGCGGGACAATAAGGCGGGTTAGTGGGATCGGCTGGGCAGTCAGCTGCATAACTATTGCCATCCGGATAATCATAAAAACCGGTTTGAGTACCTAAATTGACCCCAAAATCATCACCCTTTTGAATCAAAATATAATACTTGCCAGGGGTGCCACCATCGCCAGTCACATCAGAGGGATGAAGGACACCATTAGATGATGTCTGATCATCAATTGTTACTGTGACATTGTTCCTGGGAGCTAAACCGCCTGTCGGCGTATAATCATAAACATAACCCGTAATTGGTTCAAAAACTAGAACATCAGGCACAAAGGTGTACCAATAACTATTACATGGGGAAGATGAGTGTGTTGTTGTAAAAAAGCCATCCAAGGAATCGCGGCCCCAACCATCCTGATAAGATGGAGGGCCGGTTCTACCTACACACTCAAACGCCTCTTGTTGAGCTAAAGTCTGGTTCGTAACACCCGAAACGTCAAACGAATTAATGGCTTTATAATCTATTTCTATGCTTTCAGTACCTGAATTACTCGGGGCGCTTAAAGTAAAGTCTGTCCAAGCCTGATACCATCGATCGTAATGGCCGTCCTGACTAACAATGACATTTCCAGTATCAACTGTAAGTTGTGTAGGAACATTAATGTCAGCGGGATTGGTAGAAACGCCAAGATTCATATTAGCTGGGCTGACGACAGTTAAGCTATCTGGCGTAGTTATTATGTTTGTCAACAGGTAGTTGGAATCAGTTTGCAGAAGATTAGAGGTATAGTTAGAGCCATTATAATAACAGTAATATGTAGCAACATTCCACTGAAGCGGTAAAGTTTGCCCGGCGAGTACGTTCTCGCTTATCAATTCCGTGCCAGGATCTCCTTGTGGCGATAACCAAGATTCTTCAGCCGTTTGATTTCCTGTTGCATTACATCCATTTATTGCATTAGCCTCGATGTCGGATGGAATACCCGGATCTTTATCATTATCATAAAGAGTTTCTGCATAAACCTTATGAGAACTAAAGAAAAAAACAGCAATAACTGCGAAAAATATAATCGGAAAATATTTTAATAAATAGTTTGATTTTTTATTTACTAACATGATTTTCCACCAACATATAGCTGTATTAAAGCAGATTTGCTTACGCTTATCCAGTTGATAATTATCATAAACAATAATCAGATTTTAATTTCTAAGCTAAAAATCTAGAACGATTCATAGTTAATTTACAGTTTATCAAAAACATAAGCGTCTGGCTAGATGTACGAAATTTTACTCCAAAAGCTAAATTTAGAGGACTTTATAGTAATCTTGTGTGACTGACTCTAAATATTGCTTAAAGTATTTATGCTTTTTGGTTACATGCTATTATTTAATAGTATAAACTTTAGCTATATGAAAAAATTACTATTTTTAATACCGTTGGCACTATTAATTCTTAATGCAACACCTTTAGCAATTTTTAAAGATAGTGTTAATTATATTCCTAACGGCCATTTGTTCAGCCTTGAACCGTCCAGTTGGAAGCAGCTTAGTTATAAAATAATTAAAAGGCCGTACCAACAATCAACATATTATATTGGCAGCTCAGGCACTACACCGGCTACTGAACCATTAAGCCAAGGGGCAAGAATTTATGGCTTCCCTATCAGCTTCTATTTAAAGAAAAATAATGTAGTTAATGTTGGCTCACCCAATCCACCCGCGATAGTGTCGGCTTACAATTGGCATTGGGCGCTTATTGACGGGTTAATAATTATTGTTACCTTAGTTTTTGCCATATTTATTAACTTGCATAGAGGCTCTAAACAAATATTAAAAACTGGTGATTCTCAAATAGGTTAATAAAAACTATTGTTTGTTGCAGGAATGACGGGGGGTTGATTATCCCGGGTAGGGATAATGAGCTCGCCCGTCATTCCTTAAATGACACTTTTCTTAGTCCATTAAGACAACGAGAAATTGTAGATGGTGGTTGCCGCGTGGTGCATTTTGTCCCAGACAATCAGTGGCACAGTTTGTATACCAACAGTTTGTCGGACAGGTATTCCAGAGAACAGTCCGGCGTTACGCCCTGTCTGAGTTAGGACCAAACCCTTTACATCATGGTAAAGCAGGTAGAACGTGTACGGTGGTGTGCCTCCTTTCACCAAAAATCTGAAGGAATAGTGGTGGCCAATATGGGCGGGTGGCATCGAGGTAGTTGTAAATTCCAAATTGCTAGAACCATATTGGGGGAATATCATCAAGAAGTTAAACGATTTTCCGATTCCGCCTTGGGGATTAGGATTAGGAAATATCACACCCCCTTGGTAATCATCGGGTCTGGTCAATTCGACCAACATGTTTTCTTGTGAACCCTTCCAATAAAAATAGTTGGTAATATCAACGGAAGGGTCCCATGCCCCCGCCACGCTAAAACCCACAACGTTCAATTTGCCGTTGTTTTTAAACCCCCAGGCATGCAGTTGAAATCCCATAAGGGTTGCTTCAACTCTCACGTGCTCCCCAAATGCAGTATAGCTTTGAGGGTTGTGCGTTTGTGGCGGTGCGCCGTACTGTTGTTTGGCCAGAGGGCTGGAAGCTAACGACTGCGAACCCGAGAAAACTACCGGGAAAAGTACAGCTATAAACATTACGGCAACAACTTTTTTCTTAAGAGTCATGCCTGCCTTCTTTCATTGGACTTGGGATTTTGCTTACACCGATTCCGAGCTCGGAATGCGGTTTAGATATTATTATTAAAAATACCTAAACCGCATTCCAAACCAGTCTGGTCTATGAAATGGACTCATTATGTCAAAGTACAATTCCATAAGCGAGTTAGAATGGCATACAGTTTAGACGCATTAAACTCTAGCTATTGGACTGTAATTTTTAAAGTAACACTTAATTTTTAATAAGTAAATTGCTTATGCGGTAGATTTGTTATGCATTTTATTAAAGGAATCGGGTTCACTGGCCAGGCTAAATGCTAGTGTTCCGATAACCAGCGCCAGCCAGTATGTTAATAACCGGTATAACAAGGTATTAGTAAGAATCTGTGACAAAAACAACCAAAATATCAGAACTTTTCTGAATATATATTAGTGGCTATATTTACATTTTTTACTCTTGTCCGGTTATTGGGTTAATTTATTATAGAGCTAAAAACGTGTCTTGATCATCAACTAGCCACCAAATTTTATCTTTTGGTTTATTTGCCGCAATAAATGTATCTTGCGTTGTCGTAGCATAAGTTACTTCTTCATAAGATTCATCCAACGCTTTTACTATTTGTCTTCTCAGCTTAGTCTCGTTCTTCTTCGTATCACAAATCATCAGGACAGCCGGGAAAGCTGATCTATCAGGTGGCCAATCACCCTCTTCTGAGTATTTGAGGTAGTTCCTGGCTTTTCTGACTGACACAAAGAACGGTCTGGTGCCGTCCCAGACATCTAAGAAATAACGCTTTGGTGAAGCTTTACTGTTTGGGCTAGGCTTCAAGGCAAAGTAAGCATCTGGCAGCCAGGCCGGAAAGTAGTAATATATTGTCAGCTCAACTCTGGTAAAGAACTTACAGCAATCACCATATAGTTCTCTTAGCTTTAAGTAGATATTAAGTATATTAAGGCAATGGGCTATAAAGTCTTCTGAGACAGTTCTATTCTTGTAAAGTTGCTTGATCCCTTGGCCAGTAATCACTATAAAAGGTTTATCCTTATTGCCGCTGTTTTTAAACTGTTGGTAAAGTTGTTGCAGTAATCTGGCTCCTTTAGGTGTTAAGTAGTAAGCAGCCGGTTTACCTTGCAGCTTATAGCTCTTGTCATATCTTTTACCTACGTAGCCTTGATCTTCTAGTACTCTAAGCTTCTTCTGGACTAACTTAATATTGGCTTTACCTAAATATCTAGCTGCTAATTCACTAGTACTAAACCTAAACTTATATAACAGCCTTAATATATCTAGCTGACTATCATTTA
>DATKGQ010000016.1:0-24066 GCA_035510715.1 Saccharimonadales bacterium (SeqCode) | reverse complement strand
TTAGTGCATTAGGTGGTAAGTCGTGGGTCATTATACCCCAAATATAGCTGTCCGATACTTTTTTGGTATTTTGGATTTGATGACGCTGCCATATTTTTTTGGGTGCTAAAGTGACTGATAATAAAACACCTTTGGTGGCGGGCCAACCCTGATGACGTCTCCAAGCACTGGCATAAAAACTAAAGTAGGCGATCTTAAAACGCGGCAGCACTTTCAAAAGATATGCCCCCGGGACATTCTTCCACATTAGCCACGGTAAATTCTTCATGGTCTGATAAGTAGTGAAGCCGTTTATTTTTTTGCTAGTGGCACCGATTTGGTGGTAGACAACAGCCTCAGGGCAAAATCTGATTTTCCAACCAGCTAACTGAGCTCTGAAGCTTAGGTCTACATCCTCATAGTAGGCAAAAAAGTCCTTGTCAAATAACCCGATTTTTGTGAGCATCTTTACTCTGTATAAACTAGCCCCACCACTTGCACCAAATATCTCGAGTTGCTCGTCGTACTGGGTAATTGAAGTCTCGCCTCGTCCTCGCGGGTATGGTAACCCCCATACGCTATAAAACTCACCCGTACTATCAAGATATGCGCCGTCGCTACTGACCATTTTGCTGGCAATTATTCCCAGATCTTGATTTTTGTCTATTGCTCGGACCATCTCCTGTAGCCAGTTATGGTCTGCTACTGCATCGTTATTGATTAGCGCCACAAAAGCATCGCCTCTGAATATTGATTGCGTTATACCGATATTAACAGCCCTAGCAAACCCCAGATTATTAGGGTTAACGATAAGTTCAACAGCCGGATAGCGGTTTTTTACTGAATCAACTGACCCATCCTTAGAACCGTTATCGACTACAATGATATGCGGGGTTAAAGACTGAGACTGTAAAGAGTCAAGACATTTTTCAAGACTTTCTTGATTATTCCAGTTTGGGATTACAACACTGACATTGATCGACTTCATAGTATGTTTCTTTTATAATAACCTATACCTGATGATAAAACGCATCTTCTCAAAGAAAAATCGAGTTTTACTGGTTGAGCTAGTCCGGACAGATTTCAAACTTCGTTATCAAGGTTCTGCGCTTGGATATATATGGTCTCTCCTGCGACCGCTATTGATGTTCTTAATATTATATGTTGTTTTTGTCAAATTTTTAAAGCTTGGCACGGGTATCCCTCACTATCCTGTATATCTGCTTTTGGGTATTGTGATGTGGAACTTTTTTGTCGAAATGACCATGCAGAGTCTCGGGTCAATAGTCGGAAGGGGGGATCTTATTCGAAAAATTCGGATTCCGCGCTGGATTATAGTATTAAGCACAAGTTTCTCGGCTCTTATCAACTTGGTATTGAACCTAATTGTAGTTGGAGTTTTTATGATTATTAACCATGTATCTCTGGGTGGCAGTGCGATTTGGTTCCCGCTGATTCTGCTTGAAATATATGTGTTCGCATTAGGTTTATCGTTGTTTCTCTCAGCGACTTATGTAAAGTTTCGTGACATTAGCTATATCTGGGAGGTTTTACTGCAAGCAGGATTTTATTTGACCCCAATAATATATGCCCTATCACGCATTACCAATATTACACTTCAAAAATTGATACTGCTTAACCCCATGGCCCAGGCCATCCAAGATGCTCGGTATATTCTGATAACCCATCAAACTATGACCATCTATAAACGGTTTAACGGTGGGTGGTATGAGTTCATACCGTTTATCATTCTTGTCGTGGTTATCTTTATCGGGGTTAATCACTTCAGAAAACAATCTAAATATTTCGCGGAAAACATCTAGCTTATGAATGACGATATTGCAATAGGCATTCACGACTTGACCAAAGTCTTTAAACTACCGCACGAAAAGCAGAATTCAATTAAAGGTCTGGTCGTTAATTTTTATAAGCGGGATAAATCATACGAAGAGCAAAAAGCCCTCAATAAGGTCACATTTGACATAAAAAAAGGTGAGTTCTTTGGTGTTATTGGCCGCAACGGTAGCGGTAAAAGCACCCTGCTTAAGCTAGTAGCCGGAATTTATGAGCCAACCGAAGGGAGCATTACAGTTAACGGGCAATTAACACCATTTATAGAATTGGGAGTAGGCTTTAGCCCCGAGCTGACTGGTCGAGAGAACGTGTTTTTAAACGGAGCATTGCTAGGGTTCTCCCGCTCGGAAATGGGGGGAATGTACGACAGTATCGTTTCATTTGCCGAGCTGAAACGTTTCATGGATCAAAAGCTAAAGAATTACTCATCTGGCATGTTGGTCCGACTGGCCTTCTCTATTGCCATACGTTCAAAAACCGACATTTTACTGATTGATGAAGTACTAGCTGTCGGCGATCTTGCTTTTCAAGAGAAATGCTACAAAGTTTTTGAAGACATCAAAGCATCTGGTCGCACCGTCGTCTTTATTTCCCACGACGGCAGTGCTATTGAACGATTTTGTGACCGGGTAGCGATTATTGAAGGTGGCAAGCTTGTGTCTGTCGGTGAACCCAAAGAAATGGTACTTGAGTATGGGGCACTAGTGGCAGACGAGCAATACGAAAATCAAGAAAAGACGATCACTGAATCAAATCACCAAGGAACTGGGGATGTGCGGATTAATAAGGTTAGTCTTTTTGACGAAAAAGGCCAACATGTTACGAATGTAAAGTTTAACAAACCTTTTTCTGTCGAGATTGCCTATCTGCTAAAAAAACCAATCAAGAACCCGGTGACAATCGGCATAGATATTATTGACGAAAAAGGTATTAGCATACTAGGGCCAAATACGAACGAGTTAAATCTTAAGCCGGTTATTAAAAAGAGTGGAACAATAAAAGTTGATTTTCCTAGCACTCCAATTTCACCGGGGACATATACCATCACCGCCGGAGTATTTAGCGAAAACTCCTCAATGGCTTATGATCTGGTTGATAGTGCCACAATATTTAAAATAATTGGGAGAAGCCGGCATGGGAAAATTTCCATTGACCCTCGATGGACCGTTACTGAACATTCCAGTTAGTATTAAATCGGCTTCATTCGACTATGTTGGTCGTTATCAGCTAATAGCGGAGATCATTACCCGTTACTGTGCCTTTACCGGCACACACCCAAATCGGGTTTTGGACGTTGGAGGGCTAGGTTCATTCATGGAACAAATAATTTCTGTGCCCGTAACCATACTTGATAGTGAAGTTCAAGAGACCAGCGAAACCCAGAGTATTGGCAACGGTTCCCACATGGATAGCATTAAAGACGGCTCCTATGATGTAGTGGTTACCAGCGACACGCTTGAACATATTCCACCCCAGGACAGACGTGACTTTATTCGGGAGATCATTCGGGTGAGTAATGATCTGGTTATTCTCTGTGCACCATTTGGTGATCATGGAGCAGCCAAAGAAGAAGCGAAGATAAATGAGCTGTATAAATCTTTAACCGGCAGAAAACACCTCTGGCTTGCCGAACACAAGCAATACGGGCTACCGAGGGAGGAAGAAATATTAAGCTATGTCCCGAAGCCCATCAAGGCAACAGTGCTGCATCATTCTTCCTTGGATATATGGGGCCATCTTATGGCGATAAATTTGATAGCAAACGAAATTAACGAACCGAATATTCATAAAACCATTGAGAAAATAAACCGTGATTATAATGAGGGCTATCTTTTTAAAGATTTTAATGAAGCAAGCTATCGGACATTTATTATTATGTCCAAAAAACACGAAGTAGTATTTACTAAACCTTCTGCCATGGTCAGCCAGGATGACTTTATTAAATTAGATAGCCGAGTTATTGATTTCTATCTCGAAATACTAAAAAACATCAAACTATTACCGGTTGTCGTGAATATTCTAGAAGATTTAGCCTCGACGGAACAAGAAAATGTAAAACTGAAATCCAATAATGGCCTATTATTAAAACAGTATAACCGCGTTGTAACATCAAAATCATGGAAGCTGACCGCACCGGCAAGGAGCGTAGTTGGTACTATGAAGAGGCGCAAATAATTGATGCAATACCATATCACAGATGAAATTAACTGTTTGGAGGACGAATAGAAGATGGCTAAATCCTTAAAATTAGTTGCTCGGACGAAAAAAGCCAAACAGATTTTGAAAGAAAAGGGCTTGATTGAAGTCATGATTGCTGTTCTGGTAAAAATTCAGAAAGAAATTACCCGAGCATCTGGCACGAGAGCAAAGAAACGTGGGCTTAAGCTCCTAGTAAAAGAAGAAGATATACTCAGCACAAACTGGGTGACTAACCCATACAAACCCATAAAAACTAAAAGTTCCCCACCATATATTATTAACTGGGTAATGTCTCCTCCAAGAAAGGGTGGCGGTCATCAGAATATTTTTCGCTTTATTAAATTTTTGGAAGATAAAGGTTACACCAACCGAGTATATCTATATAGCGCACATGATTATGCCACCGTTAGAGAGCTAAAGAACGGGATGCAGGGATCTTACCCTGACACCCGAGCTCCCATAAAATGGCTGAATGGGCCAATGAAGCCCGCCGATGCGGTGTTCGCAACTGGCTGGGAAACTGCCTACCCCGTCTTTCGAGATACAAATAACAGCCATAAGTTGTATTTCGTCCAGGACTTTGAGCCATATTTCTATCCTGTTGGCTCAGAGTATGTATTGGCTGAAAATACCTATAAGTTTAATTTTTTTGGTGTCACAGCCGGAAAGTGGCTGTCCGACAAACTACAGTCTGAATATGGCATGAAATGTGCCAGCTATGACTTTGGTGCGGATAAGGAGTTATATAAATTCACTAATAGCGGGAAGAGAAACAAAGTGTTCTTTTATGCCCGTCCCGTAACTGCCCGCCGCGGCTTTGAGCTCGGGTTATTAACTTTGGAGAAGTTCCACCAACAACTCCCCGACTATGAAATTCTATGCGCCGGTTGGGACATTTCGGAATATAACGTAACATTTCCATACAAAAATTTGAAAAATATGACGCTACCCGAATTATCCGACGTTTATAATCAATGCGCAGCTGCGCTGGTAATTTCTTTGACTAATATGTCTTTGATGCCACTTGAACTCTTGGCTGCTGGGGCAATTCCTGTTGTAACAGACGGGCCAAATAATCGGAAAGTTAGCAGCAACTCCTTTATTAAATATGCTGAAACCTCTCCTGATGCTCTAGCGGCTGCCTTGGTAGATGTTGTTACAATGAAGGATTTGCCTAAATATGCCAAACAGGCATCTGAAAGTGTCAATATTGCAAGTTGGGACGTTGCCGGAGAAAAATTAGTACGAATATTGGAGGATGAGCTAAATGGCTAAATGTCTTGTTCTAGGAGCCAACGGTTTTATAGGTAGTCATTTGGTTGATGCGCTTATTGACAGGGGTGAAACCGTCAGGGCTTTTGATCGCTTCCCTGATAGTTTTAAAAATTTTCAACTTAGTGAAAATATTGAAATTTTCCCAGGTGATTTTTTAAATGTTGCTGATCTGGAGCAATCACTTGACGGGATTGACTATGTATTTCATTTTATCTCTACTACCACTCCTGCCACGTCTGACGCCGACCCGAGAATAGATGTTGATACCAACATTCGAATGAGTATTTCGCTTTTTGAACTTTGCACCAAAAAAAATATTAAAAAAGTTATTTTTTCATCAACTGGCGGAGCGATTTACGGTGATGTGAAAAATGGTGGCATCTATAACGAGCTGACCCTTCCTCAGCCAGTGTCGCCATATGCGATCGGTAAACTTACTATTGAACACTACCTGAGATACTTTAAAGTCAAAAACGGTTTGGTAAGCGTTACTTACCGGATATCTAATCCTTACGGCGAAAGACAATCCCTAACGAGCAAACAGGGAGTTATCCCTATTTTTCTGCAACAAATTGCCCGGGGTGAACCGATTACGATTCTTGGTGACGGGTCAATGGTCCGTGATTATTTATACGTAAAAGATGTGGCGGAAATGATTTCTGCCACTTACCAAAACGGCAAAGAGCCTGTCTATAATCTAGGCAGCGGTCGTGGCTACAGCATTAATGACATCGTTGGTATTATTAAACGACTAGTCCCTGGGGATATTAAGGTCAATCATCAACCGGTACCTGCTACTTATGTCCACAGAGTAGTTCTCGATACCATATTGTTCAAGAATGAATTCGATATGGCTCCGAGAACCGATCTTGAAGAAGGAATCAATAAAACCTGGCAATACGTCCTAAACCATCATGATATTAAAGGGGAGCTGTAATTATGGCGTACGACGCTACAGTAGCGTTATTGACATTTAACGGTGATGAATACCTAGACGAGGTTCTGAAAGCTGTCTTTAGCCAGAAAACATCCAAAAAATTTGAGGTATTAGCTATCGATTCTGGGTCCACAGACAGAACACTTGAAATTATCCAAAAATATAGCAAAATCCGCCTGCACCAAATCCCCAACTCTGAATTTGGTCATGGCAAAACCAGAAACCTAGCCATGTCGATGGCGGATAGTCCTTTTGTGCTATTTCTTACCCAGGATGCTGTGCCGGCGCACGACCGATGGTTAGACTGTATGCTTGAGCCTTTCTTTATCAGCGACAAAGTAGGCTGTGCTTTCGGGAAACAAATTCCTAGGCCCCACTGTTTTGTAACCATAAAAAGGGAAGTAACAAGTGTATTTCGCTCATTTGGTGATAGTGGCTCAATTTCGTTACAAAGGCAAACTTCGCTGACAGATGATATGGGAGTTACTAATACATACATGTCTGATGCCAACTCAGCTATCCGCAAAAGCTTGCATTCTGAAGTCCCTTTTAGGAAAGTTGATTATGCTGAGGATCAAGCTCTCGGCATTGATATGCTGTCAAAGGGCTACCTCAAAGCTTATGCGCCGCTTGGCTCGGTCTACCACTCACATGACTATTCACCCCGAAAGTACTATCAACGCAAATTTGATGAATATGTTGGGCTAAGAAAAAGCACCGGCATTACTGCCGCCGCCGGCAAGAGGGAATTAACACTGGGTACCATCAAATCAACCCTGCAGGACTATATATTCCTGACGCAAGACTCAGAAATGGGTTGGGCTGAAAAAACACATGACTTTTTCCTGGCACCGTTCTATAATCTTGGTCTCAGACTGGCAATCAGAAAAGCTGCCCGGGATCTGAAAGATGTTGACATTAAACGTCATTCACTTGAATTTAATGCCCGCAACAACATCCCCCGACGATCAGGAAAATCAGTCAGACATTAGTAGAATCTAAGCAAGTTCGATCTACTTGCAAAAAGCAAAAAAGAGTATAATTACTAGTGTTAAATATTTAAAAATCAAAAAATGAAAAACAGAAAAAAAGAGCATACCAGTCGCCGGATTTATATACTACTTATTGCTGTAGCAGTTGTTGTACTTGCTGGCGGGCTAATTTACCATTGCACCAGATCTAAACCTGCGGTAACGGCAACCGTGAAACAGGCTGAAACCACTAAAAGCAACACTTCTGTCCCATCAAAAACGAGTACTAGTTCAGTGCCAACCCTGCCTTATCAGGCACCTGTCGTTAACCCTATCAACACCGTGCCGGGGGGTGTAACGCCAAGCGTCTCATCTGTTACACTGGCTGCCCCGGAAGGTACTTTCGTAAGTAACCATGGTAATGGCGACAACCCGGCTGTAACTTCTACCACCCAAGAGGTATCAACGTGTACCACGACTCCCGGTGCCTCTTGTCAAATAATATTTTCCCAAGGCTCGGTGAGCGATACCTCAGCGGTCGAGCAGACAAGCGCCGAAAACTCCAAAGCAGGAGTACCGGCTGGCACTGTTTCCTGGTCCTGGACACCGGCCGTTTATAATTTGACGCCAGGCGAATGGCAGATTACTGCCACGGCAACACTTAACGGACAATCAGAATCAACCCAAGATCCAACACAATTGTTAATAAGCCAATGACACCAAAAAAATTTATATCAGTTGTAGTTTTCGTAGCCGTCGTAGCAATACCGGCGATTTTTTTCTTTACTAAAGCTTCAGCCTCTTTCAATCCCAACAACCTGATTGATGATCAGGTTTTTGACAATACTACATCCATGACTGCTGCTCAGATAGACGGTTTTCTCAATGCTTTCCAGGGTAGTTGTATCAGTACCAACAGCGGTTTTACTGCCCCCGACCCAAGCGGCTATTCGCCGTCGGCTGGTTTTACATATGGCAGTAACGTTTCAGCCGGGACAGTTATTTATGATGCTGCCCAAGCTTATGATATTAACCCCCAAGTACTTTTAGCCACCATGGAGAAAGAACAAAGCCTAGTAACAGGTGATGTTGGTTGCAGTACGCACCAATACCAAGCAGCTATGGGCTATGGTTGCCCTGACGGAGGCAGTTGTCCTGACTCTCCCTTAGTGACCGGTTTTAGCCAACAAGTTATCCATGCCGCATGGCTTCTAAAATTTAGCGAGCAGCGGTCCGAGGGCAATATCGGTTTTGATATAGATCAGGGGAATTGGGATAACTCAGACGATCCTCTTAGTTGTTATACCGGCCCGATGACTCAGGGAACATATCAGACCTGCCCCGGTGGCCCATCGGTTTATTACGATGGTCATACAACTATTGATGGACAGTCGGTATATATGACTAACGGCGCAACAGCAGCACTTTACCACTACACGCCGCATTTTCCGGGCAATGAAAACTTCGATTCGATATATATAACTTGGTTTGGCTCTATAGTCGGAACAGACTTAGCCAGAAGTTTAGATAATGGGACAGTCTATCTTATCAGTGGTACCAGTAAATACCCGATAGCCGACGGGAACGTTCTGAATGATTTTGGCGTTCTCGGTCCGATTAGCTACGTAACAGATACTTATCTAGATTCTCTGACCACTGGGCCGATACTCGGGCACATGGCAGGCGATGCCACCACCGGGACTCTGTATTTTGTGGACGCCAACATCAAGTTACCCTTTACTAGTTGCGCTCAAGTTGCTAACTATGGCTACAGTTGTTCCTCGGTTATTTACTTAACACTTTTCCAGCTAAATCAACTAGTCACGGGCCCCTATATGACTGCTTTCTATCAGACGACAACCGGCAAAGATTTCTACATAATTAATGGTCAGAAAGAAGAAATTTTTAACAAACAATCAGCAACTGCTGCAGGCTTAAGCCCGTCTTATAACACGCTGCTGGAAGGAGGAATTGCCTATTTGCCCTACGGTACACCAGTTATCCAAAATCAGGTGATCGCGGTCGACCGCAATACCGGTACGGAATATTATTATGAAAACAGTACGTTTACAGCTCTTAGTTACGATCTGGCAACTCTGTCTGCTTTTTCTCAGTTACCACATGCGAGCTTAGATGACGCCTCAATCAATACAGAGACAGCCAATAATAATTTTCACGGCTTCATGGTAAACCCTGAAGCATCTCAGTACTACGCTCTGACCCAAAACGGTAAAGCATTACTGGCAAACCCGACTCAATGGCTCGCAACAGGTGGTTACTCTATTTTTAGCGATACTTTTCTAAGCACAATCGTGACAGATAGCACTGACTCGATCAATAATGCTGTAGTTAAAGCACCAACAAACGGGACGGTTTACTACGTGACTGGAGCAACAAAAAGAGCTTTTCCCAGCTGGACCGATCTGGTTGATTTTAACCCTCAGCCGTTGTCCATAACAACTCTCCCGGCCTCTGAGTTAAACCAGATACCCACTGGAGCACTTGCTTACGGATCGAGCAGTTTAATCAAACTCGCAAGTTCCCCAACGGTCTACGTTGTCGGGGATGTTTCAGACGTCTGGCCCCTTGCCAGCTTTACTATTTCCCAAGAACTGGGGCTCAATTCTCCCATAAGAACTGTTAGCGGCAGTGATTTTGCTGCTTATTCGGTCCAGGGAGACCTTACCACGATGTTAGTTTGTAATGCGAATGATTATATTGGCATAAACGGCAGGGTTTACCCTATAGCCAGCGGCGAGCTTAGTAACTATGGATTTACTCAAAACCAATTCATGGCTGGGGGTGGTATATGCCCGTTGCTTAACTATAACTCACAACAACTTAGTAGCTTCATCCTGACGTCTAATGGTACTATTTACTCAGTGAGTAATGGCCAAAAGGATCCCATTGCTGGCTACCAGATATATCTGAACGATGGTGGCTCGGCCAACAACACTGTTAGTGTGAGCAACTATTTTGCCTCAACAATTCCTACCGGGCCAATAATTTACCAATAGTATCATTGGGCAGATCCTTAATGGCGAATACAATATAAGGTGAGGGATAAACTATGAGGAGTTGTGTGAAAAAATTGGTAGTTGGCCTGCGGCAGTTTATTTCTCAGCTGACACCACTCAAATTTTTCATTATTACGGCCAGCGTATTCGGATTAGTTTTTTTATTTCTGACTCCTCCGTTTCAAACTCCGGATGAAGGTATTCATTTTTACCGAACTTATCAGCTGTCACAGTTTAATTTTATTGTTGACCCTATAAAAGGCGGGGGCTACGGTGGTGTTTTGCCCAGTTCTCTTGGTAAAACCGAAATGCTGACCACCACTAAACCCTCGATTACTTTCTATGCCAATCTAAAATACAATGGGCATAAAACACTGAAAGCTCTTAAAATACAGCTCAATCCAAAGCAGACTTCGACCTACAACTTTGGCGCAACCGGCGGTTATTCTCCCGTAGCCTATATCCCCCAAGTAGCCGGTATGTTGATTGGGCGTTTGCTCGGTCTGCAGCCTATTATCCTGATGTATCTGGCGCGGTTTGGTAATCTCTGCGCCTGGATACTCCTGATCTGTCTGAGCATTAAATTGATGCCCCGGAAAAAATGGGCCGTGGCTTTTTTTGGTCTGTTGCCAACAGCGCTATTTCAGGCAACGTCAGAGAGTGTCGATGTTATGGCTATCGGAGTGGCAGCTGCTCTGTTTGCCTACATTATGTATTTGCTGGACAAGAAAAAGATACTTTCCTACAAACAAATTCTTATTTTGCTCATGATGGGAATAGCCCTAGTCCTTACCAAAGAGATTATGTTTGTATTTTTGGCTCTTCTGTTCCTTATCCCGTGGCGGCTTTTAGACTCAAAAAGGCGATCATTTTTAATAAAAGCGGCACTGATTATAATTCCGTTCATTCTATTTGCTATTTGGACAGATATCACAAGTCATATAGTTACGGCCAGCTCTTTGGGTAATGGAGTTGACCCTGCTGGACAAATTAAATTTTTGCTCAGAAGCCCGTACAGTTTCATTAATGTACTCTGGAATACCTATTTCTTTACGTGGGGAGATTCAATCATAAGATCATTAATTGGCACATTTGGCTGGGGGGATACTCCGCTTGCTGAATGGATTGTGATGGTGGGCTATCTCGGCCTGTTATTCACTTATATCGTTAGCACAACTGGTAAATTTAAAGCCTGGCTGGATAAAAAACAAAAATTGATTCTTGCTTTGGTGATTGTTGGTTACTGGTTGGCCGCCAATGCCGCCCTCTATGTTTATTATTCTCCAGTCGGTTTTAAAATCATCTATGGCATGCAGGGCAGATATTTCTTGCCGATTGTCTTACTTCTTTTGCCGTTATTCTTTGGTAAATGGCTCAGATCTAGCCGGTACCTATACAGGAGCGTTGCTATTTATGTGCCGACGTTTTTGCTTATTGCAAGTGTCATAACAATTTACACGAGGTTCTTCATTAGTAATGTTTAATTAAGGGGTTCATGAAGTTCTGAAGGGGGTTCAGCAAGAGATGGATTTGCCTGCCTGCCAAGCAGTTGGGGCCACGCAATCGCTTAATAAAATCAGATAAGTTTTTGACCTTAAGTATTCACAAGTGTTTTAACAATTTTTGAGTATATCACCAATTTTACTTACTTATTTAATTGTAGCTTCAATACCGCAACACGCTCATAAATGTATTTAGTAGTGTTTATTTCTTCAAGTTAAGGAAGATTAAGCCGGTCACTATAAATACAATCCCAACTATTTTCGCAGCAGTGAACACCTCATGAAAAATAAAATATGAAGCACCGAAAATTAGTATATAAATAAAGGCAGTTGTTAGCGGAACGATATAACCTAAATCATACCTTGAGATTAAATACATATAAATTAAAAAACTTACGCCGTAAAGAAATATACCTGCTACTGTATAGAAGTTGATATTAAAAACTAATCTATTATCGACGTGATGAACAAGAGCCCCAGTTTTGCTGCCAAACTTAACTGCCGTAAGTGCACAAGACGTGGCGAGTATGTAGAATGCAATTATAATTTTTGCCACTCAGTTATTATACTAAAAAGTTTGGCTGAATACGAAGCTGTTGCTTTTACTGCTTATTGGTTACTTGAGCAGATCTGGCTAGATTGTTATACTGTCAAAGGTAGGGGGAGAACTAGTGATTCAAATAGCTGCGCCCGTTATTGGGTCTGAGGAAATTGATGCTGTAAATAAAGTACTTGGGACGGGTATGCTTGCCCAAGGACCGAGGGTTGCTGAGCTTGAAGAAGACTTTGCAAAGTATTGCGGCAGCAAATTTGCTGTAGTGGTGAATAGTGGCACGGCGGCGATACATGCGGCTTTGCATGCGGCTGGCGTAGGGCCTGGAGACGAAGTAGTCACAACTCCTTTTAGCTTTATCGCTACGATCAATCCGATTTTATTCTTGGGCGCCAAGCCGGTATTAGTGGATATTGAGCCGGGCACTTTTAACATTAATGTACAACACATAAAAGCAGCCATTACTCTCAAAACAAAAGTTATTCTCCCGGTTCATTTATATGGTCAACCGTGTGACTTTGGTGAATTGAAAACGATAGCCGAAGAACTAGGCATCAAAATCATAGAAGATGCTTGCCAAGCAGTCGGAGCAGTATATGGTGACAAAAAAGCAGGAAGCCTGGGTGATCTCGGGTGCTTTTCTCTGTATGCTACGAAAAATATTATGTGCGCTGAAGGCGGCATAGTAACTACCAATGATGAAAAGTATGTAACTGCTATCAAAAGTTTCCGGCAGCATGGCATGGTCGGCCCTTATGAATATGCTGGGATTGGCTATAACTACCGCATGTCGGATCTGCATGCAGCTATTGCCGTTGAACAACTCAAGAAAGCCGATGTATTTAATAAAACTCGTCAAGAAAATGCTAAGCTTCTCAGCGAAGGTCTAGCAGGGATTAAAGGCTTAATAACGCCGGTAATTAAGCCGGGACGCTCGCATGTATTTCATCAATACACTGTTCGCGTAACTCCGGATTTCCCATTAACCCGGCAGCAGTTGATGGTTGCATTAGCGGAAAATGAAATTGGCAGTGGGGTATACTACCCGAAGCCGTTACATGCTTACCCACATATTTCTAAGCTTGGCTACGAACTGGGCGATTTCCCCAATGCCGAACAGGCAGCCGAACAGGTTCTTTCATTACCGGTTCACCCAAAAGTAAGTAAGACTGATGTAGCTAAAATAATTAAAACCGTGCGGGGTATTAGTAGTGCCGGCTCCTAAGAAAGTCCGTGTTGCGGTTGTCGGTGGAGGCAACATGGGCAAGAATCACATGCGTAACTACTCGCTGCTCGCTGGAGCAGATCTAGTAGCTTTGGCGGATATAAATCCGGCTACTAAGATTTTAGCTGATGAATATGGTGCCCAATACTTTACCGATTACCAGAAAATGCTAAACGAAACTAAGCCTGAGGCAGTTTCAATTGTAGTACCGACTACTTTTCATGCTGAGGTTGCTGAATATGCCATGAAACGGAGTATTCATGTGCTACTTGAAAAACCTATTGCAAGTACAGTCAAGGAAGCTGATGAGTTAATTAAATTAGCAGAAAAGAATAGTATTATTTTTACGGTTGGACACCTTGAACGTTACAACCCAATTATTATCAAACTAAAAACTATGGTTGATGAAGGGAAAATTGGCAAAATAACGTCAATAGTATGTAAGCGTGTTGGAGGATTTCCTGCCATAGAACCTAAGACGGATGTAATAATTGATCTTGCAGTACATGATATAGATCTAATAAGTTTCCTACTTAGTAAACAGCCAACAAAAATTTACAGTCATGGTTCTCGCACGCATCATACAAAACAAATCGATTCGGCAGAAATACTTATGGATTATGGAGACGCATCTGGTTTTATACAGGCTAATTGGCTGACACCCGTAAAGATACGTACCATATCTCTGACTGGTTCCACGGGTTATTTAGAAGGTAACTACATTACCCAAGAACTGGAGTACTATAAGCACAATATGATAAAGACACCCAACCAAGGGTTTTCTAACTTCGTTATAAAGATGGGTGAGCCAAAAAAAGAAGTCATTAAAGTTAATTTCGAAGAACCTCTTGCTGTAGAGTTGAAAACTTTTCTAGCAAGAGTTAATGGTGATAAAAAATCTCATTTGGTTAATCCTAAGGATGCTCGCGAAGCACTATACTTAGCATTTGAGGCAGTAAAAAAATACGAATGATTATTATAATAAGGGAGGACACATGAAACGTATATTGGTAACGGGAGCTGGGGGTTCGCCTGCAGTAAACTTCACTCGGTCTTTGCGTAAAGCACCTGAGGAGTTCTATATAGTTGGAACAGATGCAGACAAATACTATCTTCAAAGGGCTGAAACAGATGCTCGCTACTTAGTGCCATCCGCCAAAGGCCCCTCATATATTGATGTGTTGAACTATATTATCGAGAAAGAAAAAATTGAATTTGTCCACGCTCAAAATGATACAGAGGTAAATTTCTTATCTGAAAATCGTGAAAAGGTGAATGCAAAAACGTTCTTTCCCGACAAAGAGACTATAAGAATCTGCCAAGATAAATTTCTATCATTCAAGAAATGGCAATCTGCTGGCATCAAAGTCCCCAAAACAGTTATTATCACGGATAAAGAACAGCTCGAGCAGGCGTTTGAAGATTTTGGCGGAAAGATGTGGATACGCGCAACATCTGGGGCTGGAGGCCGTGGCGCATTGCCGGTTTCTGACATGCAGACGGCAATTAACTGGCTCGATTTTCAAAAAGGCTGGGATGGTACATTCACGGCTGCCGAACTACTCCGTGACGACACGACAACATGGATGTCAATATGGCACGATGGCGAGGTAGTGCTAGCGCAGGGTAGACGTCGACTTTACTGGGAGCTTGGTAAAATCTCACCTTCCGGCGTGACCGGCGCAACCGGTGGCGGAGAGACGGTTAGCGATCCAATATTGGATGAGATTGCCCAAAAAACAGTCCTTGCCATAGATCCCAAACCGACTGGATTATTTGGCGTTGATCTTGCTTATGACCAAAATGGCATTCCAAACCCTACAGAGATTAATATTGGCAGGTTCTTCACGACTCATCAGTTTTTCACCGAACTCGGTGTCAATATGCCATATACTTTTGTAAAACTTGCTTATGGCGAAGAACCACCAAAGTTTGAAAAGAAAATTAATCCAGCAAAAAACAATATGATATGGATTCGCGGTATGGATTTTGAACCCGTATTGGTTTCACGCGAGCAGGTAGAGTCAGAAGTCGCTAAATTGGAGAAGTTAATAAAAGATCTCTGATGATTTTAGTAACAGGCGCCGCCGGCTTTATAGGTAATCGGCTTGCCTACCTTTTAGGCAATGAAGCAATCTGTCTGCAGAGATCAAATTATATTCCCGGTAGAGTGATTTGTGACCTTACGGATATATCAGATGTCAAAAGGGTAGCCAAGAAACTTAAAAATCACCATATTACACACCTGATTCATACCGCCGCAATCACGCCTTGGGCAAAAAAAACAGATTTCTTACTTGACCTAAATATGGCGGAATCAGTCTTATTACTATGTCGTCAGCTTAAAATTCCTCAAATAATGTTTATATCAGGATGGAATGTCTATGATGTTAGTGCACCAGTCCCATTCTCCGAATTGACACCACTAAAACCATTAGATGAATACGGTGCTAGCAAACTCAGGATCGAGAGATTTTTTAACAATGAACTCAAAGATGTTCAAGTATTAAATCTTCGCTCGTCATCTATATATGGCCCTGGCCAAACGTCACCAGGACTCATTACTAATTTAGTAAAATCAGCTTTGGGTAGTAACAAAATTATCCTTAATGCCGTGAGTACAAAGCGTGATTATTTGTATATTGATGATCTTGCAAAATCAATTATCCAACTTGTCGCTCTAGATGCTAAAAGTTTACCGCAAACACTTAATCTAGGCAGTGGTAAATCAATATCAGTGCTCGAAGTAGCTCATAGCATTCAACGAATTTGTAAAAAAATTCGTGATCTCAATATATCGATCGAATATGCGCAAGAATTACATGAATCTCTCTTGCCCGATAATTGTCTAGCAATTTACGAGGCGAAGAAAAGAGGATTGCTTACTAAGATGATCTCTTTTGAAGATGGGCTGTCGAATTATATTGAATGGAGAATGAATGAAAATATTTTGTGATCTTGACGGTACTATTATTGATATCTCGATACGTCATTATAGAGTGTACGAAGAGGTTGTTGAGGGCCTAGGGGGCAAGCCAATAGCTAAAAAGAAATATTGGACTTTGAAACGAGATAGGGCAAAGTGGGCAGAGATACTTACATTAAGTAAATTATCACTAGACACTGAACCCAAGTTCCTTAATAGCTTTATCCGAAAAATTGAAGATCCACAATACTTAAGCTTAGACCTATTATTTCCAAACGCAATCAGTGCCTTAGAGATATTTTCTCGGCTCGGTGAATGTTACCTTGTTAGCCTGCGCCGTAATCGTGCTAACCTGATAGAAGAAGTTAAACGTTTGGGGCTTGAGGAACATTTTACAGAAATATTAACAGGACATTCGGAGAATGATGGATATGACGTTAAAATCATGCTCATAAAAGATAAGCTTGACGACGGAGATGGCATTATTATCGGGGATACAGAAGCTGATATTGTTACGGGGAAAAGTCTGGGGCTCCGAACCGTAGCTCTTAGTTCGGGTATGAGGAGTAAGCAGTTTCTGGCATCGCTTAAGCCAGATTATTTACTTGATAGTATATCAAATGTGCCAGAATTAATTTCATGATCCCGAATTTTTTCTAGTATCTTATTTTCCTTCATTATTCACATCCATAGTCAGCGCGGTCAATAATAATTGGAATCCTAGTATGAGCGGTAATACGCAAAGCATGACCGTGCCAGTTGAAGGTGAAAGATTACGAATGATTTTCTCTAATAGTATGAATATGCCATAACTTATTCCTAAGAGGCTGAGAATTATACCACTAAACAAGAATAGAGCAATAGGGTGGAACCCATAAATGACGTATTTATAGTATATGCGCTTCCAAAAACCCTTCCAAACAACAACTAGGGCCCGTAGAGTAGTTTTAAATACTGGAATGGTACTGACTTCATCGCCGTATATCGCCGGGACAGGCTCGTCTTTAACCTTGGCGCCCATAATTGACAGTGTAATAAGAAGTGTATTTTCATAATCGTAACGTCGGCCGATTGTTTCAAAAGACATCTTCTCAAGCGTTTTGCTACGTAATACACCATAGCCGTTCTGGGAATCAAAAATACTATAATAACCAGTTGAAAACTTTGTGAGTATAGTAACTATTATGTTGCCAATCCGACGATATTTTGGCATTTGTTTGAGGGCACCTAAGTGTACAAAACGGTTAGCTTTAACATAGTCCAGATTATTGTCTATCAGCGTGTCAATCATATTTGAAATGTAGTCTTGGTTACATTGAGCATCCCCCGCCATAGTGACTACCAAGTCAATGCTATCATCTAGAGCTTTTTTGAAGCCATGTAGGTAGGCTCCTCCAATTCCTTCGTTTACATCAAGATGAATTGGCTGCACGCGCTTATTTTTTTTAGCTAAATCAGTGATAACTTGCCAAGTTGTATCTTTACTACAATCATCAATCGCAATTATTTCATCAACAAAATCTGGCATAGTAGTTACAGTCTTGGAAATAAGCTTCTCTTCGTTATAACAGGGCAAAATTGCTGCCACGCGTAGGTTTCGGTACATCTTATTAAACCTACATCAATTATCTATACTTAACAAGTACTTGCCATAGCCACTCTTCTCGAGAGGTTTAGCAATTGTTATTAGTTGCTGTTTATTAATGAACCCCTTCCGGAAGGCTATCTCCTCAATACATCCAATCTTAAGACCTTGTCGATCCTCTATGACCTTAACGAATTGCGAAGCTTGATGCATGCTCTCAAAAGTTCCGGTGTCCAGCCACGCTGTTCCACGGTCTAGTAATAAGACCTTTAGTTTATTAACTCGCAAATAAGCATTTTGAATTTCAGTAATCTCTATTTCGCCGCGCGGACTTGGTTTAGCTTCGGTTGCATATTCAATTACGTGATTGTCAAAAATATAAAGTCCAGGGATAGCGTAATTTGATTTTGGCTTTTCTGGCTTCTCCTCGATGGACAGCACCTTCATATCTTGATCAAACTCGACAATTCCATAACGCTCTGGATCAGCAACCTTCTGCCCAAAAATCACACCACCGTCTAGGTCTTTAATAGCTTCCAACAAGTTATCATCAAAATTACTGCCGTAGAAGATGTTATCACCTAGTATCATCGCCACTTTTTCTGATCCGATGAAGTCTTCGCCAACAATGAAAGCGTCGGCTAAGCCTTTAGGCTTGTCTTGGACTTTGTAGCTGAAACTGCAGTCGATCGCACGAACCGAAGCAAAAAGATTAGCTCAAGACATTATGCGAACACAGGCTGGACTTGAGCAAAACAAACAGACACTGACTTGCCTTGTGAGCAGCCTAGCACCCGCGCTGTTAGCAGAGCCCGGCATTGGGCCTGTGACTTAGCTCAAGTTATTTGCTCTTATTCACATAAGGGACGGGTTCACTCGCCAGAAGCCTTTGTGGCACTGGCAGGCACGGCACCTATTCCAGCTTCGTCAGGTAATACCGCACACTACAGACTAAATCGATATGGTGATAGACAATTAAACCATGCTGTTGACACTATAGTACTTGCCAGAATGCGGAGTGATGAACAGACTAAGCAGTATATCGCCAAGCGAAAAGGTAGCGGACTGAGCAAACGTGACATTAAGCGCTCACTCAAACGCTATGTTGCGCGTAGATTGTTTAGACAGCTAGAGGCTTGTGATATTACGGCTTAACTTTAGCTTGGGCTGAGTATTACCGGGGTTGTGTTTTTTTACAAAAGGGTCAAGCAATTGGCTAGAATAACCGAAAAGTCTGGAGTCTATTTTTTCGAGTCAGTGTATTGCAACTTAATTTTCGGAACTAAAAGAAGATTCTTGATGAGCGTACTTTTGGGTATTTTTGATTGCCCATGAACACGATCCCTAAAGACAATCGGGATTTCGCAGAATTTGGTTGAGTGTTTCAGGGCACGGAACTTTAGCTCAATTAAAAAGCCGTAACCGCTGGCTTGGAGTGAATTAATGTCAATGCTTTCTAATAATTTCCTGGAGTAGAGGTTGAAGCCGCCGGTGTAGTCGGTAATTGATTTGCCGAGCAGGCTTTTGGTATACCAGTTTCCGTATTTGCTCAAAAAACGGCGATGCCATGGCCAATCGGGTGTATCTCCTCCCGAAGTGTACCTTGAGCCAACCACGAAGTCATAACCGCCGACAGCAGCCTTAACGAAGGCAGCGATATAGACTGGGTCGTGAGACAAATCTGCATCCATTTGGAGAATATAATCAACGTTATTTTTTAATAATTGCTTAAATCCAGCCACGCAAGCTCTGCCGAAACCGTCTTTTTTTGACCGGGTCAAAAGCTCAACATGAAAAGAGTTTGAATTTAATTTAGCAGAAACTTTTTTAACGATCTCGCCGGTCCCGTCGAGTGATGAATCATCAACTACCACTATATGGACGTTGATGTTTTTCAGGTTGGAAACCGCCTCATTGATTGCAAAAAGCAACTTACTAATATTGATTGCTTCATTGTAGGTGGGTAATGAAACGCCCAGCTTCACTATGGACAACTCTCTTTAAATTTCTTACTATCTACACTGATGGACAAAGTATGATACAAAAACTGTGGGCACACAAGCCGCTCAGATTTATCGTAGTCGGCTTGATAAATACAACCATTGACTTCACGATTTTGAACATTTTGGTGGTATTATTCCATTTCCCAATAATTCTTGGGAATGTAGTCTCTGTGTCCATTAGTGTCTCAATATCTTATTTCCTAAATAACTTCATAGTGTTTCAAAATGAAAAACCAATATCGTTCAAAACATATCTGAAATTCTTCTTAGTAACCGGCTTAAGCGTGATTGTTGTCCAGGGTTTGATAATATACTTCCTTGATACCCCGGCTAAGCATGAAATAGTCAATTTAAGCTTTCATGTTGGAGGAGCAACAAGGCATTTCCTGAACTTGCACCAGAAGCAGCTAGCCTTGAACATCGCCAAAGCAGTTGCCGTTGTCGGTGGTTTATTTTGGAACTACATTCTTTACACGCGATTTGTCTTTAAGCACAAATCCGAAGAAGAAGCGATCGAAGAACTTGTATCCTAACTATTTTGCATTCAGCTGAATATAAAACGGAACCGGGTTCTCCGGAATAGTTTCAGATTGTTTATCATTTTTTTCGATGGCGGAAATATCAGTATTATATTGAGCCCGATAATCAACGAGATTTTTGTTAATGAAAAAGTTCCCGGTGTGAATTGATGTATATAAGCCGAAGCCCATAAATATTGCCAGAAATACATAGCGCGTCTGGGGCTTGAAAGCAGCCTCGCTTATTTTAGCGAGTACTACAAATAGTCCCAGAACTCCAAATATAAAGTAGCGGTTGCCGCCGGTAACAGTGGCTAAAACTTTAAGTACGACGACACCGCTCGATGATCCTCCGACAAGGGGGCTGATTAATGATGCTATGGTCATGGCGATGAAGAAAAACAGCAAATAGCGTACCTGTCTGTTGCTTTCGTAAAGAACATAAAGCAGGGCGCATAGGGTTAGCCCAAACACAAATGTCAGCAAGAATTCATTGTGTTGTAATGAGCCATTGTCGCTCGCTAAATCTAAACGGGCAAACCTGATGGCTGGGATGATGATCTGGTTATATATTACTAGTGCTGAATGTTTGGAAAATATATCAGTAATGCCGACACTAGATCGAGCGGCGTGAGAAGTTAAGCGGACTATTAGCTGGGTAACAGATCCTGCCAGCGCCAGGCAAAGGAAATAGAGGTTCTTGCCCCGGAACTTAATCCGCTCGACAAGCGCGATTGGCAAATAAATCCAGCAAAACGGTAGAGTAAAACAGGCTAGGGTGAACAATATTTTTTCGCTGATCCGAACGAACTTATTTCGAGGCCGGGTGGCTATAAGAATCAGAGCTCCAATTATCCCCAACAAGAATATGGAGTTAGAAAAATTGAAGAAAAATTCATGGGCATTAGCAAGAAGACAGAGCGACAAAAGGACATAGAGCCGCTGATAGTTATTGGAAAGAATATTAGTTCGCGGGGAAAACAAGTAGTAAACCATGACGCAGAATATTAAAAACCCGGTCAGGTTAAATACTGCTGGCGCAAATTGCAACGGTACCAATGAAACATACAGCCAGCCGAATAAGCGTTCTGGAAGATGGAGGAAACCGTTTAATGGTAGAGTAAGTGATTTTATGCCTTTGTTGTAAGCATCCGAGATCCAGGTATAACCGTCTTCGGCGTAGAGCTGAGGTTTGAGGATGTAAACATGTGCCCGGACGAAGTATAGAACAGCTGCAACAACGACATAAAAAAATGTTCGAGGTTTAGTTTTTTTGCCCAACAGAGCCAGCCTGATTTTATTGTATTTTGCGGAGATATTCACCGTAGCCACTTTTTTGCAGTCCGTCCGCCAATTGCATCAACTCTTCATGATCGATCCAGCCGTTGCGGTAAGCCGCTTCTTCTATGCAGCCGATTTTAAGTTCCTGACGTTCTTCGATTACTTGGACAAACTGTGACGCTTGGCTCATGCTCTGGAAAGTCCCGGTATCGAGCCATGCTGTTCCTCGATCCAGCAGGCAAACTTTTAGTTTCCCTTTTTTAAGATAAGCTTCCAATACGGAAGTGATCTCAATTTCACCGCGTTCACTCGGCTGGACGTTTTTTGCTATTTCTACCACCTCATTATCGCAGAAGTATAAACCGGCATTAGCGTAGTTAGATTTTGGCTGGGCTGGTTTTTCTTCAATCGATAAGACGTTCATGTGCTCGTCAAATTCGTATACCCCATAGCGTTCAGGGTCCCGGACTTGGGCGGCAAAACCGACTGCCCCATCGACATTTGTGTATTCTTTAAGGTGTTGATCCATTTGTGAGCCGTAGAAAATATTATCACCTAAAATCATGGCTACTTTATTACTACCGATAAAGTCAGCGCCGACGATAAAAGCATCAGCCAGTCCCCTAGGCTTTTCTTGCACCTTATAGCTGAAATTGCAGCCAATTTGTAAACCATCGCCAAGTAGTTGCTGGTATCTTGATAAATCGCTCGGTGTGGAAATAATCAAAATGTCGCGAATGCCAGCATTGATCAGCGTGCTAAGAGGATAGTAAATCATTGGTTTGTCATAGATAGGCATCAACTGCTTGCTGATAGCTATAGTAATCGGGTAAAGACGGGTTCCGCTTCCCCCGGCTAAAATAATTCCTTTCATTGAACTGTCTCCTTCTTTATATAGTCTGCTAGGTCATCTCTCCAATCCCGAGATATAAAACCGGTTGATTGAATCTTCTTCAGATCAAATATGCTGCTGTGTGGCCTGGGCGAAGCCTCGGGCTGGTCGGCGTAATACTCTGCGTCAGTGATGTCAGTTACGGTGCGGTCTAAGCCAGCCAACCGATAAATAGTGCGCGTAAGATCGGCCCAACTGACTGTATCACCACCATTAGAAACGTTATATACGCCACATGGCGCTTGAGAAGAGAGCAGGTGGTCGATGGCTCTGACGAGCTCGCTAGTAAATGTCGGGCGGCCAATATCGTCAGCAATAACTTTCGGATTGATTCCTTTTTGACCAAGGTCCAGCATCGTACGAACGAAATTTTTTCCTTTGCCGATCAGCCAAGAAGTCCGGACAATATAATATTTTGGCAAAACACCCACAACTATATCGCCGGCAGCCTTGGTTTGGGCATATACCCCAAGAGGCGATAATGGCTCGTCTTCAGCGTGTGGGTTTATAGTGCCATCAAATACATATTCTGTGGAAACGTGTACTAAGGTAATGTTATATTTGATTGCCGCCGCAGTTAGATAACTTACTGCTAGGGCGTTAATTTTCCAGGCGCTCACTCGCCCCGCGGCTGACTGGGCTCCGTCGACGTCAGTATAGGCCGCCGCGTTCAAAATTATTTTTACATTTGACCAGTCATATGCTTCTACAGCTTGCCGATTAGATATATCCAGTTCATTGACATCAACCGCTCGAGCGGTGGGGTACTTATTCTTTAAGGCAGTACCAAGCTGGCCATTTGCGCCAATTATTAGAATCCCTGTGTCGTCCATCAATTCTCCAGTGGGGCTATTTCTTTTAATAATGGGTTAGTATTATCTTTCTCCGAAATGATAGCGTCTTTGGCGGCAATTGGCCAGTTGATTGCTAATATAGGATCAAATACATTTACCGCCAAATATTTAACACCGGGCTGCCAATGCTCATTAACTAGATATATATAAGTAACATTCGGTTCGAGAGTCTGGTACCCATTGGCGATACCTCTGGATACAAAGACCGCTTTACTCGGATCTATTTTCAGTGTTACAACTTTACCGAAGGTTTTGCCTTTTCTTAAATCAACCCAGGCTCCAAAAACGGACCCATTGGCAACTGATATAAACTTTTCCCATGGTTCGGCATGAAGGCCTCTGATTATTCCCGTTTCGGAGTTAAAGGAAATATTATTTTGGACTGTCTCGAAATGCGGTAGACCCAAGGCTTCCATTTTCTCTTGCTGGTAGTTTTCTTTAAACCAGCCTCGGTTGTCACCGTGAACTTCTAAATCAATTTCAAAGAGACCGGGT
>DATKGQ010000015.1:0-4482 GCA_035510715.1 Saccharimonadales bacterium (SeqCode) | reverse complement strand
AATGGATTAACTAACCAACAGAGGAGACCAAATGCTTATGCAGTGGCATATGGTAGCGCAAACTACTAGCCAAAGCGTTTTGAGTTGGATCTCCTCTTTTTAGTTTAGACCGGTTGGTCTGCAGGTAAGATACAAGCGTTTTGGTTTAACTTCAGCGACACTCTTGGCTTCATCTGTCATATGGTTATTAGTATACTGCTGCAAACATTGTCTACCAATTATAGATAGTCATTTTAGTTTATTCGCGTAGATTGCTTAATGTATGAATAATTTTTATAAAGGAACTGGAATTTCTGGCTCAAACACACCAGTCCAGATTTTGTAAGGCTATGTTTATAGCTTCTACATCGGTAAATAATTAAGACATTCTTTATAATGTGGATGCGTAGCTAACTGGCTAAACGCTTCCTTCGTTACCCACTTATAATCATCATGTTCAGAACTCAATAAGATAGACTTGGAGTCTGCGTGGACGTAATAAATTAGTTTAACGACATACTTATTTTGACTGGTAGTTTTGGTCAAAAAAACCTTTGGGGTATCAATTATTAATCCGGTTTCTTCTTCTACTTCCCTTATAGCGGCAGCCGTTGGATCTTCGCCATATTCTACGCCTCCGCCTGGCAGGTCCCATTCCAGGGGTCTGATTCGTTCATCTTTACCGCGTCGGAGGACAAGTATCAAACCCTCTGTATTTATTACAAACACTTTGACTACAATTGTTTTTTCTTTCATACAATTATCATATCAAACAAAAACTCCCCACAACAGAGAGGTTAAGTATGGGCATTATTTATAAAGACAGCCCAGGAGTTTATAAAATTCTATACTTTTATCCTTGCCGGATAACCAAATCTCGCCGAATGGTTAAACGTGCTATAACTAAATCATGAAATTAAAATTTGTATACACCGAAGAGACTGAATTAGAAAATGTTCGAGGTATAATAAAAAATTTTGAGCAATATAAGGATGATTATCCAATCTACCGTTTACCCGAAGGAATTACGCCTAAAACTAACCCTAAAAATATTAAAATTATAAAAACCCAAATCTTGGCTGAAATGAATGTCGAAAGGATTGAAACAGCCAAACAAAAAATTATGAATGATTGGAATGCCAACCAAGATTTAATCAGTAAGTTTTTTGATAACTTTCCATATCCTGCACCAAAAGTTATGACTGTCCGCTTATCTCGATATGGCAGTGGTAGCAGTTATTTCCCTTGGCAGCCATTTTACGTAACTATTTTGGTAAGTTCCATTAGAAATTTAGCAGAATCAGTTATACATGAAACCATTCATTGCCTAATAGAGAAGCCGGTTATCGTCAAGCATCACTTCGATCATCCGGCCAAAGAAGGTTTGGTTGATTGGTGGTTATTAAATAATAAATATTTGCGCCAGATTTTTCCTGAATATGTATCCAAGCCACCTTCTATTTTACCTAGCAAAAAAGTTATTACTGAGCTGGGTTGGGATAAATTTATTTAATTTTTGAAATGAAATAAGAGCGTTAACGATTCTTTAAGCATTAGGCGGTGTGATATCGATTTGCGTTTCTTCAGAACTGGCTTTTAGGCCGTCGGATGTTATCGAATAAACTATTATCTGGCCGAAAGGCATTTCCACATTGCTGATATCTTCGTCGCTGATTGATTCCAGGTATTTTTTTAATGCCCTCAAGCTGTTGCCGCTGGCCACGATCAACACATTATTTCCAGCCAGCAAAAGCGGCAGAACGGTTTTGGTATAAAACGGCGTGACCCTGGCGTAAACCATTTTAAGCGTTTCGCCGCCGGGTATGGCGACGTCCCAGCCGCGGCGGATGTTATTGAAAGCTTCTTCGCCGACTGAGTCTTTTATTTCCCACTTGTTCTTGCCGGTATATTCGCCGTAATCGCGTTCATTCATGGCGGCTTGAATTTCAATGTCAACGCCGAACTGCTGGGCGGCATCGAGCATGCCTTCCAGCGTCTCACGGGTGCGGATCTGCTCAGAACAGTAAGCTTTGTCAATTGGGATATCCAGTTTCTTGAAGGCCTGCCCGAGCATCGCCGCTTCCTTAAAGCCGTTCTCGCTTAAATGCACATCAGTCAGCCCCGTCCACTTACCGAGGGCATTCGACATTGATTCGGTGTGACGGACGACAACCAATTTACCGACCGGCTTTTTCTCCGGTGCCACCTTATTGGGTGTGCTGCCGAACCAGTAATCAATGATATTCTTAGCCGTCATGTCGTTTATCCGCTTGATCGCCTCAACCGTGTTAAAGGCGTTGTGCGGGCTGATAATGACGTTGGGCATTTTCTCCAGCGCCGATATCTGGACGCTGTGGCGCAGAGTCTCTTCGGGCAGCGTATCACTGCGCAACAGCACCATCTCTTCGTGATAAATCATCATCGACTCGCCCTCAATAACATCAATGCAGGCGCCGCCGATTCGTCCTTGGTCGAGCAATTCGGTCAGGGCTTCGGTATCCACCAGTTCGCCCCGGGCGGTATTGATCAAAATTGCGTCGGGTTTCATTTTTTCCAGCCGTTCGCGGTTCATGATGTGATGAGTCGAGGGCAGATACGGCAGGTGGATGGAGACAATATCGGCCTGCGCCAGCAGGTCGTCCAGTTCCACGTATTTGAAATGATATTCATCCTGCAATTCAGGTTTCTGGAAACTGTCATAACCCAGACACTGCATTGAAAAACCGTTGGCAATTTTCAGGGCCTTCTGGCCAATATGGCCAGTACCGACCACACCGAAAACTTTGCCTTGTAAGTCGCGGCCCATCAGGTTATTGGCTGAGAATTGGCCGCTATCAGCCTTAAGAACATCGGGTAGTTTGCGCATTAGGGCCAGCAGCATAGTAAAGGCGTACTCGGCAACTGTATTTTCACCGTAAGTTGGGACGTTAACAACTGTTACGCTGTGCTCCTCGGCCGCCGCCAAATCAACATTATTGAATCCCGTAGAGCGGCAAGCAATCAGCTTAAGCTTTGGCATGGCCTCAATTACTTCCCGGTTCACGTTACTAGAAATAAACACCGAGATAACTTCGGCGTCATGATTTATATTGGATTCTTCAATTTTGTCGGTAACAAATTCCCAATGATGATCGGTGCCAGAAAGAGCCAAGTCTAGCTGGCTTTTGTCTAAATCTGAGGCATCATAAAAAAGGATAAGCGCCATGTCAATGTTTATTATACATAAGAATTATGAGAAACTTAAGTTATGAAAATCAGCTACATCAAGGCCAGGCAAATACTTGATTCGCGGGGTGAACCGACTGTCGAAGCCGATGTCTGGCTGGATGACGGCACTTATGGCCGGGCCGCCGTACCGGCCGGAGCCTCAACCGGATCGCATGAAGCACATGAGCTGCGCGATGGCGATAAAGCCTTCGGCGGCAAAGGTGTTTTGAAGGCCTGTACCAATATTGAGGGCGAAATTGCTGCCCATTTGCACGGCATTATGGCTGATGACCAGTACCTGATTGACCAGAAAATGATCGATCTGGATGGAACCGAGGATAAATCCCGGCTGGGCGCCAACGCCATATTGGCCGTATCCCTGGCCTGTGCCCACGCCGCGGCCAAAGCCCGTAAAGTATTTCTATACGTGCACATCAACGATATCGCCCATAATCCGCCCAAATCTCTGCCCCGTCCGATGATGAATGTCTTAAACGGCGGCAAACACGCTACCAATTCCTCCGATTTCCAGGAATTTATGATTATTCCCAGACGAGCTGAAAGCTATGCGGAGGCGGTCCGGGTCGGCGCCGAGGTATTCCAGGCATTGAAGAAAGAAATTGCATCCGCCGGCGGTACGACAACGGTTGGCGACGAGGGCGGTTTCACCTACCAGGTCAAAGCCAATACCGAAATGCTGGATTTACTGATCAAGGCTACCGAAAATGCCGGTTATCAGCCGGGTGAGGACGTCGGCTACGCCCTGGATGCCGCCGCCTCAGAATTTTTTGCAGACGGCAGTTACTACCTAAAAACCGAAGACCGCCAACTGAGTAATACCGAAATGATCGATTACTTGAGTGAAATTTCCCAAAAATACCCGTTGCTGTCGATCGAGGACGGTTTGGACCAGGATGCCTGGGATGACTGGAAAGACCTGACGAGCAAACTTAGCGAATTACAAATTGTCGGCGATGATTTACTGTGCACTAATCCGGAAAGATTACAAAAAGCTATTGATCTAAAAGCCGGCAATGCGATTTTAATCAAACCTAACCAGATCGGCACCCTGACCGAGACAATTCAAACCTTGCAGCTAGCCAAAAAGCACGGCTGGCGGACAGTCATTTCGCACCGCAGCGGCGAGACCGAAGACGTCACCATTGCCCACCTGGCAATCGGTACCGGCGCCGATCAGATCAAAACCGGCAGCTTGTCCAGAAGCGAACGCACCGCCAAACATAACGAGATCATGCGCATCGAATCTTTTGACCAAACGCTGTCGCTCGCCAATCC
>DATKGQ010000014.1:0-23988 GCA_035510715.1 Saccharimonadales bacterium (SeqCode) | reverse complement strand
GAAGCTAGCAGCCCCGGGGTAGCAGCATAGGCATCCCTCGATAGTAGCGGTATCAACAAGCCGACCATTAACAATACCAGTCCGCCAAGAAGTACTAGCTTTTTCTCAAACTTCCTAAGAAATTCCACGATCTTTGTCTCTCCCTCCACTAATATGTCTACTGTAAGATAACTTACAACAAATTATAGACTAACACAAGCGTTTTATACAGGCAAATATAAATAATCAATCAATACCAGCTTTTAATGAACACGCTGATTAGTGCCGGTACTTGCGGCGCCGAGCACGGCTTCGGCGGACAATCAGCCAGATAACCAGAGCCAGTACGACTACAACAGCTATAACAGCCAACATAAGCCAAACCGGGACGTACCAGAATCCGGTACTGCTGGTAATTATATTGCCACTGCCCTGCTGCCAGGCAACGGAGAGTACAACCTGGTAATACCCGAGATAATGTTTATTCGGCAAAGCGTTAACATACTTACGTATACTACCAGGCAAGACGTTGGTCCGAGGGTTAGTGCCGTTAAACTGTATAACCGTTTCGACATGGCCGAATATATTTTTAACTTCAATCGTACCAAAAGGCTGGACGTGGATATTGCCCACATTATCCAGTCTAGTCACGACGGAAAGTTTCCCGGAAGTTACAAAGCTGATGGGCGTGCTGTGCTGCTCTACGTACAGCTGAGTAAGCTTGAGTTTCTCAGTAAGGTTACCGGGCACAGTTACTAAAAACAGGGTGCCGGTGCTGGCTGCCAGACCGACGTTAGCGGTATTGGCAAGACTGGCATTCTCAAACCGGATAATACCGTAATATCCGCCGGAAGCCGCTGTGGTAGGCACAAAAATATAAGCGTCGAAGTAAACCCGCTGCTGCGGCGCCAAAGTTATATTAGCAATCGGCTTGACAAGCGATATGAAGTTGTTTAACGGCAACGAACTATTACCATTAAGTATAATATTAGGGGTGCCAGATTCATTATTGCTGGCTGCGAAATCATTCACTATGGCTTTAAGAGTTACGGTACCGCCCGTCGGATTTTGGATAGCCATCTGTACCGGCAGGACCTCACCCTTACCGACTGTAACTTCTTCGAGAACCGGCGAGATTAGCATGCCGTTTGGAGTATTGCTGGTACTGACAGCCAATACCGGGCTGGCAACAAATAGCACCGATAGAACAATAGTTGATACAATCAAAGCCCCACGATTAAGCAGTGCTTTTTTGGTAGTGGCCCCTAGTCTCATTTGGATACATCGTAACATAATAAATAATGCATGCACAAGCATGAGCATTATTTATTTAAATATGTCAATTTTATAGGGATGTTTTTAAGCTGACCGGTATTGTAAGTCTAATAATTTTTTTAATTATTGGGTGGATTGCGGCGTTGATGAACTGATTGAGCTAGAGCTAGTGACAGGTGATGGATGGCCGGTTTTCTTAAGGATTTCAGCATTAATAATCTTCTCGAAACTGCTGACAGTCATCGCTGGAGAAATTTTGGTTCCGTCTAAGAAAAAGGTCGGCGTAGCCATTTCTTGGCCGGTTTTATCAAAGGCGGCAACATCGGCATTAATTTCATTATTTACTTCATTTCCGTTATAAGCAGTTTCAAATTGGTTAACATTCAGCCCTAGACTATTGGCATAATCATCAAAGATCGGCACCGGATTAGATGAATTTACCCAGTCCGATTGATTGGCATATAGCTCGTCATGCATCTGCCAGAATTTGCCCTGCAGAGCAGCCGCTTCAGCCGTCCGGGCGGCAGCAAAAGCATTTTGGTGAATTTGGGTAAGCGGCAGATTCCGGAATTGGAAATAGATTTCAGTGTTATACAAGGCGGCCACTTGATTAACAATTGGGGAATATTCACCACAATACGGACATTCGTAATCGCCATATTCCAGCAGTGTGATACCATCTTTGCCCTGGCCTTCAATATGGCTGGTCGGGTTATTGCCACTGCCTTGGCTGGTTGGTGATTTGTTGCCATGATTTGATGACGCCCAGTAAATGCCACCAAGTACAATAACTACCGCTATTAGTACCCCCCAGAATGTCTTAGTCATAAAAACTTGTCTCCTTATCGGATTTATAGTATAGCAGCTTGCGGCCGAACTTTGAAATCCAAGCCAATCATCGTAAGATTATAATAGTTATGATGAGTTTCATATTCGGAATCCTGTTAATGGCAGTCATGCTTATAGCAATGGTTTGCAATAAGGTGTACCTTCATTTGCCGGTCAAAGAGATCCGGCGGCTGGCCAGACAAAAAGATCCCTCATCGCAGGCCATTTATAAAGCCGTCGCCTATGGCAACAGCTTAAAGATTTTGTTATGGATAGTGATCTTATTAACCGCCAGCGGCAGTTTCGTACTATTTGCCCGCACCCTACCCACTTGGCTGGCATTTTTATTAATCATGCTTTTATTGTGGCTGGGGTTCCTGTGGATACCGGCCTCTAAACCGGGTTCAATCGGCAAACGGCTGGCAAAAGGCGTCGCTCCGGTCATTGGCTGGTTACTGCGCTATACTCATGTCTTGCTTGATGCCTTGTCAAACATCTTTCGCGGTAAACGAACGCATGACTTTCATACCGGCATATATGACCGGGATGACCTGCTGTCAATACTGGCTTGGCAAAAAGAACAAGCTGGTAACCGTATCCCGGATGACGAACTGGCCATGGCTGAACACGCCCTGACATTTGCCGACAAAAAGGTTTGCGAAATTTTGGTGCCGCGGCGGGTCGTTACAACGGTCCAGTACGACGATACGATCGGCCCGGTCCTAATGAATGAGCTTCATAAAAGCGGCCGTTCCCGTTTTCCGGTGCTAGAAGGCAAGCCTGAGAGAATTGTCGGTATATTGCATATCGAGGATCTACTAAACGCCGAACACGGTGGCCGGGTCAGCAGCTTGACACGGCGCCCAGTGGTCTATGTTCATGAGGATTTCTTGCTGAAACAAGTTCTACACGCTTTCTTAAAAACGTATAATCACCTGTTTATCGTGGTAAATGAATTTGAAGAATTTGTCGGCATTATCACTATTGAGGATATCATCGAACAGATTATCGGCAGTCCGGTTTATGATGAATTTGACAATTACACCGACCTTAGAGCGGTGGCCGCCGCCAAAGCCAAGGCCGAACATCTCGAGCACAAAAAAGATTCCAGTGAACTGACAGAGGTGGTAGAATGACAGGCATGAGATTAACTCTGTGGAATAATAATCCTAATTTACGGGTCTGCGGCTACTTATAAGTGTAAATAGTCGCGATCGACCCGTGTAACACACTTATCATTTTATAGAGCCTACTAATTAAGGAGAGAAACATGGACAGAATACTGAGTTCGTCACTGAGCGAGCATATTGGTAAAGACGTGACAATCGAAGGGTGGTTACACAAGAAACGGTTACTGGGCGGTTTAACTTTTATCAACTTGCGGGACCGGAAAGGTTTAGTACAGATAGTAATCCAGGATAAAAAGGAAATTGAAAAATTGCGCGGCTTGCAAACCGGAACAGTGCTTCATGTTGAAGGACAGGTCGTAAAAGAACCGCGGGCGCCAGGCGGCATCGAAATTCATGATCCGTCACTAACAATCATGGTGCCGGTGTTAGCAGAATCACCAATTGAAATTGACAAACCGTTAAATCATAAACCCGAAAATCTTGATACTCTTTTTGATAACCGGGTTATCGGCTTGCGCAATTTGCAGGAACAAAAGATTTTCCGGATCCGGGCCGGTTTAACCCGTTTATTACGGGAGTTTTTAGACGCTCATGATTTCGTTGAAATGCAGACCCCTAAATTAGTGGCCGGAGCGGCTGAAGGTGGAGCAGAAGTATTCAAGCTGGATTACTTCGGCAAAGAAGCTACGTTGGCCCAAAGTCCGCAACTTTACAAACAAATTATGGTGGGTGTATTCGAGCGAGTATTTGAAATCGCTCCGGCATACCGGGCTGAGTTAAGCGCTACAACTAGGCACGTGACGGAAGTTACCATGCTAGACATTGAGATGGGGTTCGTTAAGGGTATTGAGGATGTCCTCGACATGGTCCAAGATATGACTTATTACGCTTTAACTAAATGCTACGAGCAGTACGCTGACGAATTAAAAAGCTGGAATGCGCCAAAACTAGTATTAAAAAAGAAGTTCCCACGTTATACCATCGCTCAAATCCATAAGCTTTATACGGAAAATACCGGCCAGACAATTACTACCACTAAAGACCTCACCCCAGATGAGGAAAAATGGATATGCGAGTACGCCAAGGAGCGTGACGGCTGCGAGGCTGTTTTTGCTACTGAATTCCCGCTTGAAGCACACAAGTTCTACCAGATGATAAATCCAGATAATCGGCAAACTGTATTGGCAGGTGATTTATTGTTCCGGGGCGTAGAATTAGCTACCTGCCCGATACGGGAGCACCATTACGACGTATTGATTCAACAAATCAAAGATAAGGGCATTGATCCAAACGACCCGGGCTTTAGCCATTTCTTATTGGCTTTTAAACACGGCCTACCGCCACACGGTGGATGTGGCTACGGCATTGACCGCTTAGTCGAAAAAACAATCGGTCTTAATAATATTAAGGAAGCCATCCTATTCCCGCGCGATATCAACCGTCTGACACCATAAATACTAACCGGTACTTAAAAAGCCCCCCGGCTTGCGCCGGAAGGCTTATTTTTGTTTATTCGTTTTGTATGGCAAGCCTAAATTGTGTGGCTAGATCCTTGAACTAATCCTATAGCCAAAGACTATTCCACAACAACATATTTGCCATACATGCAGGGTATGCCCACAGGCTTATGCTTGTCAAGAACATATCGTTAAAAAGCGGCTGATCAGCATAACCGGTTAACCGGGCGTTGATAGGCGGATGATATATGCTTGATATTCCATCAACAAAATAAATTGTGATAGAACGCAAACCGGTTAGTATAGCTAACTTAAAGAATAAAGATTGCGTTGCATTAATTACATCAACAATTGATTGACGTGTTTTTGCCGGGCGTTAACCCGACTTTTAAAGAGCAATCCTAATTTTCGCCAGGCAGGCGGGATACCTGCCTGGAAGAGATACTGATTGTAATTACTATTTATAGTAATTTTGCTTATGTTAAAATAAGCGCAGCTTAGAATGACTAAAAGTGCAGTCAGCTTCGCCAGTTAATGAACATTTATTTAAGGAGCAAACTATGGACCCAGCGTCTTCTAACCCACCATTAGATCAAACTCCTGTCGATGCGGCAGGGCCAACTAACGATACGCCAACGCCTCTATCACCCACCCCGCCATTCAGCGAACCGGCTGATACATCGCCAGATTTACCATCGGACCCGCCGGCAACTGATTTCACAGCTGGCCCCCAGGCTAACAACGCCAGTGGCAGTTATGGCAGTTTTGCGGGATCAGAACCAAGCCCAGTCTCACCGGCAAGTACCTTGCCTGATAGCGACGCGGCAGTGACTTCTCAGCCAGAAGACACCGCTTCAGCTTATCCGACGCCGCCCGCTGAAGAGGACCCAGTAGCACCGAATCCGTCATTTGACGCTACACCGGTTACTCCGGTTGAGGACAGTCCGGCTACACCAACTTTCGGCGAACCAGCCGCGCCGCCCGCTGAAGAGGACCCGCCAACTTCAGACCCAGACCCGATGGGAACCGCACCCGGCAGTGGCGATACACCGGCAGGCCCACCAACCACACCCGAAGAAACATCATCAAATTTTAGTCAGCTCGGAGGCAAGGCACCGCCTGAGCCGACTAAGGTTAAGATTTCAAAATCAAAATCAACGCTTATTTCCATCGTGATTGGCATAATTATAGTCATTATTCTTATTGTGTTGGTTATCTTTGTTTTCCATAAATCAAACAAAGCACCAGCTAACAATAATTCATCAACATCCAGCCAATCATTCCAATAGTAATTATCTAAATTTGTTTTTCGCCCTAAAAAACCCTGCCAGTAATGAGGCTATTGGTTGATATCTTTGTGCCAATATTATCTGCTATTGCTTTTTAGGGTTGTATTTTTAGTGTTTTAAGGGTAAAAAAGTAGTATAGCTTTCAAGCTTAGCGAGAAGATATGGAACTCCATCAACCAAAACATCCGGAAAATGCTAAACCGTTAAAAGGCCCGGAAGGTAAGATTTTGCATCCCAAAAAACCTAAGAAACGGCGTAAAATACGACGGCCGTCTATAAAGCCGGACCGGTCTTCGGCTGATAACGAACAAACTCCGCAAATAACACCCCGAGATGAGTTATGGGCCTGGCCCCGGTTGAAACAAAAAAAAGCGAAGAAATTAGCTGAAGGACAAGCTGAGGTTAGCGAGCTGCCGGAAGAACCGGCCGTAACTGATGAGCTTACCGCGGCTGATCAACCACCTGATTACCCAGAGACTGTTTATCTAAACGACCAGCCCAGCCAAGAGCTATCACTGGAAGAAAGCTCTGATATCGTAGTTATACCTTTAGACGATTCCGGCGAACACGAAGTCCTGTTGCATGATTACCTGTCTGAAGCCAACCAGCCTGACATTGAATTATCTGTCACTGTTGAGCGATTAAACCAAGTTACATTGCCTCAATCCGGTCCGGGCGCTGAGTTACAACCTTCAGTCGTCATTTCGGCAATAAAGCCACTGGAGACATCAGCAACCAGCAACAATGCCGAAGACAAACCTGGCAGCCAAGCACCGGTAACGGAAGATGAAACCAGCGAGCAGACAATCCCCCTGCCCCTAATGCAAGCTCAAGAGACAGTGGATAATCAATTGCTGCTGAAACCAGACTTGTTAAAGAACAGTTCCGAACCTGCTCAACTACCTATAGATAATGAGGACACTGTTTTCAACCCAGCACTCATCAGCCCGGCAGATTATCAGCAAGCATCACCGGACAGGCCGCTAGCAGCGACACAGCCAAGCACACCGCCCGGCATACGGGCACACTGGTGGCAACAGTTGCATTGGCCTAAACCAACAGAAAAATATTCTTATGGCAGGGATGCTGAGGCAGCGCCACAACCGCTACCGACGCCGTTAGCAGTTGACGAGCAAAAACCGCCTGCTCCGGGTATTGTCGGGCGGACTGCCGGTTTGCGTCCATCAGTTTCGGAATTCACCAGACAACTAAAGGCCCGGGTCCCGCTGCCAGCAGCTCGGCGTGAAACACCGGCCATTATCGACCAATTAGCAACTTCCAGACCCGTCAAATCGATTACCCAACTACTCCCGAATCTCCAGCCACAGTTAGTTGAAGCCGGCGGTCCGACTGTCGGATCAATGAATCATTTAATTAAGAATTCACCCTATTACCCTGAGAACTACCGAAGGATTGTCAATCACGACCAAAAGAAAAATAACGAGGTTAGTTACACTAAATCATTACCTGAATACCGCCAAGAACCGGGCAGATTACAAGTCGACGAAGACAAGGTCATACCTTCGGCAATGATGAACAATCTGCCGGCTGCTTATAAAACCGAAATTGTTTCGCACCCTGAATCGATTCCTTGGTCCGATAAAAGTTGGGATGAGATAGTCGCCATTGAAGCCGAAAAACTAAGAATCGGCAGTCTCCGTCAACCGGAAAGCCGCGCTACAGTTACGGAGAGTGTCACGATTATTAATGAAACAGTCGCTGGTCAGCCGCCGGAGATACCCCCGGACCGGTTAGTCCAAAATAGCGTCTGGCACCGGATTGAGATAGATGCCAGCTCCGGTAAAGCTGTTGAAGCGCCGACTCTTGCCTACGGTAAAGAGTTCAGGCAGGAACAACGACAGGAAAAACAATTACCGGAAGACAAACCAACAGCCAACTATCAATCAGATACCAGTAAATCTATCCGGACTACCCTGCCGGTAGCGGCAGTTTCAACTTCTTCAGGTGCCGATGGCGCTGCGCCGGCTGCGCAGTCATTGCCGAACCAAGTTGAGTCAACCATCCGCGTTCGGCGGACTTCAGAATTCAACTCATCTGATTTATGGTTATGGGTTATCCTGATTATCGTTATATTTGCTTTAGCTATCGCAATTAACGTTTAAATTCTTTCCGCAACCACTCATCCAGACTCTGCCCGCCGCCGCCGGTTATAGCCACCACCATATCGCCCGTTTTAAGATGCTCACGAATTGTATCCGATAGTTTTTTGTTCATGGCGGCTGGACTGGCTAAACCGGGATCATTTAACCGGGCAATCAGTTCTTCTGGAGTTAAGATAGATTGTTTAGGGTCTTCGCGAGCTAAGTAGGTTGGCAACCAGTAGACTTTTGCGGCGCCCTTAAAGCATTCTTTATAGTCATCCTTCATATAGTGCTGCCGGCGGTTGGTCAGCGGCTCATAAATAACTACCACATTTTTACCGTCGGCTATCTCCAGGGCAACATTCATGGCGGCAATAATTTTTTCAGGCGTATGCGCATAATCAGTATAGAGATTGTTGGTTATAGGCTCCATCCGGCGTTGGACTCCCGGAAAATGATTCATATGGACAACCAACTGACCCAGCGGTACATTCAGCAGATGGTGGACAGCTTGGATAGCCAGCCAGGCATTGAGCCGGTTATACCGGCCTTTCAAATTGATATTCTCTATTAGAGTTGTGTCTGATGATTGGACATACAAATTGGTCGGCTCTTCCAGCCCCAGGTAATCGAAATCTTCTTGCCATAAAACAGTTTGGCCGCTTTGGCTGATAAATTCCTGAAACGCCAGCTGATAATCTTCGCGCGTTGGAAATATTTCGTGATGATCCCAAGTAACACCGGTAATAATGCTCATATACGGATTAAACGCCAGAAAATTACGGTCGAATTCGTCGGCTTCATAGACAAAGTACTTACTGTCCGGCGTATAGAGTCCCATCGTACCAAAATTCATCTTGGCCCCGACTGAGTAACTGATTTTTGTCTTAAGCTGCGTAAATAGCCAGATAACCATGGCGGTAGTAGTGGTTTTGCCGTGCGTCCCGGCGATGGCAACAAGTTCGAGCTGCTTTTTATCCAGGATAAGGTTGATAAACTCATCACGCTTGCTGGTTTTGATGGATTGTTGTTTACAAAATTCCAACTCCGGGGGATGCGGATTTTCGATCGTCAGGGCCGAGGTATAGACGAACCAGTCAATCGGCTGTTTCTTGTGGACAGCCGCTATCTGATCACGTCTTTGGCCGATATGGATATCATCTATACCATTCTGCTGTAAATAAGCGATCGAGCCTGAAGACTGCTTATCGGAGCCCGACACTTTAAAGCCGGCCTGTTTAGCAATCAGCGCCAAAGGGCCGATTGCCATGCCGCCAATTCCGGAAAAGTAAACATGCATACTTATATAAGTCTAGCATGAGCTCAATCCATGCTAAACTAATCTTAAGGTTACTTTTAAAAATTATGAAAAAATTCGGTCGCCGAGGGTGGAAAATCTTTCGGACCATAAAGCCAATTTATATTTTAATAGTATTTTTTGCTTGCTGTGGTTTAACTATATATGCGCTTAGGGCCAATAATTTGACAATGGTCCATTTACGCACCGCGCTTTACCAGGCCGACAAGAATAATACCGACGTCAGTCAGAAACTTGACACTTTGCAAGCCTACGTGACTACACACATGAATACCGATCTATCGACTGGCCCGAACGCCGTTTACCCGCCAATTCAACTTCAGTACACCTATCAGCGATTAGAGACTGGCGAGCAGCAACAGGTAGATGTTATTAATTCTAAGGTCTACACTGAAGCCCAGGTTTATTGCCAGCAGCAAAACCCGGTTGGTTTTTCAGGTAGGACTAGAGTCCCTTGCGTCGAACAGTATGTCGAACAAAACGGGGCGATCGCCAAACCGATAGCGGCAGCGCTCTATGAATTCGATTTTATTTCACCAAGTTGGTCACCAGACTTAGCTGGTTGGTCACTACTGGCAAGTATCTTTTTACTTATTCTATTTGCCACTTCATGGGCTACCAGACGCTGGTCTGGGGAATAGTTTAAGCCAAAACGCTAACTAAAGTTACTCTTAAGATTAAAAACTACTTGGTTGTGCTTGAGGGAGTACTGGAAGTGCTGGGAGTTGTCGAATTAGTGCTGGTGCAAGCCGGTGTAGATGGGTTACTCTTCTCGTAACTGGAAATTGTCTTAGAAACTTTGCTGCTGTTTTGCAGGTTCTCCCACCAGTTAACACTCGAGTGGTTGATCAGCATTTGGTTAACTGGCTCGTCGATCTGACAAACAAGCGGCTCAAGCGTTATATTGGAAGATGTTGATGTCGTTGTCGGAATGTAAAATACATTCTCAAGTACCAGATAAGTACTGTTAATGGTTCTCAAATTGCCGAAGTATATCTGGTCACCGCTGGAGGAGCCGCCGATGTTAATATCGACTGCCTGATACTCGTTCTTATTGATATATTTGTTCTGATCAGTACCGCCAAATACCAGTACCAACAGCGTGGCTAATAACAGAACTGCCAGGCAGACAATGCCAATGGCCGCTAGCCAAGCCGGACCAGATGCGCTTTTCTTAATTTTAGTCTTACTGTGATGATTACCAGCAGCTGTATCCGCGCTAGAATCAACAGGTTGTGCATGTGTCTGTGGTGTGACCCTATTAGTAAAGTCCATACTTATATCCTTTAAACTTTTATTATTACTTGTTTAGTGTAATACATAAGCATCATGTGATGCAAGATTATAATGCAGTAAATACAGCTTTAATTTGTCTTTGCGGCGGTCGTCATTTACTTCCGTTATTGTTACATAATTACGGTGTAAATTCAGGCCCTGACGCTTATTTAGGGGTTGACAAGTAAAAACCGATAAGAGTATTTTAGGGGTACTACTAATGTAAGAGAGGGAGAAGGTCAGAGATGGCATATAAGCACACAAATTCAAAGGGTGTGACATACTATTTAAACTCGAAAGATGTTACTTTACGAGGCGGCAAGCGTCAAACTATTTATTATTTTAGTAAGGACGAGCGTCCTGAAGCTTGCGAACTGCCAGCCGGTTTTATGGTTAATGAAAACCCACGAAACGGCTTCTTGACAGTAAAGCGCAAGAAGTAAGCACCCCTAAGTTAAGTTAAAAACACCCGGCGTTAAACAACCGGGTGTTTTTTTAGGCGCTAATTGTTATAGTAAATTGATGACAAAAACAATCCTGTCTGTTAAAAATCTGCGTAAAGTTTACGGCGGCCGGGCGGTCGTCAATGATATCTCCTTCGAAGTTGCAGCCGGAGAAATATTCGGTATATTGGGGCCGAACGGGGCCGGTAAAACAACTACCCTCGAGATGATAGAGACCCTGCGATCAATTGATGGCGGCAGTATTGTGCTAGCTGGCATTGACGTTTCCAAAGATCCGCAGTCCATCAGAAAAATAATCGGCGTCCAGCTCCAAGCTTCGGCTTTCATGGACAAAGTCAAACTGACCGAGTTACTGGAAATGACGGCAGCAGCTTACGGTGAGAAAGTTGACCCGTCGAAGTTTTTAAAAGATGTCAGCCTTGAGGATAAAGCTAATAGCTATTTTGAAAAACTATCTGGCGGCCAAAGACAGCGCTTTAGTATTGCCGCAGCCCTAGTCCATAGTCCGAAGATCTTTTTTATGGACGAACCGACCACCGGACTCGATCCGCAAGCTAGGCATAACTTATGGGACCTGATCCGGCAAATCCGCGAAAAAGGGATTACCGTTATTCTGACCACCCACTATCTGGAAGAAGCAGAGCTTTTGTGTCACCGCGTGGCGATTATGGATGACGGCAAAATTATCGCCTTGGCACCTCCGGAAGATCTCATCCGTCAACTTTTAGCCCGCGGTTTTAAGAAAACTCAGCATACCGAAGAGGCCTCTCTGGAAGATGTTTTTATCGACCTGACCGGCAAGGAGTTAAGGGATTAACTTTATGAACCGCCCATTTTACACCATCTACGTCTTTGCCAAAATCAGCGTTAAACGTTACTTCCGTGACCGGGTAGCGTTGTTTTTTACAATCGTCTTCCCGCTGATATTCCTGTTAATTTTTGGCAGTTTATACGGCAAAGCCGATAACACGTCATTTACCGTCGCCCTGTTCGACCAGTCACACAGCCAATTTTCACAGCAGTTTGTCAGCCAGATAAAAGCCAGCAAACTTTTCAAAATCAAAGCCGGGATCACAACTCTGGCGCAGGCTGACCAGCAAATGAGCCGGGGCGAAATCGACGCCACATTAGTGCTGCCAGCAAACTTTGGGACAACCCAGAATAAAGCCTACCCGACCGGGCAGATAATCGAATACTATGACGAGAACCAAGCCCAGGCAGCCCAGACGCTGGGTTCGGTCTTAGACAGTATTACCGCCGGTATCAACGATAAATTAGTTACCGCGCCGCAAACTCCCTTCACGGTCAAAACCCAGATGACTAATCAGGCGGGGTTAACCGCTTTTGACTACACGTTCTCTGGCCTGCTGGGTTTTACGATAATCGGGCTGGGGATATTCGGTCCGGTCAATACTTTCCCCGAACTGAAAAAACAGGGGGTACTGCGCCGTCTGCACGTTTCACCGATCTGCGTTTGGCAGTATTTTGTTTCTAACGTTATCTCTAATTCAATCATCGGCATTATATCGGTTGCCATTATGTTCTTGGCCGCCAAATTCATTTTCGGCTTCCATATGAACGGGAATTACCTGACTCTGGCGTTTGTAGTCATTATAGGTATCTGGACAATCTTCGGGATCGGTCTGGCAATCGGTGGCTGGGCTAAAAATCAGAATCAGGCTGCCCCGCTGTCTAACATTATCGTTTTCCCGATGATGTTTCTGACCGGTGTCTTCTTCCCAACCTTTTTAATGCCGGTCTGGCTGCAGCATATTTCAACCTATCTGCCGCTGACGCCGATCATCGACAGTATCCGGATGGTAATTACCGAACACGCCAGCTTAATAACGATCGATCACCAGCTGGGATTGATAGCCATTTGGGCAATAATTATTTACGCAATCGCCTTCCGAATCTTCCGCTGGGAGTAGCAGCAACCGCTGCCACGGGCAGGGGGTCCACTTTGCTGGTGCAATACATGCAGCGGGTGGCTTGCGGAGGTATGTCACTAAGGCATTCCGGGCAAGGACGGTTAATAATAGCCGGCGTACCTTTCCGGCGGTGACTAAAGGCCACCAATTTGTTTACCGGCTGGACCACAAAGAAGAAAATTACGACAGCGATTATTAAAAACGATATCAGGGCATTGATAAAATCACCATAATTAAAGACGCTGCCATGTATCGTAAAGTGTTGACCTGAAAAATTTTTGCCTTTAGTAAGAGCCCCCATCAGCGGCGTGATCAGATCCTTGACCAGTGAGCTGACAACCGCGCCGAAAGCACTACCAATGACCACACCGACTGCCAGGTCAACGACGTTGCCGCGTAAAATAAATTTTTTAAAATCTTTCATCATTGCAATATAGCCCCTTGCTTACCTATCGGCTGGCTATACAATAACACATTTTACTCAAGCCGTTTAGGAAACTACTTTAGCAGATGCTTTTTGCCGGTAAGTAGCCAAAGCATAGATACCAAATAATGCGGCCGTGTAGACAGCATCGCTGAGAGCAGTGTTGCGGAAGAACGGCAAAGCCAGCGTATAACAGCTGACTATTCCGGACCAATTGTGGACATACATGCCGCTGGTCAGCCAAACACCGAAATTAGTTGCGGCAAAGAAGAATACCGATGAAGATACCGTCAGCAAAGCACCTTTAAGCAGTTTAGCCGGCCTCAGCCAGTGGCTGCTAGCCAGGGCAATTAAGAGATAGCAGCCCCATATCAAGGGCATCAGACTATAAAAACCGATAACCGCGTCAGATATCATCATCGCCCCAAGCGGCACCCAAATTGCAATCTTTTTAGGCAATACGGCGCCGCCAAAGATAGCGATAGCGGCGATTGGCGCAAAGTTTGCCGGATGCGGCAGAATTCGCAGCGTTACACCGATAACAATCAGACTCAGCGCGATAATTGTCGGAAAATATTTCTCTTTCATTTTAGTTTTACTCCAATTTCCAAGTAATTATATCGCTGCTTTTGGTAATGTACGAGCTGGCGCCGGCATCGGCTTCTTTGCCATTAACGAAGAACGTCCAATACTTCGGCCCGTTGCCGGCAACACCGTTGATAGAAGACACAAAATAGCCAAACGAATAGAGTTTGGCCTGGATCTTTACATACTTTTTAAGCAGGACGAAGGCATTGGTGCCATCCTTGCCATCATAACTGATTTGGGTTAATTGATGCTGCGAGTTGGTTGTTGTTTGAACGTCGCCGTAATTTTCATTGTGTACGCAGGCCGCGATACCGGCTCCGGATAATAAGATAATTACCGCTATACCAGATAAAACTACATTTGACCTAAGAACTTGAGCTACTCGGCTCATATATAAAAATCCTCTCTGTCCCGAGACAAAGAGGCCGATGTGATTTCTTATAAAATCACTCTATTCCTGCTCGAGACTTTACCCCTGATATGGGGCTTCATGCTGTATCGGACTTTCCTTCTTAACAAAAGGTAAACCGTTGCGGCACAGTGTCGGCTTTTCACCGACTTCCAGCAGATATTAGTTTATTAAGGTATACCTAGCATACCATACCTGGACACATGTCAAGTTAATAAAAATCCTACTTAACCCGGAAACTCTTCAGAGCGTTGGTAAAAATTGAGTAATCCGGTTGGATGTTGTGGTCGACATAGAGAAAGAAGAAAGAATGCCGCCCAGTGGTCGAGCCGGTCAAGGTAACGGTATTAATGCCTTGCAGCGAGCTTGTCCCTACGGAGTTATTATTATAATTACTCAAATCACACATAAAATTGATACCCTGCCACTTCGCAAGTTGGTTGGGCAGGCTTTGGGCGGTCTGGGCGGATGAAGCCGGCGCGCCGGTGAACGTCAGGCAGACGTCTGACATTGTACCTATTTGCAACCGGTTACCGTCGGCTGATACCGGCTGCAGGCGGCTGACTGCCATGCCGGGGATAGTATCGACATATAGGTCAAGAATCCGGTTGTCTTCATACTTGGTAGTATCCTGCCAGGTATAAAAATTATAGGGACCGGTCGTCTGGCCGATAAACTTCCAGTCGGTCGGCAATTGGATAGTAAAATCCGTTTCGCTAAACGTCTGGACCGGCGTATTGGCAGTTGTGACGTACGTTGTCTTGGCGACAGGGTTATGAATAATCGTGGTGCCGCTGTGGCTCTCAATATACCAACCGGTGGCTACGGCCACCAGCAGTAAGATCACGGCAACTACTACAAAAGCTTTTCTCCGGAAGTTCTGCCAAGGCGCATGCCGACGTTGATAACGATACATAATTAAACCAGTTTAACAGCTTGCATTATACGCTTTATAGCATAAGGGCTAACTTAAGCAGCCAGTTTACGCAATACTTGTAACCGTGGCAGAAAACTTTGCGCTGCACCGTTTAAGCCTAATACCTTCAGGGCGCCGACCAGCACAACCAACCGGTCGATTTGGGCTTGATCAAGTTTGGATGACTGTTCGGCTTGGTGGAAAAAATAATCAACTTTATCAATCAGCCATTTCTCTTCCGAGGGCATAATTTGGTTGGTAGACAGCGTGGCCGACGCATGGACATGAACCACTTCCAGTGACCGGGCATTGCGGTCGCGTTTCTTCAGATGTCCGCGCTTAATCAGACTGTTGACATGAAGTGCGACAGTCGCCACTGACGTGTAATCCAAACCACTCATAATTTCCCGGTAACTCGGACTATAACTATGCTCGGCAATAAAGGTTTCGATAAAGCTTAATAACTGGCGCTGTTTTTTTGTCGGCCGGATAATTGTGTCTGTGCTCATCCTTTTTAGGCTCCTGTTAGGATTGTACACGAAATACGAAAAACCGGTACCACAGGTAATTCCAGACTGTAAAAAATCCGGATGAGATGAATAACCCGGCATACGGTGTCAACCCGAAATGTTTAAGACTGGCCACGATGGAATAATCGATTAAGAAATTGAGAGCAGTTATCATCAGGTAACGGCTGGTTACCATATTTCGATGTTTGTTTAAATCCGGGTTGGCAAATGCCCAGTAGCGCTGGATCAGATAATTCAGCGTCCAGCCAACTGCGTCAGCTATCATCTTGGCCCACAGCCAATTAATATGAAAACCGGAATATCCGATCGCAAAAATCAGATAGCCGCTCCAGAAATAGACGCCGCCGCCGACCAGGTATTTTAAAAACTGCAGCCAGATTTTCTTTGAATAGTTAGACATTTGCGGCGTCGGTTAGACCTTTTTGGGCGAAGGCAGTTTGGGAGAGAGCATAATTCCGGCCAGACCCCACCAGATATAACTTAAGCTGTCGTCAGTCCAGGCATAGGAGAGCATATTCACCAGGCTGATGCCAATTAGAGTAGCCAGCAATAGCAGTGCCAGACTGTCACGACGCTTATCCCATAGTTGCTTGCCAACGAACCAGTTTATGGCGATGAAGAGGACGAGGCCCAACCAGCCAGTTTCCTGCCCGATTTGCAGGAAATAATTCTCAGCTAGGCGGGCCGGATGATTGTTATAAACCGAAGCCGGGCCGGCCGTACCGGGACCATGGCCAAGCGGCTGGTGGATAACATCACTTAGCCCGCTGCGAAAATAACTTTCATGGGCCTGGTCGGAACTGGTAGTGACCGTTGAGTTTTGGTTGGTATGAAATATGATATCCTCAAACCGGCTGTTATGCCGCAGGGCAATTGTCGTAACAGCACCAATAATAACTAATCCGAAAAGCCCGGCGATAATGTAAGTGTATTGTCTTTTCTTAAGGCTAAGACCGATGACAACAACCAGTCCCACCGCAACGACGCTGCCGACCCAGGCGCCACGCGAATAGCTATAAAACAGGCAGATTAAACCGGCTATACCAAAGACCGCCACCGCCGTCAAAGGCCAAACTTTTTTTAATTTCATAGCGTAGACCATTAACCCGCTTAATATAACCAGCAGATAAGCTCCTAGTGGATTGGGGCCGCGCAGGGTTGAGCTGATACGCACGTAATGATTATTCTGATTGACGGTTTGATAAGGTCGGATTGTATCCGGCCCGTACCCGAAATGTTTTAAAAAATCTTTGGACAGCACAAAGTGCTGAAACAGACCGAAAATAACTACGACTACGGCCGGCCCGAAAAGCAATTCGCGCCAATGCCGTTTAAGCCAAACTGTCGATGAAGCCGCAACCGCGCAAACTAAAAAGAATACCAAAAACCGTAAATCCACAATTAACCCGTATCCCAACGCTTTAGAAGTCACCTGATGCCGGACAATGGCAACCGCGCCGCAAACCAGTACCAATACGGCATAAGCTAATATCAGCCAGACCAGGCGCCACTGATAAAAAACCCGGCGCAACGGCCGGCTATGCAGTAGTAATGCAGCCGCCAATAAAAGGGCCAATCCTAAACAAACTTCATCCCAAAGCCGCAAGGCGGTATAGTGGCCGATCAAACTCGACAACCAGACAGTTATAAAAGCCTGGAATGGCACAATAAGTAAAATAATTGCGATTAGCGCGACAAGCCAATTAGCAGTTTTCCAAAGTCTTAATCTACGCATAAGTGTTACAATTCATTATACGGAATTAGTCCACAAAAAACGTTTATGAAGAATAATAATTCGCTAATTTACAACTCATTCCTGATTATTGGTGATGTTGTAGCTTTAGTCGTGGCTTTTTTAGGAGCATTTTTTGTCAGAGCCCATTTATTTAACGCGCCGGTAGCCTATCCGGTTCATATTACGACCTACATCTTGGTTTTCTCCGCGCTCTTACCTTTCTGGGTGCTGACATTCGCCTTACTTGGCCTGTATAACCACAGTATCTATGAAAAACGTTTCAGTGAAATCGGCCGGTTGTTTATCGGCTCATTTATCGGCATGCTGTTCGTGGTGTTTTGGAATTATTTGTCCCTGAAGCCGATCTTGCCTTCAAAATTAGTGGTAATCTTCGGCTTTGCTTTTGGCTTCATAGCTTTAGTAATCGTGCGAAACATTATCCGTTTGTCTCAGACATTAATGTTCAGGTTCCGCGTCGGCTTAACAAATGTCGTTTTGACCGGTAATACTGCCGTTGCCAGAGAGTTAGTTGAATCTCTGTATAACAGCCGCCAGTCAGGCTATTACATTGTCGGCGTCGTCGGCAGCGAGCGGGCTATTTACGGACATTCTAATATCAAAAATTACCCGGATTTCCAGACGATGCTGGAGTCAGTCAAAGCCGATAGTTTCGACGCCATTATCCAAACCGAATTATACGTTGACGAGTCGCGTAATCAGGAAATTCTAGAATTTGCCCAGCGTCATCATATTGCCTACCGGTTTGTCCCCGGCAACACGGAGTTATTTGTCGGTAACATCGATGTCGAATTATTCCGCTCGGCCATTCCGGTCATCGCCGTTAATGAGACCGCGCTTTTCGGTTGGGGGAGAATCGTAAAACGTCTTTTCGATATTCTGGTTGGCGGCCTACTACAACTGATAGCTTTGCCGTTTATGCTGATCATTGCCATTGTTATTAAGCTTTACGACCATGGACCGATATTGCTAAAACAAACCCGCTTAACCCGCTATGATCAAAAATTTACCGTTTATAAATTCCGGACTATTAAAAAAACGTACCATAACTTATCGCCGGAAGCGGCCTTTACTAAAATGGGCGAACCGCAGCTTATTACTGCTTACCGGGACAACGGCGATCAGATACCACATGATCCACGTTACAGTAAACTCGGCAATTTCCTGCGGGCCACTAGTCTCGATGAGCTGCCGCAACTTTTTAATATCGTTAAGGGGGACATCAGCCTCGTTGGCCCGCGTTCATTAGTCCCCGAAGAATTAGAGGTCTATGCTAAACGCCACACCATCTTAAGCGTCCGGTCAGGATTGACCGGTTTGGCGCAGGTCTCCGGCCGGCGCAATATCAGCTTTGAGGAACGCCGGAAACTTGATTTATACTATGTCCAAAACTGGAGTTTCTGGCTTGATCTAACAATCCTAGCCAAGACCATCGGCGCGATTATTGATAAACGGGGCGGCGCTTAGCATGGAAGACTTAGGCAACTTAAAGGTTGCCCTGGTTTGCGACTGGCTAGTGGGAGTTGGAGGGGCTGAGCGGGTATTGCTGGCACTGCATCAGATGTTCCCGCAGGCGCCAATCTATACCTCGCAATATGACCCGAAAGCTACCAGCTGGTTCCGCGATGCCGATGTCCATACATTATGGCTGCAGCATTTACCGAAAAGTTTCAGAAAATTTTTACCACTGCTGAGAGCGATAAGTTTCAGCCAACTTGACCTAAGTGACTACGACCTGGTAATTTCATCCAGCGGAGCTGAGGCTAAAGCTGTTAAAACTGACCCTACGACTATCCATATTTGTTATTGTCATTCACCGACCCAATATTACTGGCGGCGTTACGATGAGTATATTAAGTCACCGGGATTCAAGTATTTCGGCTGGCTGGCAAGAATCGGTCTAAAGCTACTTGTTAAACCGATGCGGCGCTGGGACATTAGGGCTGCCCAAAAACCAAATTACTTAATTGCTAATTCAACTTTCTCACAGTCAGAGATCAAACGCTGCTATGGCCGTGAATCGACTGTCATCCATCCGCCGGTCGATACCGACCGCTTTAAAGACACTAAACAAAAAAGAACCGGTTTCGTAACTGCCGGCCGGCAAACTCCCTATAAAAAAACCGACCTAGCTGTCGCCGCCTGTACTAAGCTCGGCTTGGGACTAACAGTCCTTGGTGATGGTCCTGACCATAAGAGACTGGTTCATATGGCCGGACCGACAATTACTTTTTTAACCAAAGTCAGCGACCAATCGATGGCCCAACATTTAGAATCAGCCGAGGCGTTTATTTTCCCAGTTAAAGAAGATTTCGGCATTGCCGCTGTCGAAGCTTTAGCGGCCGGTACGCCGGTCATTGCCTACAAAGCCGGCGGAGCACTTGATTACATTACCGAGTCCAAGACCGGTCTGTTTTTCCCTAAACAAACAGCTGCCAGTCTGGCGCAAGTTTTGAAGTCTTTTAATCCTCAAAAATTCGACAGTGGTTATATAAAAAAAGCCGCTTCACAATTTTCAGTTACTGAATTCAAAAATAATCTGCGGTCTTTTTTGGTTTCGGTTATTAAATAACTTTAGGCTTCTTTATTGAAACGCTTGCTGATGTCCCCCACGTGCTGGGTTAAGTCTTTATGGGTTATTAGAACCCCGTTATCAGTATTTATTATCACGACATTTTCCAGTCCGATCACGGCCAGCGGCTTTTTGCCGTGATTCTGGATAAAGCTGTCCTTTAAATTTATGACTTCAACACTTTCACCGATAATATGGTTACCGTTTTTATCATGTCCAACAATTTTAAACCAATCGGAGAATGACCCGACATCGATCCAGTCAAACGAAGCCGGCACTACCAGCAAATCAGGGACTTTCTCAATCAAGGCATAATCGATAGTGTCTTTTTCTAAACTTAGATAAACGTCATTCAATTGCTTGGATTTTGCTTTTTTTAATAGATCAAAGTTACTGTACAAGTTCGGGGCATACTCAGACATCCTGGATTTAAAAACGTTGACTGAGCCCACAAAATAACTGCAATTCCAAAGATACCGGCCTGCTTTAAGATAGCTTTCAGCAACTTCCAGAGAAGGTTTTTCCTTGAAGGATTTAACATTAAAAACAATATCCTTGTACTTTAACGATTCACCCTTTTCTATATAACCAAAACCAGTTGCCGGATAATCGGGTTCGATGCCAACAAGAACAATGCGTTTGGTTTTTTTAGAAACGTCTCCGGCGACTTTAAAGCTACGTTTAAAGCCAGTTGTGTCCTTAATAAAATGATCGGCAGATATAAAGGCTATCGGTTCATCATTGTCTTCGCGTTTCGAAATATAGGTTAAAGCCAGTGCAAGACAGTTAGAGGTCCCCCGCCTGGCGGGTTCGACAATAAAATGCTCATCCGATAAATTTGATAATTGTTCCCGGACATGAGCTATATGGCTAACTTCTGATACTACGTATATTTTTTTAGATAATACTTCTGCCCGGCCATAGGTTTGTTGGAGAAGCGACCGGTCAGGGCTATTAATTTTTAGCAGTTGCTTCGGATATTCCGGTGTTGAAAGAGGCCATAGTCTTGTCCCGGCACCCCCAGCTATTATCACCACAATCATTGGGACATAATAACTCGACGGCAACAAAATTCCAATAATAATCCACGCGTATTATCTGTATTGCATAGATATAACAATCAAAGCAACTCTATGTTAACTACAATAGCTGCAATGGAAAATATCATTGAAGGGAGAAAAGACAAAGATAATATTTAGGATATAAATGATAAAAATAAAATACAATGAAAGATAAATTCTATAAATTGTGGGTTAAATTACGGATTAAGCCGGTGGCAAAAATTGTTTAAACAGGGTCAGTTGTCGGATAAAGGGGCCTATGAGAAGATACTCTTATATAAATGCATAAACTTACCTCCATGCGATATATCCGATTAGCCACCTTCGTGTTAGGGAGCATGATAGTTTCCGCTTGGACGATATTCAGGTTTTTTACACAAGCACCATCGTACGATCTTCTTGGACAGCAAGTCTTAGCTCATCAGTGGCTGCATGGTATGCACACTGCAAGCACTATAGGATCGGCTAATTACATCCTGAAGATGTTATTTATATATATACCCCTTGATATTTTGCCGGGGTCACCGAGATTGAAACTTATCATCATGACTATGTTGATCAACATAGTTACGTTTGTATTAATTTGCATCGCGCTGGAGATGTTGTGGAAACACTTTTTCCCACACGTAAGAATAAGCAAGCTGTTCTATTTGGTGTTATTGTGGTTATCCCTTTTATCCGGCTCAGTTTATTGGGCCCAGTTCAGTAACTCTCGTAATCTGGAAGTTGCCGCCGGAGTTTTCCTGATTGCGACTTACCTTCTGTTCGCAAAACGTAAACCATGGCATCAATATATTCTGCTTTTGATATTTACCAGCTTATTATTCTTCTCGGATCCCCTGCAAATATATATGACATTATTGCCAGTCCTTTTGTTTTTGGCGTTTGAGTGGTTTAGGGGTAATCGCACTAAACAAACATTCCAGCCGTTGCTGCTACTGATCGCAATTAGTATTTTAGGAATACTGGGTTCTAGGTTGTTATTTGCCTTGGTGCACGACTTGGCAGGCGTTCAGTTCTATACCACTGGCAACCACCTGACACTTACCGTTACAACAATTCTTAAAAGCATCAAACTGACCATAAAAGAACTTGCTTCTTTATATAGTGGCGGAGCGGGCGCTGGATTCCCGCGACAACTTCTTAATTTAGGGTCCGGTGTGGTCCTATTGGGGATGTCAGTATGGGTTTACTTTACAAAAAAGACATCCCGCAGACCCCTAATCTTGATAGCTGTAATATTCATAGTAAATATAGCTCTATATATTCTGAGTGGTCAGGCACTAATAGCCGAGACATCACGATATTTAATTATGACTGTCCCGGCTTTCATTTTATTGACAATTATTGTTTTGCAGACGTTTAACAAAAACCGGTATATGTATTTATTTATCGGCCTGGTTCTGGCCTTTAACGTTGTTAGCCTAGCTTATGCAGCTTCAGTCCATTGGGTCAGCAGTTTTAAGATAGACAAACATATTTCAGCGGCAGATCTGTATATGGGCAATCATAAATTCCCATATGGCTATGCAAGCATGGATACGGCTATACCCGCAGATTACTATTCAAACGAGAGTTCTAAACTACTGCCCTTAAGTTGTTTGCCTGACTCTAAAGTTAAGCCAGCTGATTTATTCTTTGACACCAGTGCGTTTAGCAAAATCGTTAATACCCCCGCCATACAAGTACCATTCATTCTTGACCACCAAGCTTCAATTACAAATTCTCCTAATGTCTGTAATGCGACACAAATTGCTCAACAGCTAGGCCCATGGCAAAGGATTGATAAGTTATCTGATGGTAGCGAGGCGTTGATTTACAATGCCAACAGTATAAAAGTGGCCTTACATCAATATAAGAACTTTTTTAGATAATACTTCTGCCCAGTCATAGGTTTGCTGGAGTAGCGACCGGTCAGGACTATTAATTTTTAACAGTTGCTTCGGATATTCCGGTGTCGAAAGAGGCCATAACCTGGTACCGGCGCCACCGGCGATTATTACTACAATCATTGGGACATAATAACTCTACAGGAATAAAAATCCTATGATAACCTGGCTATATTAACTGTACGCATAGATTATTATAATTATAAGTGATGGCTAAATTAAAAGAAGTTTTTCTCAATAAATCACATAATAATTACACCCAATTCATCCGATATGGTTTTGTTGCTACAGCATCTTACGCCGTAAATCTTGTGGGGCTGGTGGCTTTAAAACAATATGGGCACGTTAATTATCTACTAGCTGCCACGATCTCCTTCATAGCCGGATTATTAGTCAATTATGCGTTAAGTAAGTTCTGGGTATTTAACGGTTCCAAATTACATAATCAAACCCATGAATTTCTATTTTTTAGCCTGATAGGGTTAGTGGGCCTGGGGCTAAACGACTTAATCTTTTGGATCTTAACCAGTGGGTTAGGTCTTTTCTATATCTTTTCCAATGTGATAGCAACTTTCATCGTTTATTTTTGGAATTTTGGTGCCAGGAAAAAATACTTATTTAATTAACACATATGGCTAAACAGAAAATTGCAATCATTATTGGTGCGGGGCCGGCAGGGTTAACGGCGGCGTATGAGTTACTACACAAAACTAATATCAAACCCATAGTTTTTGAAGCTTCAAATGATATCGGCGGCATATCCAAAACTGTCAATTACAAAGGCAACCGGATCGATAT
>DATKGQ010000013.1:0-60424 GCA_035510715.1 Saccharimonadales bacterium (SeqCode) | reverse complement strand
CGCCATAGCTTTTGTTAGTCAATATCTCTATCTCATTTCTCTCGTGATCGCTCAGGCCTTCATATTTCTTTTGCTTCATTACTACACTTTACTTACCGAAAGTGCTTATGTGGATGTCCTACTATATTCCGGAATCTTTGTAGTAAATGTTGCTATACCTAATTTCAATGGAAAATCATATTTAGAAAAACTTATACCAAAATTACTTACACAAGGTTTTGATCATATATACGTTTTAGATGATGCTTCTACTGACGGTAGCTATGAATGGCTGAAAATACAACCTGATATTAATACGATAAAAGGCAATGAGAACTTAGGCCCAACTGGTAATCGTAATCGTATTTTACCTCTTTTAAAAGATGGAGTAATTCTATTTCTTGATGCTGATATGGAGTTAATAAGTGATGATATTGCTAACAAAGTAAAACAACATTTTACAACTTTCCCCAATATGGCTGTCCTAGGAGCATTAATTTATTCAGATAAAGACGAACCTATGTGGTACAACTGGGGTTATGAAAATAGTCCAAAGCAAGACGGGGTGGCTCAGGCTCTAAATGCGATAGCCTTAAAGCATTTTCATAACGAATCTGTAATGGAAACTATACGAGAAGCCGCTAAGGGTTGGATAGGGCATTTTGAATCAATTGAAGATAAAGAGGTTGACTGGGTTGTTGAACAGTTTTTCGCAGTCCGAGCAGACATTTTCCAGAAAATGCATGGTTTTGATGTTAACTTTAGGCGGTATCACGAAGGACCCGATTACTGTAAACGAGTTAAAACCGAAGGATATGAGGTTCATTTTGTAACAGATATTGAGTTAAAACACCTAGATATGAATTCTGGTAATGGAACTAAAAGAACTGAGGCGTTGCGTAATTCAACAAGATATTGGTACAAGAAGCATTACAATGTGCCTGATGAAATCATTGAGCGTTTCTTTCTATAGTAGTTTACTACTTCTTTACGGCTAGAGAACCAATTAAAATAGTCCGAAAACAGCATATATAACGCCTCACCAAAGTATCTATTAGTAATCTATAGGCAAAAGTTAAATAAACCCAAGATTTACGTTAAGCAGTAGAAAGTCTACAATAAGGTAAATATGGCCACACTAAAAGAGTATTTTTCAGATAAGAATATATTATTACTGCTTAGTTTTAATTTCTTTCTATTCTTTTTAACGATCATCACTGTAATATTGAGACTTGTCTCTGATACAGAGGGGACTTACATTAGCCAGTACAGGTCGGATATTGGTATTGGTGCGTTTAAAACTGGTGGAATAATCGATATTATATCTTTTATTGTTTTTGCATTGTTAGTATCAGTTATCAGTATAGCTTTAAGTATAAGAGCCTATGGCCTGAGGAAAGAACTTTCTGTCGTATTGCTAACTATGTGTGGATTTTTACTTATAATCACAATTATTGTTAGTAACGGGTTACTAGCTTTGCGTTAGTTATATGGTAGATATTGAGATCCCATATGAAAATGAACGTAGTAAACACTATCGTTTTTTTGAAATATTGCCCGGGGCAATAAGCTGGTTTCTTCTAGCCCTTCCGTTAATATTAAGCTTTATTAACGTTAGTGTTGCTGTCTTCTTTATAGTTGGTTATCTATTAATATATGTCGCCAGATCAGCGGGAGTAGATATCCGTGCGTTACAAGGATATAGGAGAATGCAAGATTATCAACGTCTTGATTGGAATCGATTGCTTACAGAGTTAGAGGAGGGAACCGTTGATAAGGACATAACTATTGAGCGTCCAAAGTGGCATATAGAGAATACTGAACAACATCAAAACAATGCCAATATATTTCGCAAACCAAGTGAAATCATTCATATCGCCATGATAGCAACCTATAATGAAAGCGTAGAAGTACTTGAGCCGACAGTCTTATCGGTCTTGGAATCTGACTATGATATTAAAAAAATTATACTTGTAATCGCTTATGAAGAGCGTGGCGGATCCAACACCGAAGAACTTGCGCAGAAGTTAGTTAAAAAATACGGTGATAAGTTCATGTATGCTGTTGCAATTAAACATCCAGTCGATATGCCTGGTGAAATGATTGGCAAAGGAGCGAATATAACATTTGCCGGAAGAGAAATTGAAAAATATTTAGTTCGCCAGAATATAAATCCATTGGATGTTATTGTTACGACACTTGATGCTGACAATAAGCCTCATAAGAAATATTTCAGTGCGCTTACGTATGTTTACTGTATTTGTCCCGACCCGGTTCATGTTTCATTCCAACCCGTGCCGGTCTATACCAATAATATATGGGATGCACCTGCGCCCATGCGGGTAGTTGCGACAGGTAATACTGTATGGAATATTGTCTTAACACTGCGTCCTCATATGCTAAGAAATTTTTCTTCTCACGCACAAAGCATGCAAACGCTTATTGATACAAATTTCTGGAGCGTTAGAACAATTGTAGAAGATGGACATCAGTTCTGGCGGACATACTTCCGTTACGATGGCAAGCATGTGGTATACCCTATTTATATTCCGGTCTACCAGGATGCGGTTCTGGCTAGCACTTACTGGAAGACGTTAAAAGCACAGTTCATTCAACTACGTCGTTGGACTTGGGGGGCTTCAGATATAGCGTATGTTGTAGATAAGGGTTTTTACCATAAAAATACTGTCCCTAAAAAAGATTTATGCATAAAACTTCTCCGGTTATTTGAGAGCCATATAACATGGGCAGTAGCTCCGCCGCTGTTACTGTTTTCCGGTTTTGTGCCGGCTTTATTCCATCCGGAGAGTTATGCCGCGAATGTGCTGCCGCATATAATTAGTCATATTCAGGAGATTGCTTTAATCGGAGCATTAGCGACATTATTTATCTGTTTTAAAACTTTGCCGCCGAAGCCTAAACGTTATAAAGCTAATAGATCGGTATTCATGGTCCTACAATGGGTATTAATGCCAGTAACCGCTCTCGCATATAGCTCAACGGCTGCACTTTATTCCCAAACTCGCCTGATGTTCGGAAAATACATTGGAAAGTTCGATGTTACAGAAAAAAAGGTTATTACCGATACAAAGAAAGCGACTTAGCTAATTTTGGCAGTTTGGATTGGGTTCTTCCAGTAGTAAGCTTTGTAAAAGGTTGCGGCCACAGGATCGAATCGTTTTAGTGTAATAAAAGCATACTGTTGGATTATGTTTTGGGATATACAGGAATTCTCAACCTTTGATAATAATTTACTGATAATCGTGTCGGTTATTAAACTAGCATCACTTAAAGCCGTACTCCGGTGTCCACAACTTCTGTATAAACTTATAAATAAGTTATCACGAGAGAAAGGCACAAGTTGAGGCTCAGCAGGACTCTTGTCAACCATTATTGAAGTATTCTCGCTAATACTTTCAATGGTAGTAAAGATTTGATTGCATGTCTGACATTTTCTACGTCGCCATTTTCGATTTAACTTTCGTTGTAGTCTAGAATTAGTAACGTTAGTAATGCCGCCACAATATATACATACCATGACAATATATTGATATATTGCTATAAAAAATACTAGTGCAAAATAACAATATTATAAGTGGATAAAAAAATCCAGTGATTACTGGATTTTAGTTCTTATCTACTAACTCGTATTCCGGGACGAATACGTTTTACTCTGATAATTGATTTATTGAATTTAAGCTCTTCGTAGAATAGCTTAAAATTATCAAGCGTGCTGCTCTTACTGGTACTCACCAAAAGGCCTCAATTAACACGCTTATGTTAACACAAAGTAAAAAATAAGTCAAGCTTAAGCATTACTTTACAGATGAGTCAATATTCTCGGAAAAAATTGTTGAAACTGGTGGGCTCTAGAGGATTCGAACCTCTTACCTCCGCTACGTCAAAGCGGCGCTCTAGCCAAGTGAGCTAAGAGCCCATATGCTTTCTATCTAATTATTAATTTAATCAAGAACTACGAGTAACAGAGTAACATTCTTTGTCTTGAATGTGTAGTAATTATATTAACAAAATATTGAATTTTTGAAATAATTGTAAAATTTAATAGTTAATTTGGCAGTCTTTATATATGAGTCATCCACAGGAGAGATGTAGGATTAACAATAAAATAATGAAAATAAAGCTAGCATTATTATACCAACTGTATTATATTAATTGGACAGGCGAAGTTTTGGGATGTGTTATAATCCGTAGTAAGCGGTGAGGCGAAGTCACTAATCGCTTAGCTTCGTAGGCAGTCAGAACGTACGAAAACGTGCTGTCACAAGTGCCTCAACATTGAGGAAGTCCGGTGGAACCACCTAAATATTTTACGACATAATATTTAGGCCCGAGACGCGTAAAATTCCACAGTTGTTAAATATCATTGCGAGAATATTTAACAGGAATGCGCGTCTTTTTTATTTAATATAAAGGAATAATCACAATGCAAACAACGTCTCCAAATTTAGAAGAAACCCGACATAGTCTAGCCCATATAATGGCAAGTGCGATAATACGTTTATGGCCGAACGCTAAATTTGGCGTTGGCCCAGTAGTTGATAATGGTTTCTATTATGATGTTGATTTAGGTGAGATAAAACTATCAGAAGATGATTTTGAAAAAATAGAATCGGAAATGAAGAAAATTATTGCTGAAAATGAACCTTTCGAGCAGATAGAGATGGGTATCGAGCAAGCGATTGAGTGGGCGCAACAGAGTGAACAACCTTATAAGCTAGAACTTCTCAATGATCTTAAGCGGGAGGGCACAACCAATCTCAAAGACCTAAATATCCTTGAACTTGGCATCGCTAATGGTGAGACCAGTAAAGTTGAGAAAGTTTCTTTTTATCGCAATGGTGATTTTATTGATTTGTGTAGAGGGCCGCATGTCGCTTCAACAAGTCAAGTTGGAGCATTTAAACTTCTTCGTATATCAGGGGCATACTGGCGTGGACAGACCAATAAACCACAGATGCAACGTATTTATGGCTTGGCTTTTATAGATGGATCAGAGCTTAAGAAACAACTTGAACTAATAGTACTAGCAAAACAGCGTGACCATAGAAAGCTTGGCTTGGAACTGGACCTTTTCACTTTTTCTGAGTTTGTTGGATCGGGTTTACCGCTTTTTACTCCTCGTGGATCGGTCTTGCGCGAGAATTTAAGTGCTTACTCTCAAGAGTTGCAGCGAAAATATGGTTATGAAAGAGTTTGGACACCCCATATAGCTAAAGAAGAACTTTATAAAAAATCAGGTCATTATGATAAATTCCCTGAACGTTTCTCTGTATCCAGTACTGAAACTAATGAAAAATTTATGATGAAACCGATGAATTGTCCGCATCATATCCAATTATTTGCCCGAAAACCGTGGAGTTATCGCGAACTGCCGGTCCGTTATATGGAAAATACAACAAACTACCGTGACGAAAAAAGTGGCGAGTTGCATGGTTTAGCTAGAGTACGTTCACTTTCTCAAGATGATGGTCACGTTTTTTGTAGCGAAAAACACATCGAGAAAGAATTGAAATCAATTATAAAGATGATAGTTACACTCTATGAAGTACTCGGCTTAGAATATTATGCCCACCTATCAACTAGAGATAAATCTGGCCAATACTTAGGAGATCCAGCCTTATGGGAAAAGTCTGAGGTCATAATCAGACAAGTGGCTCAGGATACGGATTTAAAAACTGTTGAAGATCAAGGAGAAGCCGCTTTTTATGGGCCCAAAATTGATTTTATGATTAGAGATTCACTCCAAAGAGAATGGCAATGCGCGACAGTTCAATTAGACTTTGTTCTCCCGGAGCGATTTGATTTGGGTTACATAGACAAAGACGGATCTATTAAGCGTCCGGTTATGATTCACAAAGCATTACTTGGTTCAATTGAACGTTTCTTAGCAGTATATATTGAGCATACAGCAGGTCGCTTCCCAGTCTGGTTAGCCCCAGAACAAGTAAGAATACTTACCGTGAATCAGGAAGAAAATACAATATCATTTGCTAATGATTTAGCCAAACAACTTCGGCAGGCTGATGTAAGATATACAATAGATAAATCCAATCAGTCAGTAAGTAAAAAAATTAGATCAGCTGAACTTATGAAGATTCCTTATTCAATTGTTATTGGTGATAAAGAAATTGAAACTAAGAAACTTCAACCTAGAATTAGATCTGATATGGGTAATAGCCACGAAGCTTATGATATAGATGTATTTATAACTGCTATTGTGAAAGAGTCAAGGGACCGGTTACTAAAGTCTAGTTTATCTTAATTACTGATGCCAAGAGTAGATAGTAAGTTTAAAGTAAGGGTGCGTAAAATCGTTAGTCAGATTCCACGTGGTAAAGTAATGACTTATGGGCAGTTGGCAACTCTTTGCGGGGCTTCTTGGGCGGCTTGGGAAGTTGGGCAAATAGCTCATTTTGGTCCTGAAGATCTACCTTGGCAAAGAGTTGTGAATAAGAAAGGATTTTTGGCAAATGGCTATCCAGGTGGGAGGGCTCAGCATAAGAAAATGCTTGAAGCTGACGGGATAACTGTAGATGATAACTACAAAGTTGACGTTGATAAATTGTTATGGCATCCAGAACTAAGATAAAACCGCTGATAGTAATTGTTGGTGTAACAGGATCCGGAAAATCTGATCTTGCTCTTAGGGTTGCCCAAACATTTAATGGTGAAATAATAGCAACTGATTCACGCACTGTTTTCAATGAATTAGATATTGGCACTGCAAAGCCTAGTAAAACCGACCAAAAACATACAGCTCATCATCTGTTAAATATAACAACTCCGGACAAGCCCATAACGGTAGTCCAGTTTAAGCGACGGGCCATGAAATCAATCTCACAGATTAATCATCGGGGTAAAATACCAATTTTAGTCGGTGGAAGCGGGCTATATATAGATGCAGTCATATTTGATTATACTTTTAGACCAGCTCCGGACCCCGTTAAACGTCAACAACTCGAAAAACTAACGGTAGAACAGCTTCAATCAACTATTAAAGAGAACAATATTAAACTGCCGTTAAATGCTTATAATAAACGTCACCTTATTAGAACTCTAGAGACAAAAGGAGTAATTCCGACAAAACAAGACTTACGCTCAAACACCATTATTATTGGATTAAATGTAAGCAAAGATGATCTAAAAAAACGACTAGCGAAAAGAGCCGAGTCAATGCTTGAGCGGGGTCTCATAAAAGAAACCATTAGCGTGGCCAATAAATATGGTTGGGAGATAGAAGCTCTTCACGCTCCAGCCTATAGATCCGTCCGCCAATATTTAGATAAACAGATTTGTAAAAATGAAATTATTGATCAATGTGTGCGACTGGATTTGCAATTAGCGAAAAAACAACGCACCTGGTTTAAGCGAAACAAAAGTATTCAATGGGTTGATAAACAGATACAAGCTGTTGATATAATAACAACCTTTTTGAATAAACAATAGTAATTTACTTGTCATCGTCTGGTACAATATAAATATGATTGAGCAACTGTTTGGGTCAAAGACTAGAGTCAAATTACTCAGGTTGTTTTTTAGCAACCCGAATAGATCATATTATGTTCGCGAGATTACCAGAAAAATAGAAGAACAGATAAATTCCGTCCGTAGGGAGCTTGCTAATCTATTGAGTATAGGTATTATCTCTTCCGATACAACAAATAACCGGTTATATTACGAAGTTAACCAAACGTATGAACTCTACGAACCATTACATATGATGTTCGGGATAAGTCCTGCAGAGGAAAATGAGGATAGTAAAAAGACCAGCACTTCTTCTAAAGCTACACACTCTGATTCATTGAAAGCACTTGGTAATGTCGAACTTGCTATCTACACAGGACAATTCACTCGAGATGTGGCGGCTGAAGTTGATATTCTGATAGTGGGAGATATTAACCGTACCAGACTTGCTAACTTTATAGCCATTGTTGAAACTGATGAGGGGAAAGAGTTGCGCTACACTCTTATGGATAAAAAAGAATTTGATTACCGTCTTCAGATAAAGGATCGTTTTATAACCGATATTTTAACTTCAAAAATGCAAGTACTAGTTGATAAGCATGGTTTACTGGATATGTCTAATAAGGAAAATTAAAAGAAGGTATATGTTATATGGAATTACGTTATTATGGAGCTAATTGTTTGGTTTTAATTACTAAGCAAGCTAGGGTTGTAGTTGATGATAATTTAAGTGAACTTGGCGGCAAGTCTATCTTAAAAGTTAATGATATAGCTGTATACACTAGCCAACATAGTCTTCCGCAGAAGCCTGTAAAGTTAGTTATTGATGGACCAGGTGAATATGAAGTTTCAGAAGTAAACATCCAAGGTATCAGCGTTAGGGGATTTATGGATGAGCCAGATCAGAAAAATGCTACTTTGTATAAACTACTTATAGAGGATATTCGTGTTCTAATTACCGGGCACATATTTCCCGAGTTAAGTGATAGCGAGCTAGGGTCAATCGGAACCGTAGATCTATTGTGTATTCCTGTAGGCGGGAATGGTTATACCATTGATGGAGTCGGGGCGCTAGGATTAATTAAGAAGATCGAACCAAAGTTAGTCATTCCGACGCATTATGCCCATAAATCACTACATTATCCGATACCACAACAGTCATTAGAAGAAGCGCTTAAAAACATTGCTATGGAACCAAAAGAAACCATTCAAAGACTGAAAATTAAGCCAGCTGATCTTCTAATTGACAATACTCAGCTAGTTATTATTGAGCCTATATCCTCAACCTCTGACCAAGAAAAATAACAATTCTATATCTTTAAGTCGAGTTTGGTTTGGATTGACCTGGAATAAGCCCTTGTTTTTTAAGTTGACGTATAGCTTGGGTGCTAATTTTGACTTTAGTCTTACGGCCGTCGATGACAATTGTCTTGGTCTGAAGATTTGGTTGCCAGGTTTTCTTAGTATGGCGTTGAGAAAAACTCACATTATTCCCAAACTGTTTACCCTTACCGGTGATTGTGCATTTTTGCATCTTAAACTTTCTCTTTAGCTGAGGTGTTATTGTAACTGGTTTCTGCGTGTACGTCAACTTAGACACTTAAGCGTGAATTTCGTGCTGCCTGTCATGTATACTGGTCATATGTTCAGTGGGCTTACTACTACACAAGATATCATTATAATTGGCTCGATTATTATATCATTGGCCATCCATGAAGCCATGCATGGCTATGCAGCCCATGCTTTAGGTGATGATACTGCCAAAGAAGCTGGCCGCCTAACCCTAAATCCGCTGAAGCATATTGATTTATATACAACTGTCTTATTGCCAATAGCCATGATTTTGATTTTTCATGTGCCATTTTTAGCGGCTAAACCCGTACCATTCAATCCTAACAGAGTAAAATTCCGTGAATATGGGGCTGCTTTAGTTGGGCTTGCCGGTCCATTGTCAAATTTTGTACTAGCCGGTTTTGCGGCTGTCATATTGCATATATATGGTAATAGTATGAGTTATAGTATGGCTTACGACATATTTCTCTTTTTGGAAATTAATGTAGCAGTATTTGTGTTTAATATGATCCCGTTCCCACCACTAGACGGATCTAGACTACTTTATGCCTTTGCTCCAGAACCCTTACAACGTGTGATGGAACGGATTGAAGGAATGGGCTTCACGGCAATAATTTTCATATTATTACTATTCTTCCTGTTCTTGAGCCCCTTTATCGTCTCAATCGATCAACATCTGATAAACTTTTTAATTGGCTAAGTATTTATAAGTAACTATAATATTAATTGGCTGGGACTATTGCCGAGTAGATGATTATCTGAATATAAAAGTAAAGGGAACTTAATATTTTTAATAACCGTGGTTATTAAGTGAGAGTACCCACCTGATATCGATCAGGTTTAATCATTTCGGTGATTCCCAGCCATTTAAGTTCCGGGGTGTAGCGCAGTTGGCTAGCGCGTACGGCTGGGGGCCGTGAGGTCGCAGGTTCAAGTCCTGTCACCCCGACCAGCAAGGATTTTGTGCATTTGGAAGTACGTCTTAAATGGTTCCCGTATCTGGCAATCGACCACATTTTGGTCATCAACAGTCACGTTCAAGTAGATTAAGCGGGTTATTCTGTCCTTCGCTGCAATGTCAGCGGCTTTAAGATATAAATCAGCACTTTTAGCAATGTTCAAGAACTCCTCAAAGCTCAACATATCCTGTTGGGGGTTAGTGATTTGCTCCTGTAACTTATCAATCTCGTCCTGTATCCGTTCCTGTTCCACTACTTGGTCGGCTATATAAGCCTCATTCGTTTTATAAATCGGGCTGGACGGGTTTAGTTTGAGTATCTTTAGGCTACGCTCCTTATTGTCGGCCACTATGCTTTTTAGCGCACCCTGCTTTGAGTGGATTTTGACTGCCACGGCCTGCAAATCGGCATTATTTTTGGTGTTCAACTGCTTACAAAGTTGATCGTAGTCCTCGCGGGTAACATGGAAGTTTTTTAACATGTCATACATATAATCAAAGATAACTTTTGCCCTAACAGATTGATGTAGTTTAAGCTCTTTGTTCCGGCGCGGACAATAAGGCGTCTCACAACGGTAGGATAAGATATGAGCTACCTCTGATTTACGGCCACTTCTTGGCGTTTGAGGGTACATTTTATTCTTACAGTAAGCACATATAACCATGCCCACTAATGGCTTAAATACAGTTCGCTTGCGCTCCACAACAGACCTCCTGCCAGTTAGGCTTTGAATATGATTATACGTCTCCTCGTCAGTAGCCGGCTCAAAGTCGTAGCCCCCAATAGCTCGTAGGTCAACCTGCTTACCTTTTTGGATTAACACGCCGTAATAGAAGGGGTCTGGGAACACCCTGTCACTCAATATCTTATCGCTCATAAGCACCTTTTGGCCGGCTTTGGTGGCCTTATCCTTATAGGTACGAGCGTAGCCATTATCATTCATTTGTTGGGCGATGGACTTTAGTGACTTACCGGCTTTACGCATAGTCCAGGCTTCACAAATAAGGTCAAAGTTTTTACCGTCAGGTCGGTATATACCTTCGTCAGTACGAATATAACCATGCTTCGGTGTTCCGGCTGACTTACCCTGATTTAGCCCTCGTTTAACACCCCTAGTTACGTCTTGTGATAGTTTATCTGAGTATTGCTTGGATAACACAAAGGCCATGCCGAGTAGCATTTTACCGTTAGCGTCTGAACTAAAGTGGTGGGTTACAAACTTCATGTCCTGAATGATACCCTCGTCTACCATATCTATTATCTCGCCACCCTCCTTCATGTTGCGGGCTAATCTGTCAGGGTTCCACGCCAATACAGCGTCATACTTTTTATCCTTTAGGTCTTTGAGCATATTGCTAAACTTCGGCCGTAAACCTGGCTTCTTAGCTGACTTCTCCTCACGAATGGTAGCCACTACCTTGATACCCAGGCGTTGAGCCATAAGCTTACATTCATCAATCTGGTCATCAATGCTGCGGATTTGGCGTTGAGGGTCGTCCGTAGACTTACGGGCATATAAGGCATACTTGAGTTTTTTAATGTCTATCTGTTCATCGTCATCATACATAGGCTTATTTTATCCTAGTTGGCCGACAGCAAACTATCTTCCACCTAGCTAAAGTTCAATCCGGCCACCATTATTATCAGATATGGTAGTCTCATTTAGTTTTGCCATAGGGGAGTTAAGGTCAACCTTTTTGAACTCATCTAGCAAGGCTATAAGACTATCTGTTTGATTATCGTCAGGAAGTTGCTCAATACCCTCATGAGAAGGCTCTGAGCTGGACGTAAATAAACTAGGAAGCTGCTTTTTAGCTAGACCTGACACGATTAAACCTTTTGCTGTTGTCAAACAATCAGCATTTACAGTAGTTTTTGCTACTGATAGCCCCTGTATTAGGCTACTGGCAAACTAGTCGGTCTGGCCTCCTTTATTAACTTACAGTACTAGCTTAGTCACAAAGACTCGCGGGTGCAAGCACAAGGATTTTGATTATCTTTAAGTTGTTTGGGCTGGCGGAATAGGCTTATTAGCCTCTAGTTCAGCCTTGTGTTTTACAAGGTAATCCATGAGCTGCGGTAAAGTATGTTTGTAATAAGCCATTGCTAACTGGAACCTGAACACAAAGAAGGCTGATACGTCCAAACCGTAATGTATTGTTGTTGGTTTTTGACGATTAGATGTCGAGAATGTGGCTTGGCCTTTTTGGGTGTCAAAGTTAGTGCCTATCAACTTATCAAAGCTACACTCGCGGGTTTGTTTAGCCCCTTCAAAAATAACCCGCCGGTTCGTAATAAAGGCCGTGCCAACATCTACAGCCGCTTCATAAGGCGTTCCTTGTACGAAGTGACCCTTTGACGCACCGGCACGGTAACGAACCGTACTGTGGCCGATATGGCCGATTGGTACTGATACACCCTGTGATCGGCCTTCATAGTGTCCGGCACCACGCTTCTCGCCGACTAAACTAGCACCGGTTACTTTATAAAACAGGGCTTCACCAGGTTTTAGCATAATCTCACCACTACTATTACCTTTGAATGTCTTTGCAACTTCTATATAGCTAGTAAATAGCTTGTCTTGGACTTCCCATTTAGCAAGGTCTGACTGATACTGCTTCTCAGCTTTTTGTTCAGCAACTTTGGCTTTATGCTTCTGGAACATGGCTTAAATATAATGGTTATAGGCACCTATTGTCCACGTTTTGGTTAAATATGGTAAAAATAGCACCTTAAAGTACCTTTTTGAACACTATAAACATGGTCTGACCCCACGCGCGCGCGGGCGCGCGTACTGTGGGCGGAAGTCCTCATTAGGGTGCTTTTTGGTAAAAATAACGATGTAGTTTAGCGGGGGCTAACCGACATTCTTATAAGCCTGACCCCACGCGCGGGCGCGCGTACTTGTTGATAAAGCCTTCACTCGGAGTCTTTGGTTGTTATCATTTTGATATTCTTTAAGCTCTCGGCTGTCTCTTGTGTAATCATTGAGGCGCCTGACCTGATTTGGGCGTCCTTAGTTATGTTTAGCTTTTGTTGTTCATTGAACTCTTGTCTAATGTTGTCAGGCACTACCGTTGTAGTCTGTGTTGTTGGCGCTATACCACTGGGAGTCTGCCAAGTATCGGACTTTGAGTCGTCAGACGGTCGTGTAGTAGGCACTAAGGGAGCTAATACTTTTTGAGAGCGTTCCTCACTTCCTGATAGCAGAAGGTCGATATTCTTATCAACCTGTTTAGTAAAGGCATTGTCGGCCACTAATAGGGGTTTTACCTGATCGTTATAAGACTTCAGGAAGTCCTCGTAAAACACCTGACAGTCTATATTAAAGCGAGTGTTGTCGCTGTAAAGTACAAGATGACTATCTTTTTTACCCTTCGTAACAGTGATTGCGGTCTTTGCGATGTATGTATGGGCTACACCATGTCTAACTAACTGCCAAAATAGGTCCAAGTAACGGCTGTAAGCCGGATTGACCTTGATAAGGTACTCGTTCCAGTAATGCTCGAAGTATCCTTTGCTTTTACTCTGGTTATCGCTGTAGTCCTCGCTCGACAGCAGGCCACCAAGCAGTTCCATAGCTGATACACAAGTCGCCAATATGGGATAGCTGGCAGCACCGGCCGGCTCGCCGGCTTTTTGCTGTATCTCAACCATATTCTTCAAGTCCAAGAACAAGTACTCATCGACGATTTGCTTAAAAAACTCAGTTCTAATCATGTTACTATTATAGCACTTTTACCCCTGTTAATACAGATGTTTTATTAGACCAGAACATAGAACCTCAGATTGTCAATATCAGACAACTTTGTTATACTATCGTCAAGTGGCTTTTAAGCCGCGCGACCTAAACCGCTTTGCGGCACGGTCATAAATCCATCAAAGAATAACAGCTAGTCGTTAGTACTATTCTTTGATGGTTGCAGTCCTAAAGGATTGTAGGGGCGCAAGTCTCGCTAGCGGCTAGCTTTTTAGTTTGTCGCCGGCATTACCTATAACCAAAGGAGATGGTATGGCAAACGCCAGACGACATAACTTGCTGCATAAGCTCAGACGGATATTCAAGAACCGTGTTCTACGCTATGGGCTACTAATGATCTTGATACTCGTTATATTTGGTGGCGGAACGACACTGGGTATGCACTTAAAGGAACCTGCTATAAAGACCGACACTAGCCAGATTGCTACACTTAGCGCTCAACTAAAACAGGCTCAAACTACCGGCAAAGGCTATAAAACAAGCTCTCAAATGTACCAGGAGCTAGCGAGTAGTGACTTAGCAAATATCACTAAGTTAAACAGTGAGATTAAACAGTTATCCAGTGAGAGCAATACTAAAGTAGTCTATGTCCAAACACCACAGGCTCCAATAGCTCCTGGACTATGTGCAAATGGCCAAATGGAGGGTGGCATAGTATCGTGTAACTAACCTGGAGTAGTATTTATATATGTCAGACAATGATAGTGATTGGCTAGCTAGAGAGCTTAAAAAGAACCGTAAAGATCGTAGGTGGGTTCATATAGGCTCTATCGTTGGAGTATGTCTATTGGTTGGCATATCAGTCATAGTTTTGCACTCACTAAAGCACAATACGCCTGTTAAACTGGCGAATAGTTCGGCGACAACACCAGACACCAGCAGTACGTTATCGGTCGGTAGTTCTAATGCGTCACCGGCCACACCTACTAACACTACGCCGGCGCCAGTAATATCTCAGCCACAACTTCCCAGTAATCTGTCGAGTTCTGACCAAGCTAAGTTTACGACCACGTTTAACGACTCATACACTTTTGCTGGGGATATAGGTGCCAGTAAAACGAGCGCTTTTTACCAAGACCAACTAAATATCTCCAGCGACATACAATCGATAAAAGATATAAGCAGTACCGCGTACTCATTCTCGACGGAGTCGAACATAATCACAGTCGAGACGTATATAATAAATGCTTATAACCAATATACTCAAGCGTCGTCAGATGTATCTCAAATCGCCGAAGTGGAGCCTACAATACAACAAACATGCAGCGCCGACAGTACAGACAGCTTTTGTCAGTCGTCCGAAGCTGAGGTAAGCAAAGATCAATCACAAAAACAGACTGATATGACTGAGGCCAGCTCTAATATCCAGTCAGCTCAAACTGCGTTAATCAGTATAGAATAACAAGTACAAGAGGCCAGCTCCCGCGCATAAGGCTCATAATAATACGGGCATATAATATATATCTGATATTGACCGAACAAGGTTTTTTATCCAGTTTGGTACGGCATATTGTTCAAGTCCTAACACCGTAATCTAACTAAAACCATCATTTACCCCTGTTATAGTTCATAGGCAAGCTGATATTCCTTATTGGCCGGTTGCTTCTCAAAAGCCCTAATAGTCTCCAGCAAGCCCTTATTATTGCTATAATCCCAGTAGGTTTTGAGGGATAATAGAAGTGTATCGAGCTGTTCAAGGTTAATCGCTCCAACTCGACCACTGATATCAGGCCAGAAATAATCTAGACGTTTGTAACAGTACACTTATACTTGGATTTACCTAAGGACTCACTTGAGCCATAGCCCATAAAGCCGGAAGATTACGGCTGTATTCATCAGATGTTGCGCTCTCAAGTTCGACTTCTAATACAGGTAACCCTAATTTATTATTAGCCCAATCCTCAAAAGCTCCTGTTGTTGTATAGTCGAAAAAATTACCAATGGCATATGTTGGTATTGCCTCATAATCCGCCAAAGATGCATATTGGGCGCCCAGGGAGTCAGAACCACCAGCATCGTTAGCTTCTACTATGCCACCATGTGAATGCATAGTCAGCGTAAGACGTGGAAGGTGTGCGGTATAATAATTGGCTAACGCTTGTGATTCAGGTTCGGATAGTGGATATGGCCCACCATCATTTGTCCAAACACTAGGTGCAGTCGGTTCTGTTGCCGCGGTCTGCCAATTGTTGGAGGGGAAGTTGCGATTAAGATCAATGCCATCTGCATTTAATCTCGTATCAGCCGCAAAACCGTCAGGATTAATAGTGGGAATAATAACTAGCGTGCGGTATGATGGGATTTTACCGGGGTTAGCATCGACATTAGTTATCCATTGGCTTAGAAGTTTCGAAGAGTTTTGCTCGTTACCCTCCATCGCTCCGATGTATAGGACCATACTTGGACCACTCCCAAACTGATAAGCTATAATTGGTCGTCCTTCGACTGATGTGCCTATGCTAAAAGTCGTATAACAATGTGACCGCGTTGTAAAGCTCCAGGCTGAGTTGCCAGAAATTCCAAAATCATTCTGAGCTTGATCGTTTAATTGCACGTTAACGGTAGCACATACTGGAAAGTCATCTGTCGGCTGGATAATAAGTTGATCGCCACTTAACGAATACGAAGCAGGTTGCGCAACACCGTTAACTGTCAAAGAAGCAAGACTGCTTACATTTTGGCTAGCTAGTAAGGCTTGATTAAAAGTCAGTATAATAGATTGATTAAATGCTACTCCGTACGAAGGTAGATTAACCCCCGTAACTTGAGGCCCACCCGAAGTTGTAAAAATAAGATCATAGGGTTGTTGTAGGGTACTTTGATCACTGGCGGTCAGGTTATCAATATGCAGATCAAATGATGCCTGGCGTGGCAACTGATTTGTAAAGTTAACAGTAATAGTATTGCCGCTGAAAGAGCTGGCTATGGGAATGTTTGTTGTTCCGTCGGCATTTATAGTTGATAAACTGATAGATTGTAAGCCAGAAATGGCTTTATTGGTTTGCAACGTAATCCCTTGAGGTTTGTCATATACAATGGCCCCGGAATCAATAGATGTCTGAGTAATAGCGGTAGCGGTGATTGTTTGAACTGCTTTTGAGAGAACAGAACCAGCTATCTGTCCATGGAAGGCCCGGTTTAGAGAGGTTTTATAGCTGTCTGCATAGCTAAATTTAAGCGGAGTAAGGCTGCAGGTGAGTGTAGTTTTTTGTTTAGAGCAATGACTGGTTTGTCCGTTGGCAACTATGGCGTAATCGAAGGTAGCATCAAACTGATTGAGTTTGAATACAATGGGTTTGTTGATTGGAATAGCTTTGGCGTCAAGGTTAACACTGGCTACCGAAGGGAAGTTCGGGGTAATAATCCTAACCGATCTATTTATATGTAGGCCACCGATTGATAACTGCTGATGATTGGTATAAGTAACTTGTGGCGCAGGGGCGCTGTTAAGTTTAGCACATAGCTTATATGAAAAGATTGGCGTTTTGCCGATTGATACATCTGCAATGCGGGTAAGCGAAAATATTGTCTTGGGGCTAGACTTAAAAAGATTTGGGAAGATCGCAGGGTTATCAATACAGCTTTCATGATCAGCAAAGGAATAGTGTATTGATGGCGGTAGAAACGTAAAAACAATAAAACCCGCCATAATAATAGAAAGCAAACTACAAGAGGTAATAATTGTAATAACTTTACGACATCGCCAAAATGCTTTGAATACTTGAGCCAACCTTAACCTTATTAGAAGTTCAGCTCCAAGGAATATATCTATGAATGGCCGTGCTCTTACCTTGCCTCTTATTCGTAAATTTTTCGCCTTTAAGCGAGATTTCAGCTTTAGCTTATTGTCCGGCTTACTATCTTGATGTACGGATAGTTGGTCGGGGTCGTCGAGCAATCTATCATCATTGTCGGTTGGCATGGTTTTATCTTTTTGTTTTTTGCGCTTAATTACAGCATACAATGATTTTATTAAATTTGCGATAATCACCCCACAATTGGCCGCATTTAATTAATAGTAGTATGACCATTACTAGCCTATATATCTTTTATTAATCACTTTCATAACCATTTGTATATATATGCTCAATTTATATTAGAAGCTGTTCTAATCATCATGTTAAGATATACCTACAATGTGGCAAGAAACTAACGAAGGCTTGTATAAGAAGTTTAAATTTCCCAGATTTGCTGAGGCGTTTAGTTTTATGCAATTATTAACAAGTTCAATTCCTGAAATAATTCCGCATTTAAGATGGGAAAACAAAGAAAAAGATGTACGTATTTGGTTAACAAGCCGTGGTGAGGGCGGTAAGGAAATCGTAACTAAAGACGACCAACACTTAGCTGAAGTGGTTGACGATTTATTCAAGAGCCTTCAAACACCTATAGTACCCAATCAGCATAGAACAACAATCGATGAAATAAAGATTTTTACAGATGGTGGTTCTAGGGGTAATCCGGGGCCTTCTGCTAGTGGCTATGCATTACTAGACATGCAAAATAATATAATCCGCCAGGAGGGTGTATACATAGGCGTAACGACCAATAATCAAGCCGAATACCATGCATTAAAGCTTGCGCTGGCAGCCAGTAGGGATTTGCATCCAAAAAAAATACATGTTTATATGGATAGCCTATTGGTCGTTAATCAAATGTTAGGTAAATTTAAAGTTAGGAACCGGGATCTTTGGCCCATACATCAATCCATTAGTGAATTGGTAGCTACTTTTAAGGAAGTATCTTTTACCCAAATACCTCGAGAGCTTAATAAACTTGCAGACAGTTTGGTAAATCAAGCATTAGACAACGAGTTAGATAAGTAAAAAAGTAGCGCTTATTTTTATAATTAAACCGTAAACATGTTATAATTATATTTGTCAGATTATCGGCTGATCGCTTACTTTAATAAAGTGAGAGGAAAGTCCGGGCAGCATAGGGAATAGGTAGTTGTTAACGGCAACCGGGGGTGACCCTAGGGAAAGTGCCACAGAAACTAAACCGCCTCTATACTTGAAAATCTAACTGTGCAAATCAGAAGAATTTCATTACTAGAGGTAAGGGTGAAAAGAGCGAGGTAAAAGCTCGCAATTTATGCTGGTGACAGTAATAAAATGGTAAACCCTACCTGCTGCAAGGAGAGAAATGCTTAAACGATTTTTTAAATCGTGATGTCCCGTCAGCATTTTTCACAATTAAACCGCTTGATCTTAATGGCAACATTCTGACTAGATAGATGATTAGCTAGAACAGAACCCGGCTTATGGATAATCTGACGAAGTATTATTGAAGAAAGGGCCCTTTTTATGTTGGGCCCTTTCAATATAGTATTTTCTAGTTTATCAATTGCTCTTTGGGACTTGGCCGGTGGTTTCTTTAACAATTAAAGCAAATGCTTCAGGCTCATTAACCGCCAGCTCAGATAAAATTTTACGATCTAAAGAAATATTTGATTTTTTTAACGCTGCTATGAATTTGCTGTAAGTCGTGCCATTAATCCTTGCCGCTGCATTTATTCTTACGTTCCATAACTGCCGTAAAGTTCTTTTACTATTACGTCTGTCTCGATAGGCAAATTGAATTGACCTGGTAACCGCCTGTCGGCCACGCTTAACACTTGAGCGATGCGATCGTTGCATACCTTTTGTGGCTTGACGGATCTTGAGATGTTTTTTATGAGATGGGACACTTCGTTTAACGCGCATATCTATTTACTCCCGAGCTTTTTCTTGATGATCTTGCTGTCGTTACTATTCATTGTTTGAAAACTGGCCAATTTTCGCTTACGGGCAGCACTTTTCTTCTGCAGAAAATGGTTACTATTAGCATGTAAACGGAGTACCTTACCGTTTTTAGAAATTTTAACTCTATCTTTAGTGCCGCTATGCACTTTTAATTTTGGCATTATTACTCCTTACTAGAAAGTTTAACTGTTTGCCCATAAGTTGTGGTTGTTGATCAACGACAATTTCATCACCGTAACCAGTAATAACCCGTTCAGCTAACTTATAGCCTAATTCTTTATGGGCAAGCTCTCTTCCTCTATAGAATATAGTTATTTTAACCTTATGTCCACTTTCTAGCAAATCTGATACCTTCTTAAGCTTTACACTTAAGTCATGATCGCTGATTTTTAAACCAAATCTCATTTGTTTAATGGTCTGAACTTTAGTATTGCGTTTATTCTTCTGAACTTGTTTAACACGTTGATAATTATACTTACCCCAATTAATAATTTTCGCCACCGGCGGATCTGCGTCAGGCGAAATTTCTACCAAATCTAATTCATATTCATGTGCCAAATTTAATGCTTCTTGGCGGGAAAATATTCCTAGCTGTTTCCCATTCTCATCAATTACTCTAAGTTGAGGCGCCCGAATGGATTCATTCAAGCGGGTGTATTTACTGCTAATACTAAGTCTCCTAATGATCTTTTAATAAAGATTAGTCATTATTTTAACAGTTTCCATAACAGAGATCAAGCAGGGTAGTCATAAATCTTTTTATAAATAATAAAGACCCACCTTATTGAAGAGTGAGTCTTTATTATTTTGAAGTTTTGGTTTGGATTTGATTTTTGCGGGGGTATTGATTTTTATGGAACAACGGCTTGCGAGAAGCCGTTGTTGTGTTTGTCTTTTTGTTTTTGAGCACTTTTTTTATTCAAGTGCTATGCATATCTTAGTAGATAGAGAATTACGGTGTCAAGAGAGATTAGAAGGATATTCATACAAAGCTGTGTATAACTATAAACGCAATACTATTATTGCCAAAAAAACATCAAGCGTAATTAAGATAAAATTCATATATTTTATGTACCTGGAACATAAAAATAACATAGAGTCAGTATTAATATGGCAGCATTAGAGAATAGCTTAAATTATAAAAATAAACTAAGTTCGCGAACTAAAATTATATGAATTTGATTAATCGGTTAAGGCCGGAAGACATTGAAGAAATGGGAATGGATAAATTTTAGGATTGGGAACATTTAATCGAAATCGTGTTAGTGTTAGCCACGCTGCTAATAAAAATGCATTTGCCCAATTGTTAAGCAATCAAATTTTTACTATATTATTGGTTGGTATAAAGTAATATTTATACCATTGGAAGGCATTAAATATTAACGGCCAGTACAAATAAATTTACTATAAAGTAATGTTGGCGGTATATACTTTTATTTAAAAAAAAGGGTAGATAAGTTTAGTGAAACTCAGGTATATTTATATATAAGTGGTTGTAAATATTGTAGACTAAAATACAATAATATAAAGTGCATATTTATAGATTAGAATAGTTAATATAACAACAATAATATTGACTTTATAAAGCAAATAATAATAAAATAACAAACGTAAGTAAAACAAAACAAAAACTTACAAACCTCTTCATATGTTTCGCCCTTTCTACCCAAAAGGTAGTAAGAGCGGTCAGTATTGCTTCGGACGGTAAGCGCTTATTATTTTTAATACAAGAGCGGGTTTACCGTCCTGGCACAAAGAAGCACTGCATAAAATTTATAGGCAGTGCTTATTGTTATTTATTGAGCTTATAATTAGATAACTTATGAATACATCACGAATCGTTCTGCTAGATCTTATTTTTTACGTTATTGGAGTTTTATTACTTACTACGACAAGTTCTCAACATATTCCAATAGTTATCTTGGTATTACCGTTTGTTATATTCTTTGCCGCGTTTACTTTATCGGTAATGCTGATCATGAAATATCTCAACAACGAGAAAACTTTTGTTTTTTCTCGGAAAAGATTACTTCGCGCCGGATTAGTTGCCAGCTTACCCATAATATCCTTAGTTTTAACTTCAATAGGGCAATTTTCTTTATTAAGTTTCATTACACTACTCATTCTCTTCGCTGTAGCTAGTTTTTATGTTAACCGCGCCACTTAATGCCCAACTGATAGATTAAAATGCCCAACTGATAGATTAATAAGAAGAATATTTTAGAGTAATCAATTAAAAGTTCCTTGCTATAATAAAAGTCATGAATCCATCTTCTCCAAGTGAGATGCCAAGTTTGAATTTGCCCTTGCCGCATGTCGAGCTAGGCCCGACGGACCAGACTTATTCGAGTCCGAATATTAATCGGGAATCAATTGAACAGTTACCAAAAACGCAAACTAATGTTAATGCTGCCCAGAATGCGGCATTACCGGTAGCGCCGCTTACTTTTTATCCCCCCGGACAAAATGTCTCAGTTAATCAGCCATTTAATAACTCTATGTCCGTACAGCAGTTAATGACTAACTTTCCAGCCGTAGCCAGGGATGGCCGACGGATCGAAAAGGAATGGATCACTAAAATAAAACAGATAATAAATGCCACAAAGAATGATCCATATATGCAGTCCCAGGAAATTAAAATGTCAAAAGCGGATTATATTAAGAAAAGATATAACAAGGATATTAAACTCGATAACGGATAATTACCATGGAAACGTTGATCTTAATTGTGGGTATTGCTGTCGCACTGGCCATAGGGGTCGTAATGGGTGTTTTCTGGAACTATAGGAGTTTGCTTAGGGAAGAAAAGAATTATGAACGCGGGCTTAAGATGGTGTCATTGCTTATTCATTTGCCGCCAGCTAGCGAAGACACTGAAACCACCGGACGGGATACTAGAGATGTCGTCGAAGAGAACATCTCAAAAGGTCAGGTCATCTACAATATTCTAGATAGTACTTATCAAAAAGGCCTTTGGTTCAGGATGTATGGTCAGCGTCACTTTGGCTTTGAGATAGTCGGCTGGCAAGGATTAGTCTATTTTTATGCAGTAGTACCAGTGGGCCTTATTGATGTCATGAAACAAGCGCTAGTGAGTGCATATCCAACAGTCCAGATTGATGAAGCGCCAGAACACAATATCTTTAGTCAAGCCGGTAAAATAACCGGCACATTTGGCGGTGAACTAACACTTAAAGAATCTTATGTCCAACCTATTGCAACTTATCAAGACCTTAAAAGAGACGCCCTGCAAAGTATGCTTAACGCCCTGTCAGTATTAGATAAAGAAGATGGTGCAGGCATACAAATATTACTACGACCAGCCCATCCGTCTTGGCGCCATAACTCGACTCATACCGCCAGCCAGAAACGTAAAGGTAAGGGAAAGAGTTTTGGATCAGAGAGTCTACTTGATCTATTAAGACAATTTTTTACAGCCTTTATAAAAGCTCCAGAAGCAAAATCCAAAAATCAGGAAGCAAAGAATGAATTATCAAGCTTAGATCAAGCCAATCTGGATGCGATAGATGATAAAACCCGTTATCCCGGTTTTGAAGTATTAATCAGAGTTGTTGTTTCATCCAATATATCTCAGCGTTCACAGACCATTTTAAGTAATATTGTTGCGGCGTTTTCGTTATTTAATGCCCCCAACCGGAATGGTTTTAAATATTCCTCATCTGATGATATTGAAACTTTTGTCACTTCTTACATAATGCGTTATTTCCCGCAAAGTTCGAAAAAAACACTGTTAAATTCGGTTGAGTTAGCAACGATTTTTCATTTTCCCGACCAAAGCAACATACCCACATCCCAAGTTGAACGTCAGGGTTCAAAACAAATTGACGCACCCCGCAATATTCCAGAAGAGGGGTTGTTGCTAGGCTATAACATATTCAGAGGCGTTAAAAAACCGGTTAGAATTTCATTAATCGACCGTCAGCGGCACATGTATGTTGTCGGACAAACCGGTGCCGGTAAGTCTACGCTTCTAGAGAATCTTGCTCTTCAGGACATGTTAAGCGGCAATGGTTTTGCCTTTGTCGACCCGCATGGTGATACTGCCGAAAAATTGTTAGCTATGGTGCCTAGAGAGCGTACTGAAGATATTATTTATTTCTGCCCTGCCGACATGGACTACCCGAAAGGTCTTAATATATTTGAGTTCCATACTCCCGACCAAAAAGACTTCTTGATTCAAGAAGCGCTGAATATGCTATATAAACTCTATGATCCGACGCATGCGGGCATCATGGGACCGCGCTATGAGCATTTATTCCGCAATGCCGCATTAACAGTTATGGCTGATCCGGCCGGTGGCACGTTTATCGATATTCCGAAACTTTTCCGGGATCCAAAATTCGTCCAGCAGAAGTTACAATATGTAACCGATCAAACCGTTATTGAATTCTGGCAAAAAGAAATGCCACAGTCGCAACGCTCCAATGAATTTGGTGATGTAGTCAGCTGGTTTATAAGTAAATTTGGCGCCTTCCTATCCAATGAAATGATGCGGCGGATCATCGGTCAAACTAAAAGCGCTTTTGATCTCCGAGAAATTATGGACAACAAGAAAATATTACTGGTTAATTTAAGTAAAGGCCGAACCGGCGAGCTAAATTCTAAACTACTAGGCATAGTCTTTGTAATGAAGTTCCAGGCTGCCGCCATGAGCCGTGCCAATATCCCGGAGAGTGAACGAGTAGATTTCTCGCTCTATGTCGATGAGTTCCAAAATTTTTCAACCGAGTCGTTTGCTACTATCATGTCTGAAGCGCGTAAATACCATCTCAACTTAATCGTGGCGAACCAATTTACAACGCAGTTAACTGAAGAAATCCGGGATTCAGTATTTGGGAATATGGGTACCATAATAGCGTACCGGGTTGGTCAAAATGACGTTGAAATACTTTCTCGATATTTCCAGCCTCAATTTAGCGGTGAAGATCTATTAAGACTGCCTAACTTCAATGCGATTACCAGGACACTTATCAATGGTGTACCAACACAGCCATTCAGTTTGGCAGCATTGCCATCGCTAGGCACTCCAAACCCGAGACTAGCAGAAGCTCTTAAACAGTTATCGGATGCCAAATACGGTCGCCCGAAAGATGTGGTTGAAAAAGAAGTCAATGAAAGGTTAACTACTAAAGATGACACACATTCATCGTTCGGCGCAGCATCACCTTTTGAGAATGCATTAAAGTGGCCAAACGGGCCTTCTCCCTTTGGGGCTGACAATACCTCTCCATTAAGTCCTCCATCCCCCAGAAGTCCTTCACCTTCAACCAGTTCTTCATTTCTTGACGATTGGCTGAGTAAACGGCGCCCCGCACCGAACCAGAAAACATCGAGCATGCCACGGCCACCGTCCAGTGGCTCTAAACCAGCAGCTAGAAGTCCTGATAATTTGATTACCCCTAGCAGCAATACGGGCCCTAATAGTCCCCAAACCGTATCAACGCCACCAAATGAGACAATAACGACTACTCATCACACTGCTGTGAGCAACAATAATGCCAACCAGCAAGCTGCTAACAGTCAATCTGAAGGAGTATTAAATATATCAAGCAATGAGTTAGAGAAGCAAGAAGTAGCAGCACTGGCCCGAAATCTTGAGAATGACGTCAGTCAGCAACCCCCGGCAATACAGGCTAATGATTCCGGCCTTGCGTCATCAAATGAGGCCCAAACTAAACCGGAGCAAACTAATAAACCTGGGAATGCAGATAGTGAAGAGATTTTTATTGACAAGGACGGGAACCTCGTTCAAAAACCAATTTCTAATCCCGGACCACAATAATTAAACTTAATATAGGTGATAAAATGTTCAAACCAAGATTGCTGTTAATCATCATATGCGTTATAATATTTAATCAAGTGGGAATTAGTGAACTCTATAGTATGAGGATGATTTAAGAGTGGAGAAACAAAAAATTTATAACGCTGAACAAATCCAAGTTCTTGAGGGATTGGATCCAGTACGTAAACGTCCTGGTATGTTTATTGGCAGTACCGGCCTGGAGGGACTCCATCATTTAGTATGGGAGATTATTGATAATGGGATTGATGAGGCTCTAGCTGGCTATGCTACGGAAATAGTAGTCAAAATATTAGATGACGGCGGGGTAAGTGTTTTTGATAACGGACGCGGTATTCCAACTGGTATACACCCCAAAACTAAGAAGAGTGGCGTCGAAACAGCTCTGACTATATTACATGCCGGGAGTAAATTTGGTGGTGGCGGTTATAAAGTATCAGGTGGCCTGCATGGTGTTGGAGTCAGCGTAGTTAACGCGCTTTCAGAACGGCTTGTCGTGACGGTATACCAAAACGGTAAAATTTTCAGGCAAGAATATGCAAATGGAGTACCGCAAACTAAACTTAATGAAATTGGCGATTCAGATCAAACCGGAACGGAAATTATATTTTATCCGAGCAAATCAGTTTTTGAAGACATAGAGTTTGATTATGAAATAATTCTTGACAGATTAAGGCACCAAGCATATCTGACAAAGGGAGTCAGAACTTCACTTATTGATTACCGGACAAATACTAAGTACAGTTTCTATTTCGAAGGTGGAATACAGTCATACGTGAATCATCTCAATATCGGTAAGGATGCAGTTGAGGATGATATTTTTTATGTTGATAAGCAGGTTGGAGGCGTTCAGGTTGAGATTGCAATCCAATACTCTGATGCCTTTTCGGAAACTATTAAAGCTTTTGCCAATAATGTTTTAAACTCCGATGGCGGTAGTCATCTTACAGGGTTCCGGTCAGCTCTGACAAGAGTAGTTAATGATTATGCCCGGAAAAATAGCATCCTCAAAGAGAAGGAAGAAAACCTTTCGGGAGAAGACTGCCGTGAAGGATTAACGGCTGTTATTCTAGTTAAATTAGCCGATCCGCAATTTGAAGGTCAAACCAAGAATAAACTGGGCAACCCAGAAGTCCGTGGATATGTAGAGCAAGTCATGATAGAGTACTTCAGCTATTATCTGGAAGAACATCCGGCAATCGCTCGCAAAATTGTTGGCAAAGCGCTACTAGCTGCTCGGGCCCGTAAGGCTGCCAGAGCGGCCCGGGACAATATTATCCGTAAAGGAATACTTGATGGGGCTAGTATGCCCGGCAAACTGGCTGATTGTTCGTCTAAGGACCCTAAGAATTCCGAATTGTACTTAGTGGAAGGTGATTCAGCTGGTGGTTCGGCTAAAAGCGGCCGTGACAGTAAAACACAGGCCATATTACCATTAAGAGGGAAAGTATTAAATGTCGAACGGGCCAGACTTGATAAAATGCTGGCCAATAATGAAATACTTAGTCTTATAAAAGCACTTGGAGTTGGCATTGAAGAATCATTTGATATTTCCGGATTGCGCTATAACCGGATTGTTATCATGACCGATGCCGATGTCGACGGTTCTCACATTAGTACCTTGCTATTAACATTTTTCTTCCGTTTTATGCAGCAAGTTATAGATGGTGGCCATCTCTATTTAGCAAAACCGCCATTATTTGAACTAGTTAAGCCGGGACGCAAGTCGAGTGTCTTTGTGTATGATGAGTCACAGCTTGATGTGATCATCGATCAGGCTATCGCCAAACGTACAATGGGGGGCATGAAGACCGAAACTACCGAGGAGCGATTCCGACAAGCCGGTTTTATAGAGCAGAAGCGTTATAAAGGCCTTGGAGAAATGGATGCTGAGCAGCTATTTGAAACTACGATGAACCCTGAAAAAAGAGTTCTTATTCAGGTTCATATTGAAGATGCCGAAAAGGCAGATGCCATTTTTAATAAGCTTATGGGAACGGAAGTCGAGCTTCGCAAGAACTTCATCCAAACGCACGCTAAATTTGTAAAAGACCTGGATATATAACAAGATGGAACCTCAGGATAACAAACCAATTAAAGAAGATGTAACTCCTCAGTTGACGACTCCGTCGGAGCATTCAAATAGAGTTGAACTTCGAACGATCGAAGATGTAATGGAGGATAACTACCTTCGTTATTCAATGAGCGTTATCGTTGCCCGGGCACTGCCTGATGTGCGTGATGGACTAAAACCGGTTCACCGGCGGATCCTTTACGCTATGAATGCCAATGGTTGGCGCAGCAATTCTTCAACAGTAAAAAGCGCTCGGGTAACCGGTGAAGTCATGGGTAAGTATCACCCGCATGGTAATCTGGCAATCTACGATGCTATGGCGCGCATGGCTCAGCCATGGTCTATGCGCTACATGCTAATTAGCGGGCAAGGTAACTTTGGTTCAATGGATGGCGATCCACCTGCCGCTGAACGTTACACTGAAGCCAAAATGGCCCGTATAGCGGACGATTTATTGGTTGATATCGATAAAGAGACAGTAGACTTCGTAGATACCTATGATGGCAGCCGGAAAGAGCCGACCGTATTACCAGCAAAACTGCCCAATTTACTGCTTAACGGTCAACTTGGTATAGCAGTTGGCATGGCTACAAATATACCCCCTCATAATTTAACGGAGCTTGTCGATGCCACTATTTACCAGATAGATCATACCGATGCTACGCTAGACGACCTATTAAAGTACGTAAAGGGTCCGGACTTTCCAACTGGAGGTATCGTTTTTGGCAAAGATTCGCTCCGCACTGCCTACGCCACGGGCAAGGGCGGTGTCGTTATGCGCGGCGTGGCTGAAATTGCCGAGAATAGTAAAGGACGTAATCAGATTATTATATCTGAAATACCATTCGGTCTTAACAAAGCCAGCTTGTTAGAAAAGATAGCCGAGCTTACCAAGGAAAAGAGAATAGTCGGAATTAGTGATATTAGAGATGAAAGCGCCCGGGGCAATGTTCAGATGGTTATTGACCTTAAGAAAGATGCCTACCCAAAGAAACTACTTAACCAACTTTATAAGTTAACATCACTTCAAACGTCGTTTCATTTTAATATGCTAGCTCTTATAGATGGCATACAACCGCGTATTTTAGGTCTTCAAGATATTATCAAGGAGCATATTAAACACCGGCAAATAGTTGTCCGGCGTCGCACAGAATTTGAATTACGTAAAGCCAAAGAAAGAGCCCATATACTTGAAGGACTTAAGATAGCCCTTGATCACATTGACGAAGTTATAAATACTATCCGGTCAAGCGAGACTACCGACGATGCCCAGATTAATCTAATAAAAAAGTTTGCGTTAAGTGAAATTCAAGCCAAAGCAATTTTGGCTATGCAGTTACGAACTTTAGCCGGGCTTGAAAGGAAAAAGATTGATGACGAATTTACAGAACTGGGCAATATTATTAAAGGCCTTGAGACTGTTTTAGCGGACGAAAACAAAATTTTAAGCATCATTAAAGAAGAATTGGAACAAGTAAAGAAACAATTTGGAGATAAGCGTAGGACTAAAATAGTTGTTCAGGAATTAGGAAAATTAAATGATGAAGACCTTGTTCCAGAAGAGCAAGTAGTTGTAACGCTTACATCAGCCAATTACATTAAACGAAGCCCAATCATTGAATATAAGATGCAAGGCAGGGGTGGAAAGGGCCGCCGGGGAATGGTTACGAGGGAAGAAGATGTCATCGAACATGTTGTAAATGCTAGTACACATGACTATCTCCTATTCTTTACTAACCGTGGGAGAGTGTTCCGAATTAAGACCTATGAAGTTCCAGCCACCAATTTAAATGCAAAAGGAATAGCGATTGTTAATCTTCTTCAACTTCAACCTGAAGAAAAAGTTAGCTCAGTAATAAATGTAAATAAACAAGCTGGCGGCAATTTGTTCATGTGTACCGTCAAGGGCGTTGTCAAGAAAACTCCATTTGAACAATATAAGAATGTCCGAAGCTCTGGCCTAATAGCGATAAATCTTGACGAAGGAAATGAATTGAAATGGACAAGAATGACAAACGGCAATAATGAAATACTCCTATCAACCGCTCAAGGCCAGGCTATAAGATTCCATGAAAAAGATGTGAGGCCGATGGGACGCGCCTCCAGGGGCGTAAGAGGCATTCGCCTAAGAGCCGGTGATGAAGTAATTGGTATGGATGTAGTCCAAGACGGCTCAAGCGTATTTGTTATCAGCCAGCACGGTTATGGAAAGCGCACCAAAGTGTCACAATTTATGCCCCATGCAAGAGGTGGCGTAGGCATACGCTCAGCGGTTGTTAATAAAAAAACAGGGCGCTTAGTAAGCGTTAAAACACTCCTAGATAATAATGATAGCCAGGAGATGATAATTTTAACCTCACAAGGCCAAGCCATCCGGTTGGGGTTAAAGAGTATTCCGCAACTTGGAAGAGCAACCCAAGGCGTAAGAATTATGCGTCTTAATGAAGGCGATGAAGTAGTTTCGTTAGCTTTGGTAGATATTGACCATGATGTAATTGATGAAGAGCCGGCGAAGCTGTAACACACCTGTTTTTTAATAATCATTATGCCAATTAGCTTGACAGCTATCGCACTAACAGGTTATGATGGCAGTATATTTTTTCGGGTCTTGTATTGAGGTGTCCTTAAAAAAATGGACTTTAAAAATTGAATAGTGCAAATCAACGTCAGTTTCTGACAACTATATTTTTAGTTGTCTTTTTTGGAGAGTTTGATCCTGGCTCAGGATGAACGCTGGCGGTGTGCTTAATACATGCAAGTCGTGCGGTAACAGGAGAAGCTTGCTTCTCGCTGACGAGCGGCGGACGGCTGAGTAACGCGTAGGAACGTACCCCGAAGTGAGGAATAACGACCCGAAAGGGTTGCTAATGCCGCATATGCTCTAAGGAGTAAAGCTTCGGCGCTTTGGGAACGGCCTGCGTCCGATTAGCTAGTTGGTAGGGTAAAAGCCTACCAAGGCGACGATCGGTAGCTGGTCTGAGAGGATGATCAGCCAGACTGGGACTGAGACACGGCCCAGACTCCTACGGGAGGCAGCAGTAGGGAATTTTCCACAATGGGCGAAAGCCTGATGGAGCAACACCGCGTGCAGGAAGAAGGCCTTCGGGTTGTAAACTGCTTTTATCTGTGATGATTATGACAGTAACAGAAGAATAAGGGTCTGCTAACTACGTGCCAGCAGCCGCGGTCATACGTAGGACCCAAGCGTTATCCGGAATTACTGGGCGTAAAGAGTTGCGTAGGTGGCAAAGTAAGTGGACAGTGAAAGCGTGTGGCTCAACCATATAAACATTGTTTAAACTGCTTAGCTAGAGCACAAGAGAGGTAGCTGGAATTTCCAGTGTAGGAGTGAAATCCGTAGATATTGGAAGGAACACCGATGGCGTAAGCAGGCTACTGGCTTGTTGCTGACACTCAGGCACGAAAGCGTGGGGAGCAAACGGGATTAGATACCCCGGTAGTCCACGCCGTAAACTATGGATGCTAGCTGTTATCAGTATCGACCCTGGTAGTAGCGAAGCTAACGCGTTAAGCATCCCGCCTGTGGAGTACGGTCGCAAGACTAAAACATAAAGGAATTGACGGGGTCCCGCACAAGCGGTGGAGCGTGTTGTTTAATTCGAGGGTAAGCGAAGAACCTTACCAGGGCTTGACATCCTGTGAAGTTCTCTGAAAAGAGAGTGTGCCGTAAGGAACACAGTGACAGGTGGTGCATGGCCGTCGTCAGCTCGTGTCGTGAGATGTTTGGTTAAGTCCATCAACGAGCGCAACCCTTATGAATAGTTAATTTTCTATTCGGACTGCCCTGGTAACAGGGAGGAAGGAGGGGATGACGCCAGGTCAGTATTTCCCTTACGTCCTGGGCTACAAACACGCTACAATGGCCGGTACAAAGGGCTGCCAAGTCGCGAGACGGAGCAAATCCCATCAAAGCCGGTCTCAGTTCGGATTGTAGGCTGAAACCCGCCTGCATGAAGCTGGAATCGCTAGTAACGGTAGGTCAGCACACTACCGTGAATACGTTCCCGGGACTTGTACACACCGCCCGTCAAACCATGAAAGTCGCCAATACCTGACGTACTAGCTTGTCTAGTCCTAGGGTAGGGGAGATGATTGGGGTTAAGTCGTAACAAGGTATCCGTACCGGAAGGTGCGGATGGATTACCTCCTTTCTAGGGAGATATACTAGCCTTAGGTTGAGCAATCAATTTAAGAGCTAGGTCGGTCTTGGTAAACTTTTAAATCAGTACTGAAAGTTTACAAATCCGTTTAATCGGACGAGAAAAGTGCTGGAAATGGATTGACGTTGATTGCACTATTTAGTTTTTAAGGGTGAAGGCGCTATGAAAGCGCCTTTTTCTTTATCGAAAATATTGCTTATACGAGAGAATATTCGTACAATAACGCAGTAATCAGGGCTTGTAGCTCAGCCGGTTAGAGCGCGTCACTGATAATGACGAGGTCCCAGGTTCGAGTCCTGGCAAGCCCACCAAGATACCAATAGATGGGGATGTAGCTCAGCCGGTTAGAGTACCTGCTTTGCAAGCAGGGGGTCCGGGGTTCGAGTCCCCGCATCTCCACCAATACTTGAAATTTGTATTAGCTTTCTGGGAAAATTATAAAAATTAGACTAACCGGAAAATCCGTGTTGGTTTTTAGCTAGCTTTACCTTTGTTATTCGTCAATAAGTAATGTTCTATGACATTACTTAGGTATGAAACAACGAGGATTTAGGTACTGTAGCACCTGTAATAGTAAGCTGCAGAAATGGGGTAAAACACCTGCTGGCACCCAACGTTGGCGTTGCCCAAACTGTACAGCCACACAAGTTAAGCTACGCCCAGACCTAAGTCGGGCATTCGTCCTAGAACGCTTTGTTAATTGGCTTCTAGGTAAACAGTCTCAGACAGAGCTTAATCCTCCAGACGGTGTAACTGACCGTACCTGGCGCAACCAAACGGCTTGGTGTTGGGGCATAGCTCCATATCCTGAGCAAACTGGTGAGGTATACCCAGTTATCCTACTGGATGGTATTGGGATTGGTAGCCTAGTTTGTCTCATTGCCCGGACACCGGATCATGCTATTGGTTGGTATTGGGTTGGTTGGGAATCCAGCAATACCTGGGAAAAGCTCTTAAAACAATTTCCTAGCCCAATAGCTGTTGTCTGTGATGGCCAAAAAGGTATATTGCTAGCCATATCTAGGTGTTGGCCCAACGTCAGAATACAACGCTGCATCTTTCATGTTTGGCAGAACATATCCGAGTTAAATTAACTCTGCACCCACAGACTGAAGCTGGACGAGAGCTACTACAGCTAACTAGAGACTTGTGGCAAGTAAAAAGCCTAGAACAGGCAGCTGCCTGGCAACAACGGCTGATAGCTTGGCATGAGACCTATGCCGACTTTATCCGAGAAAGAACCAACAAAAGATACCAATGAACCAGGCCGAAGACGCTGGTGGTACACCCATGGAAGAATACGAAGTGCCTACTACCAACTGAACAAGCTTGTTCAGGATAACCAGCTATTCACTCATCTAGAACCAGAGCTTCTTACCAAAACAAACCAGGCAATACCAAGAACAACTAACTATGTAGAGGGTGGTATTAACTCCCAGCTCGGTACCAAACTTAAGTTACATAGAGGAATGAGCGAAGACCACCAACGCAGGCTTGTTGAATGGTATCTTAACGGTCGGACAGAAGATCCAAAACCAACACGAAAGTTCCTATAACTTAAAAATTATAATTATTTTCATAACGTTTATTGTCACAATATTGTTATTTTATGTGCTTTTGAAGTATAAAAACGTAGGAAGTATTACATCACTATTAGCTTGACTACCCCTGTTATTGTTGATATGATGTAGGTCGACGTTTGAGTTTAGGCATTGAGACTATCGGAAAAAATAGTTTCTAGCATAAACTCAAGCTACCAGAAAAGCAGGTAAGACTAATTGGGACGCTTGAGCTTTGTAACTTAAAAATTTGGAAGTAAATAATTTAAGGCAAACGGCAAATTATTGGTAATTACCAATAACTAGTCAATTGCACATCGTAAAAAGTTACTCAAGCGCACACAAAGAATGCCTTGACGTGAGATACCGATGAAGGACGTGAGGAGCTGCGATAAGCTTCGGGGAGTTGCTAACTAAACTTTGATCCGAAGATGTCCGAATGGGGAAACCTTAATAGAGTCATGTCTATTAGCACTTGTCTGAATATATAGGACGAGATAGCGGTAAGCGGGAGAACTGAAACATCTTAGTACCCCGAGGAAGAGAAAGTAAATAACGATTCCGGTAGTAGTGGCGAGCGAATCCGGAACAGCCCAAACCTTTTAGGTTTCCGTCTGGTAACAGACGGATAAGTTGGTAGACGAAGATCTAAATGGGGTTGTGACATTACAAACAACCAGTACGGAGCCCTGAGCTTGCTCAGTTTTCCGTATTGGAAGTACGATCTACCATTATCGTACATAAGGTTCTAATTAATAGCGTTGCGAGCAGAAGCTTTTGGAAAGAAGCGCCAAAGACAGTGATAGCCTGGTATGCAAAGTTTCGCTAACCTTATATTTGTTTTTGTCGAGTAAATCGGGACACGTGAAACCCTGATTGAATCTGGGGGGTCCACCCTCCAAGGCTAAATATATCTTACGATCGATAGTGAACAAGTACCGTGAGGGAAAGGTTAAAAGAACCCAGGAATGGGAGTGAAATAGATCCTGAAATTGTGTGCGTACAAGGAGTCGGAGCCAGATTTATCTGGTGACGGCGTGCTTTTTGTAGAACGATCCAGCGAGTTATTTGCATGCGCAAGCTTAAGCCATTTGGCGGAGGCGTAGTGAAAGCGAGCCTGAATAGGGCGTCCTAGTGCATGTGAATAGACCCGAAACCGAGTGATCTAACCATGGCCAGGCTGAAGCGCGGGTAAAACCGCGTGGAGGGCCGCACCAGTGTGATTTGCAATACGCTTGGATGAGCTGTGGTTAGTGGTGAAATGCTAATCGAACTCGGAGATAGCTGGTTCTCCTCGAAATAGCTTTAGGGCTAGCGTTGCGTGGTAGCAGGTAGGGGTAGAGCTCTGTTTTGGAATGGGGCTCGTGAGAGTACTCACCCTTGACAAACTACGAATACTATCTGTGGAATCGCAGCAGTCAGAACGGCGGGGCTAAGCTCGTCGCTCGAAAGGGAAACAGCCCAGATCGCCATCTAAGGTCCCTAAATTTACACTAAGTGGGAAACGAGGTGAGGTTTCTTAAACAACGAGGATGTTGGCTTAGAAGCAGCCATACATTTAAAGAGTGCGTAACAGCTCACTCGTCAAGAGACCTTGCGCGGAAAATGTAACGGGGCTCAAGTGTAATACCGAAGATGCGAACTCCTAGCTTGCTAGGAGTGGTAGAGGAGCGTTGATATCGCACTGAAGTCAGATTGTGAGATCTGGTGGAGCGTTATCAAGTGAGAATGCTGGAATGAGTAACTATAAGGCAGGTGAGAATCCTGCCCACCGAAAGAGCAAGGTTTCCTGGGCTACGGTAATCGTCCCAGGGTTAGTCGGTCCTAAGTCGAGGCGAGTAGCGTAGGCGATGGACAACGGGTTAATATTCCCGTACTAGTTTTACATTGTTTAAAGATGCGCGGCATATTAGTAGAATCGGATTCATGGTTATATCCGTCTAACCTCGAGAAAAACGAGGGAATGAAACGACCTTACGGTTGGATTTCTATAACAGTGCTGACAAGAAAAGTTTTTAAACTTATGTGTAAGGCTATCCGTACCGCAAACCGACACAGGTGCTCAGGTCGAGTAGACCAAGGTGTACGAGTGATTCTTCGTTAAGGAACTCGGCAAACAAGCGGCCGTAACTTCGGAATAAGGCCTGCCTCCATTAGGAGGCCGCAGCTAAAGAACCCATGCAACTGTTTACCAAAAACACAGGTCTCTGCTAACACGAAAGTGGATGTATAGGGGCTGACGCCTGCCCGGTGCTGGAAGGTTAAGGGGAGAAGTGTATGCTTTGAACTGAAGCCCCAGTGAACGGCGGCGGTAACTATTGACGATACAGTAGTTGTAAAACTTGGCCATATGCTGGAAACCCCGTGCTTAAAAAGCTTTAGAATCCTGCGCTACTTGTTATTATGAATTTAAGTTTTAAAATAGGCTTAGGGTCTAAATAATGAGTGAAAATGCGACAGGTGCGGACAATCAGCAGGAAAGACTGCAACATATTCCCAAAGAACTTGGCCATTATCTAGCGGGTTTTGCTGATGGAGAGGGAAGTTTTAATATTTCTGTAATAAGGCGACCGTCTGATTACAGAAATGGTTGGAAGCTAGTTACTAGTTTTAATGTGACTCAACAAGATCCAACAATTCCCAAACTCTTTCAGAAAACCCTCGGATGTGGAACTATCAGGTTTCGAAAAGATGGAATCTGTTATTTTGAAATTAGAAAAATCGCTGATATTAATGAAGTTGTGCGTGAATTTTTTTCACGCTTTCCACTTCTCTCTAATCGACAAGCGTTACGTCTTCAACTATTACTTGAAGCAGCGACAATTATCGTTAGAGGAGAGCATTTAACTCCAGAAGGGCTAAACAAGGTTTTGTCAATCAGGGAGCTAATGGTCACTAATAGACAACGAAAATACAAAATTACAGATGTATTGCAGAATCCTCAGAGACTATACGCCAGGCTCACGTGAGTGAGATGATATAGTCCGCTCTGTATAGCGATATACAGCTAACACAAAGGAACCGTCCTAAGGTAGGAGCACTGCTTTAGTGGGGTGTAAGACCCCTTCTTGTTTACCTCTGCCATGAGGTTTTAAAGAAAAAATCTGACCATATGCTGGAATACCTGAGTATCCTATACTACTTACTTAATTAAGTGAGTGACAATGTAATAGGTGCAGACAATCAGCAGGGAAGGCTTCAAGCTTCTCTTGGAGAACCCTCAGAGACTACATGTCAGAGTCCTGAATTATAGGACAAGATATAGTCCGAACTCTATGGCGACATAGAGAACAGCAAAGACGTGCTGTTATATAACAAACGCAAGTCGCTAATATAGACTATTGAGCGAAATTCCTTGTCAGGTAAGTTCTGACCCGCACGAATGGCGTAATGATATGGGTACTGTCTCAACGAAGAGCTCGGTGAAAGTGCATTGACGGTAAAGATGCCGTCTGTCCGCAGCAGGACGGAAAGACCCCGTGCAGCTTTACTATAACTTGGCATTGAGCTGGGTTGTAACATGTGTAGAATAGGTGGGAGACTTTGAAGCTTAGGCGCTAGCTTAGGTGGAGTCAACAGTGAAATACCACTCTTGTTATGATCTTGTTCTTACCTGGCCCTCAAACTATTCATGAATTTATTTCGTGATTAGTTTCAGGGTCGGGGACCGTGTCTGGTGGATAGTTTAACTGGGGCGGTTGCCTCCTAAAAAGTATCGGAGGCGTTCAAAGGTTGGCTAGATTCGGATGGAAATCGAATCGATAGTGTATACGCATAAGCCAGCTTGACTGTGAGGGTGACAACCCGAACAGGCACGAAAGTGGGAGTAAGTTTTCCGCTGTCCGTACATATTTGTACATGAGTGTGGTATCGGCAGCGCTTTCGGATAAAAGTTACGCCGGGGATAACAGGCTTATAGCGCCCAATAGTTCACATAGACGGCGCTGTTTGGCACCTCGATGTCGGCTCATCTCATCCTGGGGCTGAAGCAGGTCCCAAGGGTCCGGCTGTTCGCCGGTTAAAGAGGTACGCGAGCTGGGTTCAGAACGTCGTGAGACAGTTCGGTTCATATCCGCTGTGGACAATAGGAAATTTGAGAGGCTTTATCCCTAGTACGAGAGGACCGGGATGAACGCACCGCTGGTGTACCAGTTGTTCTACCAAGGGCATGGCTGGGTAGCTATGTGCGGACCAGATAAGCGCTGAAAGCATATTAAGCGCGAAGCTGACCTCAAGATTTGATTTCCCCATGAGACCCCTGAAAGACGATCAGGTTGATAGGCGCAAGGTGGAAGCACGGTAACGTGTGGAGCCAAAGCGTACTAATAGGTCCATTGACTTTTTATGATCTTCCACAAATACTATTTATAGTTTTTTTGTGGAAGTAGCAATTGACTAGTTATTGGTGCATTATCAGCACCCGTTTGCCTTAACAAATTAATGGACATCGATATCCGTCTTTATGCGATAGACGTCATCGGTGCCCATGGCGCGAGGGAAACACCTGTTCCCATACCGAACACAGAAGTTAAGCCTCGCAGCGGTTACAATACTTGGGGTTCACCCCTGGGAAAATAGCACGGTGCCGAATTATATAAAGTCCTTCCGAATAGGGAGGACTTTATCCTTGTAAGGTCATTGATAATTATTTAAAATGCTATTGACTTTAGCACAATGGAATGTTATCATAAGTACATTCGAAATGAAGTAAATGAGGGTTCCGTAGCCACGGGACTCTTTTTGTTTCAATCGAGGAATAGACTAAATAAAGGGAGAAGAATATGGCTGGAACAATTCAAGGTGGAAGGTTGGCAGCTGCTACTAACATCAAAAAGTACGGTGCAAATTTCTATGCTAAGATTGGTGCCAAGGGCGGTCGTAATGGCCGAACTGGTGGTTTTTATGCCAATCGTGAATTAGCCCGTATTGCTGGTGCCAAAGGTGGTCGTATTAGCCGCCGACGCAGCTCTAACAAGACTGCTTAATTTACATAATTAAGTAACTTCTTAGATAAGATCGCTTATTAATAGTAGGCGATCTTATTAGTTTGGTCGAGTTGCCTATAGGGCCTACAGAAACGAGAAGCCGTAACGCGCCATGAGGCATGACAATTAAAACAACGATATAAAGTTGGTTGATCTTGGATCCCTTGATGCTCACAAACCGGACATCTGCTTCTTCTGTGAAGCCAGTCTTTGTATGTGTCAAGACAACTCTGTATATGTTCTTCATCTATAACTAGATGATAGTTTGGTGCAATTTTTAGTGCCTCTTCCCAGGCATCGATCTCAAGTTGGATAAGCTCATAATCATACATATAGCTATTGTGTCCAAGTAAAGCATGGCTTAATTCATGAAGTACTGACCATTGACCGGTTTTATTACTTTTGACAACAAATAACACTTCCTGGGTTCGAGGCGACCAGCTAAATTGTTTTGCCGCGCGAAACTTAATATTAGGATAATCTTTCTTTAATTTATGGATTAATTGTTCCATATCGAGCCTTTGCTAAGTCGTAACAGCCGTATACAACCGCTCTTTCAGGTCTAGCTGCTTCACGAATCGGAGGAATTGGCATCATAGCGTTTTCATAGCGTTTAAGACTAGCTTTTAAATAGCGACCATACCGGGAATAATAACTACCAACGCCGCCGCCAAGAACTATTACCTCTGGTTGCATTACGGCTATTAAATCAATTAAACCAACGGCGATGTTAGCTGCAATAATTCTCCAAATTTGGACACTATGGATTTCATATGCTTGTTTACCAAATTGCTCTACAATGGCTTTGCCTGATGCAAAACTCTCCCATTTCATCAATTTGTCACCATGCTGGAGCATCATATCACCAGTTTCCGAATCAGCCAGGTCACTGTCGATTTGCTGGTTAACTATCAGGCCACTATTGATACCCGTGCTAATAGTGACATATAAAACTTTTTGGTAGTGATCTTTTAATAGCATTGCTTCGGATAATCCGGCCATTTTAGTATCGTTTTCAATTACCACAGGACATTTTGCGATGCTTTTAATATCCTTTTGAATGGGTACGTTATGCCAAGTAAGATTGCCAAAAGCGATGGCGACACCCTTTTTTCTATCTAGGCGGCCAGGTACTCCGGCGCCGCAAGCCATAAATTCGTGTGTAGATAATTTGGCAACGTTATTCTCCAAAGAATCAATGAATGTTTTATAGGAGCGTGGAGTGGGAAATTTATTTTCCTCCTGGATCACACCATTGTCATCAAGACTTGCAATTAGGGTTTTTGTCCCCCCGATATCTATCCCTAGATACATTACTTCCAGTGTATCATAATTTTGAAGTTGTACTTATCAGTAACTTTTGACCCAACAAGCAGAAACAGTTATAATAATAACCAATCTTGCTAAGGAGTAACGTAATATAACCGGGCTACCATGTAAGCCGGTAGTTACAATAGCCAGAAAATACATTTTAAGGAGGCATGGCATACATGTCAAAACAAGCAATCTCGATGGATGATTTGTTGGCGAAAAACGCAATTCCATCACTTCATACCGCTGACGTTGTCAGTGGAGTAATCACATCAGTTAAAAAACACGAGCTATGGGTGGATTTAGGTCCTAATGGTGTCGGTGTTGTGTTAAGACGCGAAATCGGTTACGGGCAGGAGCTAATAGTCGGCCAAAGTATTACAGTTAGCGTTGTTGACCCGGAACTTGAGGATGGTTATGCCTTACTGAGTATGAAGCGGGCGGTAAAGGACAGGGGTTGGGACGAACTGCAACGCATACATGATGAGCAAGAAATTATAGATGTAGTGCCATATGATGCTAATCGAGGCGGCCTATTGATTGAGTTGGAGGGCATTAGAGGATTTCTGCCTGTTTCTCAATTAGCAGCCGGTCATTACCCAAGAGTTTCAGGAGCAGATAAGGATGAAATTCTTCAGAAATTGCATGCTTTAGTCAATAAGTCATTACGAGTACGAATTCTCGATTCAAGCCGTAGAGATAATAAATTAATCTTTTCAGAAAAAGAAGCGGTCCGTGATGATATGCAAGCACGCTTAAGCAATCTTAAAGTTGGCGATACAGTTGAAGGAGTTATAACCGGAGTTATTGATTTCGGTGCCTTTGTAAACGTAGATGGCATTGAAGGTTTAATCCATATATCTGAAATATCTTGGGAAAGAGTAGAAGACCCCAGGAACTATCTAAAATTGGGAGAAACAGTTAAGGCAAAAATCATTGCAATTGACAAGGACCGACTAAGTCTCAGCTTAAAGCAAATGTCTGAGGATCCGTGGCTGAAAGAAGTGAAGGTCTTTAAGAAGAATGAAGTTGTAGAGGGTAAGATAACCCGCATTACACCGTTTGGAGCGTTTGTACAACTAAGCCCTGCCGTTGAGGCACTGGTCCATGTTTCTGAAATGAGTGATACGGAAGCGGTTGATCCGGAAAAAATCTTTCAACTTAATGAAAAGAAGAAGTTTAAGATTTTAGGTATCGATACCGAAACACGCAAAATAGCGCTTAGCCTAAAGGATACAAAATAGTCTTATGTAGTACCGCATAGAGACAGAAAGGAGTGCGAAATGTCGCAAAAAATCCAAATTGAAGACCATGTGACCGTCGGCACTCTAGCTGAAAAACTGTCTCTGCCGGTCAGCCGTTTAATTACCGAGTTAATGAAGAACGGCATTTTAACTACCATCAATGAACGGGTAGACTTTGATACGGCCCAAATTATTGTTCATGAATTAGGCCTGGACATTGAGTTAACCAAACAGGAATCGTCACCACTGGAAATGGTTAGATCTAGAGCTCAACGCGAGGTAATATCGGAAAAAGCGGTATCACGTCCGCCGGTAGTTACTTTTATGGGGCACGTTGATCATGGTAAGACAAGCCTGCTTGATGTTATTAAGGGCTCACAAGTAGTTAAACAAGAAGCTGGTGGTATAACGCAATACATTTCTGCTTACTACATTATTCACAAAGGAAAGGCGATAACATTTTTAGACACTCCTGGCCATGAAGCTTTTTCGGCTATAAGGGAACACGGTGTTCGTTTAACCGACATTGCCGTTATCGTTGTTGCTGCTGATGACGGAGTTAAACCCCAAACTATTGAAGCAATCAGGTTTGCCAAACAGGCTGATGTCAGAATGATTGTTGCCATCAATAAAATAGATAAAGAGGGGGCTGATACAAATCGGGTAAAACAGCAATTAGCTGATCAAGGACTTCTGGTTGAAGAATGGGGAGGAGATATTGTCACAGTCGAAGTTTCGGCTAAGCTGAAGCAAGGCATCGAAAATTTATTAGATATGATATTGCTCGTGGCGGAAGTGGAAGATTTGCGGGCGGAAGTAAACGTTCCCGCCCGCGGACTGATTATAGAAGCACATACTGAAACCGGCCGGGGAGCAGCGGCCCATGCTTTGGTGGAGTGGGGGACTTTAAAAAAAGGTGATTATATAGTTACTGGAGCAACGTTTGCAAAGATAAAAAATCTTGAATCAACCGACGGGTTGCCACTTTTAAGTGCCACGCCGTCAATGCCGGTTGTACTTACTGGATTTAAGACTTTACCTGAATTCGGAGATGAATTTGAAGTTGTAAGCAGTGAAAAACTAGCTAAAAATCAAGCCCAAAAAATTGTCAGTAGTCGGCATAATGCCAATGGTCGGGTTGATCTCAGCAGCAGTGATCTAATAAGGCTGATTAACCGGACTAACAAGGTCCAATATTTTAACATTATCATTAAAGCCGATGTCCGCGGATCATTGACCTCTGTTGTGGACAGTCTTAAAGTTCTTGATACGGATGAGGTTGCTGTCAGAATTGTTGATTCAGGTATTGGGATGGTAACCGAGAATGATATCTACATTGCCCGAACAAGCGGAGCGGTTATCTATAGTTTTAACGTTGATATTCCTAACAGCATCAAACGTTTGGCAACCCGGGATAAAGTAATAATCCGACGATATACCATAATTTATGAATTAATAGATAACGTAAAGTCTGAGCTGAGTAAGCTTCTATTACCTGAGATTGTTGAGACGGTACAAGGCCACCTGATTGTGAAAGCTATATTCAAGACCACAAAGACTGAAGTCATATGTGGTGGGGAGACCACTAAGGGTCCACTCTCATTACCAGCTTCTGCTCGGGTTATAAGAGACAAAAAGATAATTGCTGAGGTTGAGGAGATAACTAATCTTAAGCGTGGACCACAAGACGTGCAGATAGTGCAAGAAAAAGAACTGTGTGGAGTTAGTATCCGGACTAAAAACCGCTTAGAGCTGCAAGTGGGTGATAAAATAGAATTTTTCACACGGCAGGCCATAGAGCGCACACTATAAATATTTAACTAAAATTGCTGTATTATCGGTACAGAGATACAATAAGAGTATTAATTAGGAAGACAATTATGGCATTCACATTAGACTTTACTACGCTTGATGAGCTGGGTCTCGGTTCGTTACCGACCGAGGATAAGAGAAAAATGCTGTCGCATATTTTAGAAACGCTTGAGATGAGAGTTGGGACAACTTTGGCTAGCCGGATGACGGATGAGCAATTAGATGAATTCGAGCGTTTAATGCCGACAGAACAGGATAATCCGACAACTATCCAAGAAAAGGAAAAATCAGCTCTAAAATGGCTGGAAGGTAATTTTCCGACCTACAAAGATGTCGTTGCCGACGAACTTAAAAAATTAATGGCCGAGATAAGACAAGTTGCACCGCAAATCTTAGCTGACGCCACTAAAACTAGCCCGCCAGCGGTTTAAACAGATAATTTATTACTATATCCAGCCAAAAAAGCTTCAGTTGACATTACTGGTTTAGCCGCTGGTTTTAACATAGTTATCTCAAAGGCTTGTTGCCCGCAATATATAATTAGCCGTTTGTGGTCAATGATAAATTTACCCGGTGCACCAGATTGGTTAACGACTCGGCCGGCAGTAATAATTACGTTGGTACGGTTAAGTTTTGTGTAACTTTTAGGCCAATCAGCATAAGCCCGAATTTCGCGTTCTATCTGATCGGCAGGTTTAGGCCACTGAATTAAACCATCCTCTTTTGTCAATTTGCGCGAGTATGTAGGGGGAGTTGATTTATCTTGCTCATAAGGAGTGACTTTGCCTTCTATGTATCGGGGCAGTGTAGCAACTAACATATTGTGACTCAGTTTAATCAAGGCTTGGGTAAGCAATGGCGATGTAAGGGTCTTTGATAAATGGAATTTCTTTTGAGCGAGCAAGGGGCCATCATCAATTCCGGGGCGTATAAGCATGAGACTGACTCCTGTCTCTTTTTGGCCGCTTAGTATTGCAAAACTGATAGGATCGGGACCGCGCCACTGTGGCAACAATGAAAAATGGCTATTTACTATACCTAAGGGAAAGTAATTAATTACTTTCTCAGAGAGAATAATACCGTAATCAATAATTAAGCCGATTTTGCTGTCAAAAGGTTGAGATAATATTTGTTCAACTGCTTTATTGTTAACTAACTCCAGACACTCAATACCATGCTTTCTAGCAATATCCGAGACTGATAACTTGTGGTTATAGTGAGGCAAATTCGGTTTTGTAACCACTATTTCAATTGTAAAATCTTGAACGAGTAACCTTAATGATTCAGCGGCAATAGGTCCGCTACCGAAGAATATAAACTGGCTTGATGTCTTTTTCATAGTCAATCTGTTCTAGCTTACCATCATTCTTTAAACGATAGAATCCATCGACCTTGTCTTGGATACGATCAACAAAAGTTAGGCCATGCGTATGATCAATCTCATGTTGTAAAACACGGGCTAAAAAACCATCGATCGTCATGCGGAATTCCTTGCCATCTATATCTTGGGCCTTAAGTCTAATCTTAATGTATCGGGGAACCTTGCCATAGATATCCTGGACGCTCAGACAGCCTTCAAAATCTTCTTCAATAGCACCTTCATATTTAGTAATTACCGGATTGATGAAAACACTGAATGTTTTATCATCTTTATTATCATAATTATTCCGTACAACTATAATTCTTAACGGTTTACCAAGTTGAATAGCGGCCAAAGCAACACCGACTTCATGCGGCCGGCTTGCCTCCCAGTCTGTGACTGCCGCTTCCATCTCGGCAATAACTATTTTGATGTCGTCAGTAATAAGTCCGACTTTTTGGGAATGTCGATGCAATTGCTGATCTGGTAACAGCACAATGTTATCTTTTGGACTTAGCATTAGAGATAGTATATACGTTGCTCCTTCTATTGAGAATGGCTTTAGAGAAGATTTATCGGATCAATGTCATATGACCATCCGTTAGGTAATAATTTTATAACCTTTATTAGCTCGCCACGATCTTTTGATTTTATAATTAATTGCCATTCAAATTGTCTGGCAACTTTTTCATGAAAGGCCGGCGTGGGACCGTTAATCTGAATTTTTAAGTTCTTTTTCCTTAATTCCGTGGCAAACTTAGTTACGGAATTTTGAGAGTTTAGGCGCCTACTTCTTTTGCAAGTTAACTTTAGTAAATAACAAAATGGTGGGAACATAAAGCGTTGCCGCTCTTCCAGCTCGGTGTTATAGAAATCATCCCATTGTCTGCTAATTGCAGCTTTCAGGACCGGGTTAGCAGGTGAGTAAGTTTGAATAACTGCTTGGCCATGGCGATAACCTCGTCCAACCCGCCCGATTACCTGACTGATCAACTGATAAAGCCTCTCCTGTGACGTATAATCGGGCGTATATAGGCTAGTATCGGCTATAATGACTCCAACTACAGCTAGTTTCGGTAAATCAAGCCCTTTAGCAAGTGTTTGGGTGCCAACTAAAATATCCACCTCACCCTGAAAAACTTTCTTATACTGTTGCTCAAAACGTTCGGTTTTTAGGTTGTCGTTATCAAATCTTTGTACTCGAGCTCTTGGCAACAAACGCTCTACTTCATTGACAATGGCTTTTGTGCCGATACCCTTGAACAATATATTTGTAGCATGGCAAATCGGACAACTGGAAATAGAAGTTATCTGATAACTACAGCTATGGCAGCGGAATTTATGACTGTCGCCGTGATAAATAAGCGCTGTGTCACAATTCGGACATAAAGCTTGCCAACCGCAATTTTGGCAAATTATTGACCGGGCTGTGCCGCGACGATTAAGAAATAATAATATTTGTTCTTGTTTAGCCAAAGCTTCATTCATAGCAGATAATAATTTATCCGAAATTATCGGCGAATTATTAAATTCAGTCCGGTCTTTAAGATCGATGACGGAAATATCTATATGTCTAACTCCAGCGGCTGATTGTTGCATCCGCAAGATCTGAGAATTTTTTTGCTGAGCTATATAATAGTCAACTATAGATGGTGTAGCCGACCCAAGTATTAATATTGCATGATGCAATTGAGTAAGTTTACTAGCTACACGAACAGTTTGATAATACGGACTTTGTTCTTGTTTATAAGCTGGTTCATGAGACTCATCAATAATTATTGCACCAATCATGCTTAACGGGTAAAAAATTGCCGACCTGGCACCGATAATTATTAACGGTTCTTTGCTCAATAAGGTCTTTAGCCAAGTTTCACGCCTGTCTTTTGGTGTTAATTGTGAATGCACAAGCATAACTTTGGAATTAAATACATCAATAAAATTCTTACTAAGCTGAGAGGTAAGACTAATTTCTGGTGTTAATATAACAACGGATTTACCAGCTTTCAAACATATCCGACTTAATTCTTGGTAAATTCTAGTTTTACCGCTGCCAGTATCTCCATGTAAAATATATGAACCAGATTTTTGCAGAGCGCGCATAACAATAACTTGTTCTTCATTTAGAGAAGGCAATTTTAATAATTTTGATTTAACCCTTTGATTAACAATGATTTTGTCTATATCTTCTAAGCGTAATGATTTAGGTAAAAATAATTTAACAATAGCGCCTAATGGAGCTGGGTAGTAAGTGCTTAACCAATGTATTGTTGTTATTATTTCATCAGATAATACAGGCAATGGAAATATTTCTTTAATTTCTTTTGTAACAAAACCAGGTTTAACAACTTCTTTTTCAATAATTCCCAAAACCATGCGGTCACGTAGCGGGACATTAACGATTGAACCGATTGCTGCTGGCTGATTTGAATTATAGGTTAGACCTTCCTGGCCATGATACAGTGTTGTTGCAACTAAAATTGAGTAGTAGTATTTCATTCCACCTAATATTGTCAAACAAAATAGCTTGAAAAGCCAATTGGATACTATTATACTGAGACCTAGCGTTATTACGTTGTCCTAATAACAATAGCTTATGTTAGATGTATTTATTACTTCAAGAGTTCGACGGAAAATCATAGTTATCTATGCTAAATATCCGGATTTTAAAACCCATGTTAGAGGTCTAGCGAAGCTTATAAAAGAAGATGCCGGTAATATTCAGCGTGAATTAAAACGTCTTGAAAAAGTTGGTTTTCTAATTTCTGAGAAACAGGCAAATACTAAAGTATATTTTACCAATAAGCAGTTTCCTATTTTCAAAGAACTACAAAGTATTGTGTTGAAGTCACAACGGTCCGCCCAAAAAAATCAAAATCATCTATAAAGAATAAATAACACTTGCTAAGTAAGGATGCATTTTTTACAATAGTAATAGATATGATTCAAGTTACAAGAAAAGATCCCAAAGAACCAATGGAAAATCTTCTACGAAGGTTTAACCGTAAAGTTCAACAATCAGGTCTGCTGGCAATCGCCAAGCAAGGCCAATATTTTGCTAAACCGATAAGTAAAACTGAGCGACGCATGAAAGCAATTGTTCGCCAAGAACGAAAAGCTATAAAATTACAGAAGATTAAACTTGGCCAACGGTGAGTGATGTTGCTAGTAGATTCGATAGAGCAGGATCTAAAAGCGGCCTTACTTAGTAAAGACGCAGTACGAGTAGAAACTCTAAGAAGTATGAAAAATGCGTTGCTCTATGCTGAGGTGGGCCAGGGCAAAGAGAGAAAATCCTTATCTGAAACAGAAAAGATAGAAGTGTTGATTAAAGAAAGCAAAAAACGTCAAGAAAGCGCCGATTTATATCAACAGGCAAATGAATCGACTAGGACCCAGAAAGAACTTGCCGAAAAAGCAATTATTGAAAAATATTTACCAAAACGGCTTTCTGAAGCGGAAATTGAACAGCTTATCGATAAAGCTTTAGAGCAATTTGGTACGGATAGCCAGCAATCAATTGGCCAAGTAATAGCAGCCGTTCGCCAATTGGCTGATGGTATAGTAGACGGAGCAACCGTTGCCCGGCTGGTTAAGGAGAAATTGCAATAATGATTATCCTTCTGGGAATTACCGGTAGCGGCAAGAGTTTGCAGGGCCGATTACTGGCCAACGAGTATGGTTATGCCTGGATCTCCAGCGGCGAAGTTTTACGAGTTCTCTTATCAGGTGAGAAACGCCAAAAAATACTATCTGGAAAATTACTGGATGATAACGAAATGATACAGATAATTAGTAAAATATTCGAATTAGTCGATCCTAAACAACAAATGATACTTGATGGATTCCCGCGGACAATAGTTCAAGCAGATTGGTTAATCCAGCGGGTTAAAGCCGGTGATTTTGAACTAACAACTATCTTTAATTTTGAAGTTTCACAAACTGTTGTAAAAGATCGTTTAATGAAACGTGGAAGAATTGATGATACAGTTGCTGCTATCCAAAAACGTTTTGAAGAATATAATTCCGCCACGCTACCGATAATTGAACGATTCCGAAATGAAGGCTACAGAATAGTAAATATCAATGCTGCCAATGATCCACAGACTATACATAAAAATATGGTCAGTGTTATTTAATAATGATCATATAAAACCTAATTAATAAAATGCCCAAGCGACTTACGAGAACTCCATCTGAAATACACGCGATGCGTGAGAGCGGTCAAATGCTTGCCGCAATTCTTCAGATGTTGAAAGAACAAACTGTTCCAAATATATCTACTAAAGAACTGGCAGAAATAGCTGCTAAAGAACTCAGGAGTCTCGGCGGAGCACCAACGTTTCTCGGTTACTATGGCTTTCCAGATATAATCTGTATTTCAATTAATAACGAAGTCGTCCACGGCATACCCAGAGCCGATAAAATAATTTCTGAAGGCGATATTGTTAGTCTAGATTTTGGAGTTACTTACCGGGGTATGATTACAGACGCAGCTATAAGTTACGTACTTGGAAAAGCTAAAAAAAAACACCAACAACTTGTTTCTATAACTGAGAAGTCGTTATATGCGGGCTTAGCAGTCTTACACGACGGGATTAGAACTGGTGATCTTGGATTTGCTATTGAAACGGTTCTAAATAAACATCATTACGGAGTTGTCCGGGACTTGGTAGGCCATGGAGTAGGGCAAAAATTACACGAAGATCCAAGTATACCGAATTATGGCCGTCCAGGCAGCGGGGTAAGTTTATATAATAATATGACGATTGCGGTTGAACCAATGGCCACATTAGGTACTTATAAAGTATTTACTGCCAATGATGGCTGGACTGTTTTAACACAAGACGGATCATGGGCAGCTCACTTTGAGCACAGTGTATTGATTACTGAAAAGGGTTGTGAGATCCTAACAGCCTTATCAGCCTAGACAATGACTTGCTGTTTATAGAGGATAAGCGTTATACTTCCTGCATGCACGACCAGTCTATACCACATTATGTGGGACTTGATATTGGCACTAGTACGGTCAGATGTATAATCGGCGTGCTTGATCCCCATGATACCTCCAGGTTCTCTATAATCGGTTATGGCGCGGCTCCTAATGTCGGTATGCGAAGAGGGGTTGTTGTCTATGCTGATGATGTATCAGAAGCTATCATGCAGGCTGTTACAGAAGCGGAACGTCTAGCTGGTGTACGAATTCATCAGGCAACAGTTAATATTAATGGTTCTCACATCAGCGGTATGAATTCCAAGGGCGTAATCGCTATCAGTACCGCTAACCGCGAGATTACAATCGAAGATCGATTGAGGGTTGAAGAAGCGGCTACAATTGTCCAATTACCGCCGAACAGAGAGATTGTCCAGGTATTTGCCAAAAATTATCGGTTAGATGGCCAGGATAATATAAAAGATCCTGTTGGCATGCGCGGTGTCCGCTTAGAAGTTGAAACCCATATTGTAACTGCCGCTTCACCTAGCCTAAGGAATCTTGATACTGCACTGCAAAAAGCGGAAGTAGTTCCCAATAGGCATACTTTATCTGGTTTGGCAGCTGTAGAGGCTGTCCTGAACCGTCAGCAAAAGGAATCAGGTACCGTACTGCTTGATATAGGTGCCGGTACGACAAACTTAGTTGTAATAGAAGACGGCGAAATCCAGCATGTGGCAGTTATTGCGATGGGAGGTATACACATTACCAATGATTTGGCGATTGGGCTCAAAACTGACCTCGATATAGCCGAATTGGTGAAGATAAACCATGCTCATATCGGTTCAGAGCCAAAGAAAGATAAAGTTTCCGTCGAACATAACAAAAAAACTTATCAATTCGACGCCGTAGATGTTGTTATGATCAGTGAGGCCAGAGTAGAAGAACTACTGGAATATGTTGCTAAAGAGCTACACAGAATACAACGCTGGCGAAAACTGCCCGGAGGAGTTGTACTAGTTGGTGGCTCAGCTAAATTACCTGGTTTAGCAAACTTTGTCAGTAACAAGCTAGAATTGGCGGCACGGATTGGCGAACCCCAAATGATGACTGGTTTGATTGAAAAAGTATCTGATCCGGCTGCTTTTACAGCCGTTGGTTTAGCGCTGTTGGATATGTTACTACTACCAGCCGATGACAGTGCCAGACATCTGGTTAAAGGCATGAACACTAAAATTTTCACCTCACTATCAGGTATTTGGCGTACAATCCGTCGTTAACCCTGGAATGAATCATTATATTTTTTGTTATAAACGTTACTCGTTAATAAATAAATACAATTGAACAAATGAATTGTTGAACTGGCATCGTTCATAGGGTATACTCGCCTATATAACTAAATATGAGAGTGAGTAATGCCACAAGTAACGCCACCGATTGAAACTTTTGCACGTATTAAAGTAGTAGGTATTGGTGGAGCCGGCGGAGCTGCCATTAATCGAATGGTGGAAGCTGGCGTTGAAGGTGTTGAATTTATCGCAGTTAATGCTGATGCCCAAGCCATACACAATTCAAAAGCACAAGTAAAACTTCATATTGGCAAAGAAACCACCAAGGGACTTGGTGCTGGCGCAGATCCGGTTATTGGTCAGCGAGCAGCTGATGAATCAAAAGAGGATATTCGCAAAGCTCTAGAGGGCGCGGATATGGTTTTTGTGACACTAGGTGCTGGAGGTGGGACTGGAAGCGGTGCCGGTCCAATTGTGGCCCAGATAGCCAAAGATATGGGTATTCTAGTGGTTGGGTTCGCAACTAAACCATTTGCCTTTGAAGGAGAGAAACGCCGCCGTAATGCCGAAATGGCAATCAATAGCCTACGAAAATCAGTCGACACTCTAATTATTGTTCCCAATGACAGATTACTTCAAACTATTGATAGGCAAACACCGCTATTAGAAGCTTTTAAAGTAGCAGATGACGTTTTGCGCCAGGGAGTGCAGGGTATCTCTGATCTTATTACAGTGCATGGACTGATAAATTTAGACTTTGCTGACGTCAAAGCCGTTATGAGTAATGCCGGCTCGGCTCTCATGGGTATTGGTCGCGCCAGTGGCGAGAACCGGGCAGTGCAAGCAGCACAACAAGCTATCGAATCGCCATTACTTGAGATATCAATAGATGGTGCGCGAGGCATTCTCTTTAATGTAATTGGCGGCGACGACCTAACCATGCATGAAATCAATACCGCCGCGGAAGCTATTACTACAGCTGCTGACCCGGAAGCAAATATTATTTTCGGTGCCACAATCAATCCAGATCTTGAAGGTGAAATAATTATCACTGTTGTAGCGACTGGTTTTGATGCTTCATACTTCACAAACCGCCGGGCTGCAACCGGAACGACTAGCCGATCGACAATAGTATCAACCGAGACGGATGAAGATAAATCCATGATAAAGAAAAACGATGATAACGTCATGGGCAACCTAGACATGAATCTAGATGATACAGATCCTGGGGATGATTTTCATAATGATAATACTGGGCCCAGCATGTGGACAATGGATGATGATAAAGAGGAAGGTGACACGGAAGACAGTGACAAACAAGATAAAAGTGATAGTGATGATGAGCAACAAAAAGACCCAGACTCACCTCACGTAATTAATGGTGTACTTGAAGACGAAAATGAAATTGAAAAACAACCGTCATTCTTAAGACGGCTAAAAAACCGCCGAAAAAGCAATCAGGATGATGACAATGCAGATGAATAAAAGCGATTTAGCGCTGTCGTCAAAATTACCTTGTTAATATCATTGCAAAACGCTACTGATATGGTTAACATAATTAGTATAGGCACTATATATAGGATATATGCTATTGGTGTTAGTACATTTAGATTGAATAAAGGAGGTGTGCATTATGAAGTGCAGCCAATGTCAACAAGCTGAAACGAAAGTTATTGAATCTCGCGATGTTGCCGAGGGTGAATCTGTTAGACGCCGCCGTGTTTGCATGAATTGCAGTTATCGTTTTACAACCTATGAACGCGTAGAAAGACCACAGCTCATAGTAATTAAGAACAGTGGTAAACGTGAGTTGTTCCATCGAGAAAAACTCTTGGCAGGGCTATACAGGGCTTGCGAGAAAACAGTTGTTACCAGTCTGCAACTGGAATATCTGGTTAATGATGTTGAAAATGAACTGCAAGCTAGCGGTGAGACAGAAGTGCATTCAGCGGTTATAGGTGATCTTATAATGGATCGTTTAGCGCCAATAAATGAAGTAGCCTATGTGCGGTTTGCAAGCGTTTATCGTCGGTTCAAAGATATCGATGGTTTTGAAAGAGAACTAGTTGATATAAAAAGACGTCGAACTGGTAATCCATTGAGGGCTACAGTAAAAACTCAATAATAATCGTAAACTTGTATTGAATAAATAAAATATATACGTTATAACCTATGTTAACGAGTAGAGACACTCGGACGGGTGAGGGGTTCTAATGTTCAGGTAACGGCAGAACACCGTTAAACAAAAAATTAATAACATAACAATAAGTGAGGGAATTATGGGACAAACGACCGATTTGCAGGTTGGGAGGTTATTTACTCAACCAAAAAAGAAGGCGTACGATCAGTTAAAATGGATATTAAGAGACTCAATTATAGTTAATCCACAGAGTAAAACTCCTGTTTTTGAACAGAAAGATGTTGAATTCCCTGAGGGTTGGTCACTTAACGCCATCAATATAGTGGCACAGAAGTATTTCACCGGTACTCCCGGGACACCCGCTCGAGAGAGGTCTTTAAAGCAGCTTATTGACAGAGTGGTTGATACTATTACCCGCGAGGGTGTCCAAAGTGGTTATTTTGATACAGATACCGAAGCTGAAGATTTTCGGGAAGAGCTTAAATATATCATAGCGACCCAACGCGCGGCTTTTAATTCGCCAGTTTGGTTTAACATAGGTGCCAACGAGCGCTCCCAACAAGCCAGCGCCTGTTTTATCTTAGGCATTGAAGACACAATGCCTTCGATACTTAATTGGTACGTTGAGGAGGGAATGATTTTCAAGGGGGGCTCTGGCTCTGGTATAAATCTTAGCCCCATCCGATCTTCTGTCGAACCGCTTGGTAAAAGTGCCGGAACAGCCTCTGGGCCATTAAGTTTTATGCGCGGGGCTGATTCATCAGCTGGCGCAATTAAAAGCGGCGGAAAAACTCGTCGGGCCGCAAAGATGGTTATTCTAAACATAGATCATCCAGACATAGAGACATTTATCTGGAGTAAAGCTATTGAGGAACGTAAAGCTCGTGTCCTGCAAGAAGCTGGCTTTGATATGAGCCTTGATGGTTTAGACTCATTTTCCGTTCAATATCAGAACGCTAATATCTCTGTACGTGTGACAGATGAATTTATGGAAGCCGTAGAAAATGACACTGATTGGGAGCTAAAGGCAGTAACAACTGGTAAAACAGTTAAAAAAGTAAAAGCTCGGTATCTTTTCCGTCAGTTTTCAGAGGCGGCTTGGGAATGCGCTGATCCGGGTATGCAATATGATACGATTATTAACCGTTGGCATACTACACCTAATGCGGGCCATATAGATGCGAGCAATCCATGCAGCGAATATATGCACCTTAATAATTCAGCCTGTAACCTTGCTAGCATTAATCTGCTGAAGTATTTATGCAATGATGGTACCTTTGATATAACAGCTTTTGAACACACTGTAGACGCTATATTTACGGCTCAGGAGATATTAGTTGGCTATAGTGAATATCCAACCGAGAAGATTACTAAAACAGCTCGGGCCTATCGGGAATTAGGGCTTGGCTATGCTAATCTTGGGGCTTTGCTGATGGCCCAAGGACTGCCTTATGACTCTGAAGAAGGCCGCGCGCAAGCTGCTGCCATTACGGCACTTATGACTGGCCGTGCGTATGCGGTCAGCGCTAAATTGGCGCGTCGGGTAGGACCGTTTGCGGGTTATCACAAAGATAAAGAAGCTATGCTGCGGGTGGTCAAAATGCATCGGGCAGATATATCAAGTATAGATGCTAGCTTAGTATCAGAGGAGCTACTTAACGCTGCTGTGACTGCTTGGGATGAAGCAGTCGAGTTGAGTGAACTATATGGTGTCAGAAACTCCCAGGCAAGTTTATTAGCTCCCACGGGAACAATTGGTCTAATGATGGATTGTGACACTACCGGTATTGAGCCGGATCTTGGCTTAGTAAAAGTTAAGAAACTAGTTGGTGGTGGAACGATGAGTATTGTTAACCAAACTGTCCCACGAGCCCTAGAAGTTCTTGGTTATAATCAAGCAGAGATTGACGACATAATACACTATATTGATGTTGAAAAAACAATATTAGGTGCGCCACACTTCAAGAAACAGCATAAAGATGTTTTCGCATGTTCAATGGGGGATAATGCTATTGAGTACCCGGGACATGTTAAAATGATGGCTGCTGTTCAGCCTTTTCTGTCAGGGGCAATCAGTAAAACAGTCAATATGCCGGAGACAGTAACTGTAGAAGATATTGAGCAATTGCACATTGATGCCTGGAAAATGGGTTTAAAATCGATAGCTATTTATCGCGATAATTGTAAAGTTGCGCAACCACTGAGCATGGCAAAGAAAGATTCATCTGATAGCACGCAAACGTCAGTTTCTCCTATGGCTACTGATCGGATCGTTATAAAGAGTCCGGTCCAACGTCCACTGCCAAGAATCCGGAATTCTAAAACTATTTCATTTAAAGTTGCTGGTAGCCATGGCTATATAACAACCGGTGAGTATGACGATGGCATGCCGGGAGAGATATTTATGAGAATAGCCAAACAAGGCTCAACTCTTGCAGGTTTTATGGATGCTTTAGCCATTAGTATTAGTCATGGTTTGCAGTACGGTGTACCCCTAAAAGATTATGTCCGTTCATTTACTAGTATGTCATTTGCGCCTTCTGGACTGACGGATGACTCCGAAATTCCAACTGTATCGAGTGTTGTTGATTACATATTCCGTCGCTTAGCGCTGAGCTATCTATCGTTTGATGATAGGGTAGAGCTAGATCTTGCCTCGATCGACGATGTTGCCAGCGGTCAAATTATCCTGCCTGTTATGGAAAATATGGCTGCGGAAGCTGCGGAAGAAGCGATTGTTACAGAGAACATTGAAAAAACTCACGAAGAAATCCCAAAAACTTATCCTAATAAACTAAGAACTTCAAACAGTGATGTAGCGCCAATTTGTTACAACTGCGGTAATCAAACACAACGGGCAGGTAGCTGCTATGTTTGTACTAGTTGCGGTTCGACGACTGGTTGTTCTTGAATCTTTAGGGTGCATATGGGTTAAAGCATTAGTAAACTCAGGTTATAATAGATATATAACTTTAATATTGTTATGAAACTAGTAATACTTTATAGACCAGAATCAGAACACTCAACGCTAGTAGAATCTTTCAGTGAAAGAGTCGTTGACTTTATGCCGGACGCAACTGTTGAAAAAATTGACGTTGACAGTCCGGACGGAATAATGAAACTTGAAACCTACGGAATTTATCAATTTCCAGCGATTATGATAATTGCTGATAACGGTTCATTTATTGATGCTTGGATGGGAGATATACTGCCATCAGTTGATCAAGTTGTAGATAGTTTAAGACGATAATAGGATTGTTGTAAGGCCAAAAATGCTTTATAGTTACAACTTGTAACAATTTAAGACATGCATTTTATCTTGAGCAAGGTAAATTAACGGCAATCAACCGTGAAGCAGCGGGAAGAAAAGTTTTTTATAAACCCAGTAGAACTCGACGGTAGTCCGTATAACGATATAAGAGAGTGCTTATTGAGGTCATCTCAAGAGAAGCTGGATGGTACCGTCCTAACTGATAAATAAAATAGGATTCCAGCAGATAAAAGAGATGGCTTTTTTATTTTGAATAAGGGATAAAGTATGAAATTTCAAAAAGGTAAACGGCGTCCATTTAACCAATACGAACCAGACCTAGTTAACTATTGGCGTGAAAATAAGATATTTGAAAAATCAGTAAATCAAAGACCTTTAGATAGTAGCTATGTATTTTATGATGGTCCGCCATTTATTACCGGTGTACCACATTATGGAACGCTGTTAAGCAGTATTGTTAAAGATGCAGTGCCGCGGTACTGGACAATGAAGGGGAAGAGAGTTGAAAGAGTATGGGGCTGGGATTGCCATGGTCTACCAGCAGAAGTATATACCGAGCAGAAGTTAGGTGTAAAAGATAAACGCGATGTTTATAGAATTGGTTTAGAGAAATACATAATTGCATGCCGTGAAAATATGATCCAGACTGGTTCTGTTTGGGAAAAATCAGTTGACCAAATAGGCCGTTGGGTTAATTTTAAGGGTGCCTATAAGACTATGGATAATGATTATATGGAGTCTGTCTGGTGGGCTTTCAAAAAATTATATGACGACGGTAAAATATATGAAGGCGAGCGGGTATTACTTTATTGCACACGAGACGCAACACCTTTGTCAAAAGCGGAAATCGCCCAGGATAACTCATACCAAGAAGTTACTGATCCTTCAGTGTATGTGAAATTTAAATTAGCAGAACGCTCACGGACTTATCTGCTAGCTTGGACTACTACACCGTGGACCTTATTGGCAAATACTGCTTTAGCAATCAATGAATCGCTAGAATATGCAGAAGTAAAAGTTGACAATGATGTATTTATAATGGCTGCAGATTTAGTTGATAAAGTACTAAAAGAAAATAATATAAATGTTGTAACTCATACAATAATTAAAAAATATAACGGCAAAGAACTTCTTGGATTAAGCTATGAACCATTATTTGAAAACCGTGGTAAAAATGCACACAAAATATATAATGCGGATTACGTCAGTCTTGAAGAGGGTACTGGTATTGTGCATATAGCGCCTGCCTATGGAGAAGAAGACTATGAGCTAGCAAAGAAAAGAAATATACCGGTAATGTCAGTTGTGGATGATGACGGTTTGTACAGTCAAGGTGAATGGCGCGGTCAAAATATATGGGAAGCAAACAAGTTAATTGCTAAAACACTGTATGAACGTGATATTGTCTGGAAGATCGAATATATTCAGCATAGTTACCCGCACTGCTATCGCTGCGGCACAAGACTAATGTACAGAGCTCACCCAAGTTGGTTTGTAAATATAGATCAACAACGGGAACTAATGTTGGAACAAAATAATAAAATTAACTGGTTCCCAACTCATTTTAAAGAAGGTAGATTTAATCAGACATTACTTACTGCGCCGGAATGGAATATATCTCGTGATCGTTTCTGGGCAACACCAATACCGGTTTGGAAGGGAAAAGATAATAAAGGCAAAGAAATCGTTAAAGTTATAGGTAGCTATGATGAGCTGGAACAATTATCCGGAAAGAGATTAAAAGATTATCATCGTCCGTGGATTGATGAAGTTAGTTTTGAATTAGACGGAATAAAAATGCAGAGGATAGATAAAGTATTGGATTGTTGGTTTGAATCCGGCTCAATGCCATTTGCACAGTTCCATTATCCATTTGAGAACCAACAAAAATTTGAGGATAATTTTCCAGGTGATTTCATTGCCGAACACGTAGGGCAAATTAGGGGATGGTTCTACTCATTACATGCTATATCGGTAGGATTATTTAATAAACCGGCATTTTATAATGTAATTGTGACTGGTACGATCATGGGTAATGACGGTCGCAAGATGAGTAAGTCATATGGGAACTTCACTGATCCGGAAAAATTAATTAACCTTTACGGAGCCGATTCGTTGAGATATTTACTACTATCTTCGCCAGTTATGAATGGTGAGGATTTTATAGTACTTGATAAGGATGTCATTGATGTATCTAGGCGACTTAGTATGATTTGGAACATGTATGATTTCTTCACCCTATATGCCTCTGTTGATAAATGGGAAGCTAGTAGTAATTTAGTCGACCCCTATGACACAGTCCATAATTTACTAGATAAATGGATTATCTCAAGATTGCATCAGCTTATCATTAACGTAGATACATCAATGCAAAAATACGATTTTCCGCAGGCCTTGAAGCCAATAATGGTGTTTATTGATGACGCGTCAAATTGGTATGTAAGACGTAGTCGAAAACGCTTTTGGAAAAGTACTAATGATGCTGATAAAAATGAAGCATATCTGACTCTCTATTATATCCTTGTACAATTAGCGATTATAATGGCACCCTTTACGCCTTTTCTAGCAGAAGAACTTTATTGTCTACTGACTGGTAAAGAATCAGTACACTTGTGTGATTGGCCGCAATCAGGCCGTGTCAATGAGACCTTAATTAGTGAAATGACTATTTCTCGGGAGCTAATAACCCAAGGCTTGGCCCAAAGAGCCAAAGCAGGGATAAAAGTTCGCCAGCCACTCGCTAGGGCAATAATTACTATTCCTTCTCAATTCATTGAATTTAGTGACGATGAATTAGTGAATGTAATAGCTGATGAGCTTAATGTAAAAGAAATTACTACCATCATAGGGAAGGAAGCATTAATTTCTATTGATACAAAACTAACTAAATCACTCCAGAAGGAAGGCTTAGCAAGAGAAATCATAAGACATATTCAGCAAACTCGAAAAGACGCCGGGTTAAATGTTGAGGACAGAATTAATCTTGTAATTGATAGTCAAGGAATCATGCTAAAAGATTCTATCAATGAGTACAAGAGCATTATTATGCAAGAGACCCTGGCTATGACAATAGGAGATAATATAACAGGAGAAATGTATAGTAAATCACTTGAAATAAATGGAGAAAATATAACTATAAAAATGGTTAAACAATGAATACGGAATTAGACATTAATTAGAAATAATAAATCTAATCAATAGCATGTTTTACAGATAAGTTTCAATGTGATAAGATAACAGATAATTATATAATGTAGTTTATAGAAATGGTAAAAGATATGAAAAAAGCTGTATTTAAAATTGGCGGAAAACAATATTTTGTTACTGAAGGTCAAGTATTAGAAGTAGAACTTATTACTGATGAAAATCAAAAGAAGGATAAAAAAATACAGATACAACCTTTAATATTAATCAATGAAGCTACAACTTTAATCGGCAAACCGTTGCTTGATGATCATAGAATAACTGCTGAAATCTTGGAACCGGATATATTATCAGACAAAGTAATGGCTATACGTTATAAAGCAAAAAAACGTGTACACAAAATTCATGGTCATCGACAGCATCATAGCCAAATAAAAATTATTGAGATAGCTTAAGTGTAAACATTAACCAGCGACTGTGGATAAATATTATTAAATGTGTTCATTGATAATGGATATGAGTAATACACACAACATATTTTTAAATAATTTATGTGCTATTTAACGGTAATATAAATTAGCTTATATCTGTAAAATACAAATAATAGCAGTAATAGTTACAATGATTATAGAAAGTTTTTTAATGTCTAACATATAAAATATGACGTAAAAATTTATTCTTTTTATCCTTGTCATCACCTTGAATATATCGGATAATTTTAATAGGTTTTTCAAAATAGGCTAGCATTAGCCTTAAAACCAAAACAAACAAAATTTAATGACCCAAAAAACACCGTTAAAACGAGTACTGTTAACGTACGTGGTAAAACCACTATTTTTTAGTTTTATAGGTGTTTTATTTCTTTTTATATTTAGTTCACTTCTACGGGTACAACAAGTTCAGGCTACTAACTCAGGCTCAAGTTCATATATAAACTTTCAAGCCAGACTTTTAACTGCCGGGGGCGCCATAGTACCTGACGGGAACTATAACGTAGAGTTTAAATTATATAGTGCTGTTACTAGTACCGGGGGCTCACAAGGAACTTGCGGTACTGATACATCTTGTTTATGGGTTGAAACGCGCACGGGAGGTAATGTTGTAAGGGTATATAACGGTTATTTATCTGTAAGTTTGGGTAGCGTAAATGCTTTTTCAAACGCAGTTCAGACTATAAATTGGAATCAAAACTTATGGCTTGGAATTAATGTTGGCGGGATTGGTACTCCCGTCTGGGACGGAGAGATGATACCCAGGGTACAATTTACCGCCTCGCCATATGCCTTTTCTGCCGGACAATTATCTACCTATAATAGCGCCCAGAACTTTACTTCATTATTACAGTTTGCTGCTCCTATGACTGCCAACAATGTAATAACTATTCCTGATTCTGGTGGTAATGCAACACTTTGTTTGCAAAGTTCCAGTTCATGTGGATTTATCCAGAACCAGAATGCTGTTGTACAAACCGCTAACTTTAAGATAAACGGTACCGGCCAAGCCGCAGCCTTTGACGCAGCCTCAGCTGCTACTCTTAATATTGGTATTACTACTGCCAATGGTATACAGATAGGTAGTGTTACAAATACCACAACTGGCGTAACTATCAGTACAGCTCAGAACTTTACCTTAAACGGTGTCGCTGCCTCTAACTACACTATAGCTGCCGCTACCACTACCGGTACGATTGCCATTGGCGGTACATCACAGACCGGCGCCCTAACCGTCGGTGCCAGCGGTTCTGCTAACACTGAGAACATTGGTACCGGCGTCGGTGCCACGACGCTTAACTTAGGTACAGGTG
>DATKGQ010000012.1:0-29189 GCA_035510715.1 Saccharimonadales bacterium (SeqCode) | reverse complement strand
AATGGATTAACTAACCAACAGAGGAGACCAAATGCTTATGCAGTGGCATATGGTAGCGCAAACTACTAGCCAAAGCGTTTTGAGTTGGATCTCCTCTTTTTAGTTTAGACCGGTTGGTCTGCAGGTAAGATACAAGCGTTTAAAAACACTAGCCCAACTAAGCCCGGGCCCATTCACGCTTTTTGCCGGCTGATAGCTCGTCTGCCATTGCCAGCTCATCATATATACCATCTATCAGATCATATTTCTTTGCTTCCAAAAGTGTTACCCAAGCAGCTTTATCGGTTTCTTCTTTTTGGAGCTTAATCTCACCGGAATCATAACGCGCTAGACAGGAAATTACTAACGACAAAGCGCCATCGGCATGGACTGTGGCCAAGCTTGTGACGTAGGAAATGTCTTTAATCTCTAAACCGGCCTCTTCTCTGACTTCCCGGCGTAATGTTTTTTCTAAGACGTTATACCAGTATTCTTTGGTTTCCTTGGGTGTATTAATAAAATCATGACTTTCAAGTTTACCGCCCGGAACTGTCCACATACCCGGAAACCGCTTTTTCTCCGGCGAGCGCCGCAGAATTAAATATTTATTATCTTTTTCAATAATTGCCGTAATAACGACTTCAAACGTTTCTTGCATATTTTAATCCTCCATATTGGCGGAGAGGGAGGGATTCGAACCCTCGACAGAGTTTCCCCTGTACCCGCTTTCCAAGCGAGCGCACTAGGCCAACTATGCGACCCCTCCGGATAATTTATTAATTCAATGACCTAACCTGTCATACAACATGACCTTTTAAACAAAATTTAGTATAGCCTAAAATCACAACAAAAAACATCTTGCTCACCTGTCAAGAACAGGGTTACACTTATATAACTATGCCTATCATAGAAATGCATGATGTCAGTAAATTATATGGCTTCGGTGACGCCACCACCCTGGCGCTCGACGAGATAAATCTTTCTGTAATGGAAGGAGAATTTATTGCCGTAATGGGGCCAAGCGGTTCCGGAAAATCGACACTCATGAATATTATTGGTTTACTTGACCGGCCAACCTTTGGTACATATATGCTTAGTAACCGCTCAGTTGCTAAACTGCGCCCTAACCAGCGAGCCCGTAATCGCCGTGACAAAATTGGCTTTGTTTTCCAATCTTATAATTTGCTACCTAATCTAACGGTAATTGAAAACGTTGCTTTGCCGCTAGTCTACAAAGGAATGTCAACTGTCAGGCGCCTCAAACTAGCCGGAGCTATGTTAGAGAGAATTGGTTTGGAAGACCGACAATATTTCATGCCCAGACAATTAAGCGGCGGCCAAACCCAAAGTGTAGCTATCGCCCGGGCGCTTATCAATAATCCGACAATTATTATTGCCGATGAACCGACCGGCAATCTTGATAGTGACAGTAGTCTAGTAATTATGGAGCTACTGAGTGAAATTCATGCTATGGGTACAACCATTTTGCTGGTTACTCATAACTCTGAGCTGACTCGTTACGCGACTCGGGTAGTCTTTATGAGCGACGGAGCAATTGTTCATGATGAGCCAACTAAACTTGGAGAAATTGCCCCGAACTTCCGTAGCATTATCTATGGCTTGGCAATTAAAACCGAAGAAGATGATCTGGCAGGAGTTTCGGCCTTGATGAAAGCAATTCCTGGAATTAAATCACAGCCAGCCAAAAGAAAAAATAAAGCCAAATGGGGTAAAAGTAAAAAACTAACCAGGAAACAGTTATGAAGCTGCTAACTGCCAATAACACTAAAATGGCAATCCATGCCGTCCAGCAGAGTCATTGGCGAAGTTTACTGACCATGTTGGGAGTCATTATTGGCATCGCGTCAGTTGTCACAATCGTCGGCCTCGGCGAAGGGATTAAACACCAGATAGTTGGTCAAATAAATAATCTTGGTAATAATCTTATTACTGTTCGGCCAGGCAGCACTCAGACTAACACTACTACCGGCGCGCTTAGTTTTTTAAATGTTTTTGCCGGGCTTAATGATTCAGATTTGCTCAACATCCATGATGTCCAGACTATCCAGCAAACTCCCGGTGTCCGCACGGCAGTACCAATGTCGATTATTGCTGGGCCGATTCAAGCTAACAAACAGATTTATGATACGATTCCAGTCATCGGCTCTACCTCAGATATTTCGGCAGCGCTTAATCAAACCTTGCAATACGGTGCTTTCTACTCCTCCAATGATAATATTAGCGATAGCGCTGTGCTCGGGCAAAACGTGGCTAACGAGTTATTTCCAGGTATTTCTGCTCTGGGACACAGCATCAAGTTTCATAATATAAATTTTGTTGTCCTCGGAGTCTTAAATCAGTTTGATATAGCACCACTATCGATTGACGCCGACTTCAACAATGTCATCTTTATTCCCTATTCGACTGCCCAGCAAATTGACCCCAATGGGGCATCGCTTTATGAAATATTGGTCAAACCTACCAGCCCATCTTTAACCAATAGTGTTAAAACAAGAATTCAAAATAATTTACTGGCTGCCCATCATGGTGAACAAAATTTTAGTGTCTTTACTCAAACCGACGAATTGGCTGCTGCCAATCATATACTAAATTTACTCACCGATTTAATCGGTGCGATTGCCGCTATTTCCCTGCTGGTCGGTGGCATCGGAATCATGAATGTCATGTTGGTGGCAGTCACTGAACGGACTCAGGAAATAGGCATTCGTAAAGCCCTAGGTGCAACCAATCGGCAGATAGTCAATCAGTTTTTAACTGAAGCTGTGGTCATCAGCACTTATGGCGGGGTGATTGGAATTATTGTATCTGCCCTGATTAACCTTGGTCTTAGAATTGTAACTAACCTACAACCTACTTTATCCTGGCAAGTGATTTTATTAGCTACAGGGGTATCAGTTGTGGTTGGAATTATTTTTGGGATCACACCAGCCGTTAAAGCTGCCCGTAAAGATCCGATTGATGCACTTCGCTATCAGTAGATTTTATATATAGTGACCGTAGTAATACCAGAAATGCTTCAGTATCAAACCAATAATTATTAAGAACCATAAGATTAGCCAATCGACGTGGTGTCTAACGAAGAAATCGGTAACTGGTTTATATTTTTTGGATAATTTAATATTACGATTTTGAATATTATAAAGTGTTAAATACCAGAATGTAGTAATGGTCATAATCCAAGTTCCGAAACAATAAGGACAAACGGCGTGAATGCGATAAACACTTTCAATAAATAAATAATGCATAAAAATGACACCAACAAAACTGCCAGCATCAAGTGCTAACCAAAACCAGCGCTTTAGTTTAACGCCAGATAATACAATTACACCGGTTGTAATTAGTACCGGAAAGGCCGCTACGCCAATTAATGGGTTGGAAAAACCAAAAACATCGGCTTCTTTAGAATTAATAACTGTCCCGCAATTAAGGACCGGATTAAGGTTACAATTCGGTAAATAGTGTGGATTGATATATATCTTTATGCTGTCGTACATCAATAAAAACGCAAACAACAAACCCAAAGCGCCAGCAATAATTAAAATATAAGGCAGGACTTTAGAAAAAGTCGGTAATTGTTTTGGCGGAGTCTGGGGAATATTGGCCATTTATTATTTGAAGTATAACATGAACTTAAGCTGTTATTCGGCGCAAGAACCGGTTGTAACAACCTGATTTCTGGTTTCAGCTTGGTGAATTTCGGACAATACTTGTGGAGTTGCTAAGGCGTAGCCAACTTGGTTATAAGTCGTTGATTCGGCAAAAACAATACCGATAACGGTGCCGTTAGTTGTGATCAATGGACCACCCGAATTACCTGGTATAACCGTAGCCTTAATCTCATATACATTGCGATCGGTATTCCCTTGATCGTAGATATTGCGACCGGTAGCGATAAATTCTTCCATTACCACAGCTGGCGAGGGGGTAAAATTACCACCGCCCGGATAACCCAGTACTGCTGATTGGGTACCATTTTTAACGGTAGTATCAGCAACTGTTAAAGGTGAACCGGACAGATTATGGGTTTTTAATATAGCCAAGTCAAGATTAGGATCAAACCTAATTACGGTGGCTGGGAGCTGTACGGATTGATCATCTATATACGGATGCGCTACTCCAGCTACAACATGGGCATTAGTGACCACAGTATCCGGAGCCACTACGAAGCCCGATCCTTCTACAATGCCACCACAACCCACGCCCTCAATTTTGACAACCGATGGTTCATCTTTCGCTACGGCTGCTGTCAAAACGCCCAGTGACGGTAAATTAACATTGGGGTTAAGCGGCGCTGGCTCAACGCCGATAAATACTTTAGGAAAGCCATTTGGATCAATAGTATGGCTTAAATCGGCCAGCACATTAGGTGCTGATGGTAACCTTTGGTCTAATATCCGGACAATCGCCGAACCCCTTAATTGACTTTGCAAACTTGCGAACGGCAGGCTTATAAGAATGCCGCAAATGATCCAGACTGTACCTAATAGCATTACCGCTCCGACCAAAGTACCTAGTCCCCTGTCCACTTTGTCGGCCTCATGATGCATAAGTTTAGTTTTTAATTTGGCCCCGGCATACTCGCCGACAATTAGCAATAACAAAGCGCAGCCACAGGTAATCCCTAATGTAAGCCAGGAACGAGATAAAGTAGTATGGGCAAAATGCACGAAATGCGGCTCAATCCAGGCGCCAAAATATAATCCACCAAAAAAACCGACTGTCGAAAGAATCTGACGGACTGATCCAATTTCATAGCCGCGGATCATGGAACTGATTAAAAACAATAAAATGATGATATCAACTACGTTCATAGGCCCAGGTCTTTAAGTGGTTTAATTTCAATAAGCATAATTATAGGCTGTCTTTCGCGTATTGGTGAGCGGTAACAATTGCGAAATACCATGACAGTATAGCAACCGGTAATTCAACAAATAAGGCCAACAATATTGATTGAAATAAATCATGCCCTCGCCGAGACGTTAGCACATCAAACCAGCTATCAATCATTAAACAAGTTCCTAGTGAACTGGATGTTAAAATTACCCAAACTGATTTTTTGGCGATAAAATATGCCGTCAAGACCATGGCCATAATTACTAAACAATCAAATCCCCACCAAACCAAATCCCAATGCTGAGTAATTTGCCGGGTTGGCAAAGTCATTGAAAGATAAATTGTCCAAGGTATTAACAAAGCAGCTGCGGATGCATAAAACAAAACTGCCCAGTGTGGTAAAGAAGGCTTAAAATTATTATTACTTGTGATTAATTGTTTATTTCTGGCCATATTAATCATTGATCCAATACCATTGTAAATTACTTGTAAATTGCTTAGCAAGTTATCTGCATGCCTATATTTTCATATTTACGACTGGTCTCTGACATGCAGCCGTTTTTTAATATTAATACCAATTGCTATCAGGAATATGATAGCCAAGAAGACGATATAAACCGATCGGTCGATGACATTTGCTGAAAGCACGGTAGCGGTATTGATGTGATCCAAGTGTTCAGCAAAAATCAAAAAAGTTTCCCGAAAACCAATAGATCCAGGTGTTAGTGATACGAAAAGAGCAAAGTTGGCAGCACCCGTATAGGTCATTGCCTGTCCGACGTTGATTGACGAATGAATTGACCTTAATTCAACAAAATAGATAGTAGCGATAATTACTACTTGGATAAGCGTTGTCAGGGCCAACAACACACAAGCCCAAGGGGTAAGCCGAAAACGACTTTGCTGAAGGGCGTCGTTAGATGGCTGTTTTCGGTTCCAATGACGTAAACCCCAAGCGCAAACCAGACCAACCAATGTTAATGCTAAGACAGTTTGCCACCAGGGGCGGTTCGCAACAAGCAAAAATAACAGGCTGAAGATTATATAAAAGACATAATATATGAGTGTGGCGCCTGCATAATCACGAATCCTAATACGGTGTTTGTTCTTCAGGTAAATTGCCCGAAAACCCGGTCCACTTTGCAATGGACCGAAAAAATTTACTAGCAGCGTGTAGATTGTTAACAGGCCATTCTCTCGCCAGGAGATCGGCTTGTTGCAGAGCAACAAGATGCACTGATAAACACCTACGATGCAAATGGTCAATAATATATAAAGGCTAAATATTAGCAGTAGCGTAGTTATTCTGGTGTGACTTAAAGCAGTAACATAAGCTGGATGATGAATAAAGAATATACAAAACAGCACTACTGTTATGCAAACTATGATTAAGGCCGAAACTTTCTGAACCTTTTTCGATGAAACCAGCCTTGTAATTGACTGTTTGATAGATGCAAGTGACATATTGTTTAGTCTAGCACGGGAAAAGGCTTGTCGTTTATTAATAACTATCTTGAGGGGGTATATTAAATATCCTTTTACAGCTTATCTGCAGTTATAAAGGCTACAATGACAACCGTAAATATCTAACATGCAAAGGAGACTTTAAATGTTAAATAAAAGATATTTTAGTTACCAGTTCTTTGATATCAATCCCGTGAAGATGGCTCGCCGCCAGCGTTTTGTTCGAAGAGTCCAAAAACGAGTGCACCATCGAATCGACAAGCAACGGTCACGTAAAATATTCAAAGACCGGTTGACAAAAATTAATGTAATTTAAGTTTTTATGCGATGAGCACCATATTTAGTCAAATGTATTACTACCGCCCGCTTCATAGCTTTGGGTGGAGTTTAATCATGTTTATTGTCTGGGTGGTGATTATTGTTATATTGGCATACCTGATCTTCCATTTTATTAACTATCACCATCATGATTTTCAGCCCCATCGCGACAAGGACTCGCTAGAAATTGCCAGAACCCGCTATGCTAAGGGCGAAATAGACAAAACCGAATTTGAAGAAATCAAAAAAGAATTACAGACGTAAATTATCAGTTTAGGTACTGTTATGTTCGGCTTCGTATTTAATTATCCGTTTTCGCCACTCGATTACGGTCAGAACAACTACAAAAGCGTCGAATATATTTAAAACTAGCAACCCGAGTGTCACATTGTGAACCAATTGGATTGACTGATAGATAATAAAGACTGCCAGGACAACCAGCAGTAACGGATAACCCCAAAATTTATCTTTTAAGACAGCTCCTAGGGCAACCAGTTTAATAATACCGTGGGTCAGTAGATAAATTGCCGCATAAGTTGTCGAAATACTTGAAAGATGATGAATGTTGTGTGATAAAAAATTAGATATAAAGTTATTGGGGTCTTCGCTTAACTCGCCCCTTGTTAGGACACTGCCCCAGTGATTGATAAAATGCGGTGTAATGAAAAATAATATGATGCCGCCGACAACTTCAAATAGCGCCTCTAGTGCCTTAAGATAAATACTGATTCGGAAAACCTGGTCAAGCTTTATATGCATATAACTTACTCTAGCATGTAATTCTTTAGACTTTTTATAGTACACCTAATGAATAGTTATTATAGGGAAGATATGCACAAATATTATATTACTACCCGATATATTACGTTAATGATAAACCGCATCTCGGTCATGCCCATACGACCATTGCGGCTGATGTAGTCGCCCGTTATTACCTCTTCTCTGAAATCCATTTGGTGAAGACGGAGAATTTAATAACCAACGTTTTAAGACGATCTATACAAACGATTTGGCTGATGACCTTGGTAATCTCATCCAGCGTGTCGCTGTGCTTATTAATAAACATCTAGACGGGACGATTGGTAATTTACTAGCACAGACAGTTAACCCAGAATTTTATGACCAAGCCTTCTAAAATCTTAAATTACCGGTTGACCTAAAGGGGGTCTGGCAGGAAATCCGTAATCTCAATGTTTATCTGCAGGAGCAGAAACCCTGGGAAAAAGTATCAACTGGCCGGACAGGATTTGAACATATTATCAGGCAAACTGTCGCTAACCTACTGCTGATTGCTGATCTATTAACACGATTTTCCCCGGATCGCACTCAAAATATTAAAGCTACCTTTGCTGATGGAAAAGTGCATTCCGATATCGGTTTACTGTTCTCGAAAAAATGATTCACCGCAAGCATTAGTTATACGCTATAATAGGCTCAATCGTTATGAAAGAACAGTTCCATAAGGTTTCCATTAAAGTGTCTAAACTTGCCGGTTCGATGTTGGCTTTTGGTATTGCTATCTCAATTATTGTCGTCTGGCTATTAGTTGGTCCGTTAACGCATTACTCCAACACTTGGCTATTGACGATCAATACAATTACTGATGTGGTAATTTTCTTAATGGTTTTTTCTATCCAAAACACTCAAGTCCGGGACAGCAAAGCAATTCAGCTGAAACTAGACGAGTTGATCATTGCTGATAAAAAAGCCCGCAATGCTTTTATTGGTTTAGAGAGTTTAACCGACGATGAATTAACCGAAATTGATGATGAATTTGAACAGCTTCTAAAGTCGCTTAAAGGTCCCTCTGCCCTGCATAAACTGCATAAAAAAATTGATGAGGAAAAAGCTCAACGCTTCAGTATAACTAGACAAGCCGGAAAGATTGTTGGCTCAGTCTTTAGTCCTTTCACTAGTACTAGTGAAGAAAAAAAATAGAAACGTCAGATATAATTAATTTTCTTCCGGGTTAACAGCTTGACTAATGGCTGCTCGTTTTGGTATCAGGGTTGAAGATACTAGGGCTATCGCAAGTATACCGGTCATCAAGAGCAAGCTTGCGCGGCTACCTGTAACAATAGCATCACCCTGAATTCGCATTATTTCTTGATTAATTTTTGGTGGGAGCTGCTTAGCCGATAAGCTGATAGTCGACGTTCCCAAACTCTCATCTGTGGCAGTCACATTTGCAGTAATTTGTGGTTTTAGGGGTGGAGGTATTATTCTACTCTGACTAACATCGGCATTCAGTCGTGTGGCCAGAGTGGCGATTAGAAGCGCGCCAATTAAGGCTTGGCCGAAACTAGCGCCGATTTGACGGCTAGTAGCATTTAGACCGGCAGCCTCGCCGGATTCCTCAACCGGTACAGCTGATAATATGACGTTTGATATCTGTGAAACGACCGGCCCAAAACCCAGACCAAAAACGGCTAGGCCGGGCAGCAAAGTCCAAATCGTGGCGGCTGTAGTTAATTCTTGGCGGAGAAGCAAAGAGCCCACTATTAACAAACAAAGACCAACTTGGATTAAAACTCGTTGCGGTATTCCCTTCTTGCCCGCCAAGAATCCGGCCAAAGGTGCTGACAAAAGAATACCTAGCGATAAAGGTAAAATTGCCAATCCGCTGTGAAAAGCATCTTTACCAAGATAGCCTTGGTAAAATACCGGCAATATAAATACCAGACCGTACTGGGCCATTAATAAAATAGTAGCCGTGACAATGCTATATACAAAAGGACGGTTTTTAAATAAGGAAATTGAGACTAACGGGAATTTATCGCGCCTAGTCAAGCTTGATTGCCGATGTACGAACCAAGCAATTATAAGCAGGCCAATAATTATTGCGTAAGACGATATTGAAATACCAAGCAAGTGGTAATAATGTCCGACAAATTCATAGGGTAATTTAGCCTTAACCCAACCGTAAGTAGAGCTTTCGATTAGACCGTAAACCAAACTGGCCAGGCCCAGAGCCGATAATAATATGCTCCTAAAATCTGGTTTATGGGGATGCGGATCGCGAGACTCCCTAATTACTTTAGAGCCGAGAAGCAATATTAAAGCAACTATAGGATTAATCAGATAGTTCCAGCGCCAACTGTATGTAGAAGTTAAGTATCCACCGACAATTGGACCAATAGTGGCTGCGGCACCAGCAATTGCACCCCAAACACCAAAACCAATTGCCCGATCCTTGCCGTGATAGGTAGAGACTAATAAGGAGGTAGTTGAGGGCATCATCATTGCCGCTCCGAAACCCTCTACTAGCGAAACGCTTAATAGTAACATTGGCGCGGAATGAGCCTGAGAGGCTATTAGCGAGCCAATTGCAAAAATAACTGCACCGATTCTAAACATTCGCCGCCGGCCGAATATATCTCCTAACCTACCGCCGGTAATAAGAAAGGCTGCTAAGGTTAGCGAGTAGCCGGTAATTACCCATTGAATGGCCCTAAGGTTGGAATGCAGAGACTCGATAATAGCCTTAATAGAGACACTGATAATAGTACTGTCTAGAACGATAATAAATAGTGCTAGCGCCAGCACGACAAGCGGTAACCACTTTTTAATTCCATGGCTATTCATATAAATAATTTGCTCATTTTATAGCTAAAGTTACCGTTAAATGATAACACGAGCAATTTATTTTTAAAGATTAGTCAGTTTAACTTTAGTGGGTTGTGAAATTTATTAATTATTGAGACTATAAGTAAAGAGTTTATGTAAAAATAAGGAACCGGCATGAATATCGCTATTCACACAAAAGGTTTAAGTAAACACTATAGATCGTTAATTGCCTTAGCACCGCTTAATCTGGATGTTTATCAGGGTGAAATACTTGGTTATCTGGGCCCAAATGGCGCCGGTAAGACAACTACTATCAGGGCCTTGCTGGGTCTTATTAAACCGACTAACGGCAGCGCCGAAATATTTGGCATTAATACTCAAACCGATAAGGTGAAAGCCCATCGGCATTTGGCTTACGTACCAGGAGAAGCAACTTTTTGGCCATCTCTAACCGGTGCCGAAACATTGCACTTGCTGGGTAAGATTCATGGAATGATCGATCCAAAATACCAAAAACAGTTGATTAAAAGATTTAAATTTGACTCATCTAAAAAAATCCGCACCTACTCAAAGGGCAATCGTCAAAAAATAAATATCATTGCAGCTTTCTCTACCCGGGCAGAATTGCTGATAATGGATGAGCCGACTAGTGGCCTGGACCCGATTATGGAACAAGCCTTTAAAGAGACAGCTCTGGAAGCTAAAAACAATGGGCAAACCCTATTCTTGTCATCTCACGTCTTAGAAGAAGTTGAAGCTCTCTGTGATAGAGTCGGCATACTGCGTTCCGGTAAACTAGTTGAGCTCGGTACGCTGGCTCAAATGCGACATTTATCTGCAATATCAATCGAAGCGACATTTGATGCTACCCCGCCCCATATTGGCCACTTGGAGGGCGTAAGCAATGTTAAGGTTACCGGTCATCAACTAACATGCCAAATTCGCGGTTCAATCGAGCCCTTACTGGGTGAAATTATAAAAGCTCACCCCAAAACACTGCTTAGCCGAGAGCCCTCATTAGAAGAATTATTCTTGTCGTTGTATGGTGATGAGGATATTCGTAATCAGGCCATCAAAAATGAGTAATAGTGAAATTGTTAGTGTAAAAATACCTCTTAAAAGATATCATTCACCCCAAACGGTAATTAGTAGGTTTGTGGCTCGACGGACTTTTCGCAGTGCCGCATTGTGGGCACTAGTGTTCGGAATATTTGTAGCAGCTAAAGCAATTGGCTATGTTAAAGCCTACCCTACGCTTTTAGATCGACAAAAAATGGCTGCTACGTTCAGCAATAACGTTGGTATCAAAGTAATACTTGGACCAATTCATCAAGCCAGCACAGTTGCTGGTTATGTTGCCTGGAATACCCTGGCTATTATGGTTATTATTGGCTCTATTTGGGCTTTTCTATTGGCCACTAAAATGTTCCGGGGAGAAGAAGATGCTGGGCGCAGCGAGTTGCTTCTAGCCGGCCAGACAACAGCCCGGCGGGCGGCCGTAAATACCCTAGCTGGCTTATGTTCTAGTCTGATAGTTTTCTATATTGTTATGGCGGCCCTATTTAGTCTGGTCGGTAAATATCATGAAGTCGGTATCACAGTTAATTCGGCTTTATTTTTAGCACTGGCAGTAATCGGCGGTGTCTTCGTATTTATGATGGTTGGAGCGCTAGCTAGCCAACTTATGCCAACACGTAGCCGGGCCGCTGGTGTGTCAACGGCCATTTTTGGAGTTAGTTATATATTAAAAGCCATTGGTGATGTCACTAGCGCCCATTGGGTATTATGGTTTACACCGTTAGGTTGGATTGAAAAGACCCAACCATTGTCTAACAGTCACCCGGTCTGGTTGTTACTAGTCTTTGGTTTTGGCTTAATACTGGCAGTATTGACAGTATTCTATGCCGGTAGACGGGATTTGGGGGGCAGTACTTTTGCTGATAAAGATAGTGCTAAACCACATAACCGATTACTAAATTCAGCGATCGGTGTAGTCGTTCGTTTGACTCGCATAACTAGCTTGAGCTGGCTAGCAGCAATTGGCGCCATGTCAATAATTTATGGCTCACTAACTAAGTCAATGGCCCAAACTTTCGACCAATCAACGACCGCCAAACATCTTATAAATAAACTAGCTCACCAGGGCCATCTAGCCGGAGCGCTGGCCTTTTTAGGAATTGTTTTTCTGCTGCAAATGACCGTGATGATGTGCTATGCGGCTAGTAGCGCCAACGCTGTCCGAAGTGAAGAAGCAGAGGGATATCTAGATAACCTACTGGTCCGCCCAGTAAGCCGATTGCGCTGGTTATTAGGAAGGCTCGGCCTAATCCTGGGGGTTATTGTTCTAGGTAGTTTTATTGCCGGTGCTGCAGTCTGGTTGAGCACAATTAACCAAAATCTCGGCGTGTCATTTAGCTCATTAATGCAGGCTGCAGCTAATACGGCAGTGCCGGTCTTGTTTATTCTGGGTGTTGGTATTTTTGCGTTTGGTATTCACCCACGTTTTACTAGCTTTCTGGCATACGGCCTTATTGCCTGGTCATTCATGATTGATATGTTAAGCTCGGGCATAAATATCAACCACTGGATACTGGATACTTCGATATTGAATCACATGGTTTTTGCGCCGGCTTCTTCACCAAATTGGTCAGTCAATATCATTATGATTGGAATTGCTTTAGTTCTTGGAGTGATTGGTATTACTGGCTTTAATCAGCGCGATTTGGCCAGTGAATAGCCTCAACTATTAAGAAAGATTAGTCTTCTTCTTTTTTTGTGGGCGATGACTAGGCCACCAAATCGCATGACCAATTACAGCTGAAATACTCGGTAGTAATAACGGTGCAATTATAAAGGCTGATAATGCAACGCCAATTGCGACCGCCGCACCCATCTGCGAAATAGCACCAACACCGGCTAATAACATCGAACTAAAAGTGGCCGCCAAGATAAGTCCGGCCGATATTACCGTGGCACTACTGTGCTCAACGGTTAAATCAGCAGCTTGACGCGGGTTTAATCCCTGCTTAACCTCTTCCCTTAAACGAGTCATAGTCAAGATGTTATAATCTGTGCCAATAGCGACAACGAATATGTACATTATTATCGGGATGAAGAAAATTATGCCGGGAGCGCTGCCCAGCCGCTGAAAAATAAGAGTAGTTGTTCCTAGGGTGGCAATATATCCCAAGCCGACACATAGCAGCAAAAAGACCGGTGCCACTAAACTACGTAGCAAAATCGACAGAATAATAAAGATAAAAACCGCCGCAATCGGGAAAATTACTTTAATATCGCGATATGTTACAGCCCTCATATCGACAATTATGGCGGTCATACCGCCGACGTAGATATGGGCATTGGCAATTGGCACGGCGTGGGCAGCTTGGTGAATCGGCCCAGCTACGGCAGCGATCGACGCCGGACTAGTCGGGTCATTTTTTAGTATTACCGAGACTTCAGCTATTTTGCCGTTAGGCGACATCTCGGCTGGCATAATATTGGCTACGCCGGAAGCTTTGGATAAACGCAGCTCTAACGGGTAAAGTTGTGCTGAAGTAAGTTGCTGGTTACTGGTAACGTAAACTTGCGTCGGGTAAAGCACGCCGGTTGGTAAGGCGCTGGCTATTTGGTTATAGCCGGTAGCTGATTCTGTGCCCTTGGGGGGTTGGCTGAAAGTACTAAAGTCTGATCTATATCCTAAGGTAATCGCGCCCAAAATTGCTAACACCATAACCACTAGGCCGGCTATATAGGCGGGATGTTTGGCGATTGCACCGCCAATTTTTTTAGATAACGTTGGATTTAAAGGCTTACTCATCCAGGCCTTACTCGGCCAAAAAATCCTTTCCTGAATAACAGCAACTAAAGCTGGGATTAGAGTTAAAGCCGCCAGCATCATTACGGCGACACAGATAACTAAAGATGGGGCCAAGGATGAGAAAATGCCAAATTTAGCAAAGAAAAGTGCCGAAAATGACGCCAACACTACTAAGGCAGCCGATAAAATTACTAGTCCGGCTCGCCTTAAGGCATAAGCTACCGCTGCCCGGCTATGATCGCCGCTGCGCAAGCGTTCACGGTAACGGAATAACAGGAATAGCATGTAATCAGTGCCGATACCAAACAGAACAACAATAAAGATGACACTAATCTGTTGATTAACTTTAAAGTTAAACCAGGTGGCTGCATCAGCAATGAACGAATTTGCCATTAGATAGGCTACGCCGACCGCGGCCAGTGGCAGCAGGCCGGCAAACGGACTTTTAAAGATTAACGTTGGTAATAGGAAAACCAATAATAATGTACCAAAACTGACAATTTCCAATGTTCTTTGGAATTGATTTTGGGTGTCATAGTAAATTGATTCCTGGCCGGTCGTAGTAGCGGTAAGGTTAGTATCTGTAAATTGTGAATTTAGGTCGTTTCGAACCGTTTTAACTGTGTCAAAGGTTGTCTTATCGGCCGGACTACCGGCATAAACGACTTGGCCTAACATTACCTGGTGATTGGGCGACAATTGTTGAAGGCTCGTGGTGATCGACACGACGTGTGTTATGTGGAGAGCCGAGAGCGTATTCACCGCAGCCTCAATGCTCTGAATATCAGTTAGACTTAGAGCCTTATTAGACTTATCTTTAAAAACTATCAGATCAATGGCATCTTGACTTGTCGGAGACAACTGTTTGGCAATGTTATAAGCCTTTAATGATTCATAACTGCTGGGTATAAAACCGGTCTGATTATTACTTTCAACGCTGCTAATACTTGGCGATAAAGCGATAGCAATGGTCGCTATGACCAGCCAGATGACTATAACCCACCAGCGATTCTTAACAATAAAATTAGCAAACCGTTTCATTATTTTACTCCACCATTAAAAGCAGTTTTGATGAATTTAAGATCAGATTTAAATTTTGGCATAACACTATATTAAGGGCTGAGACTTAATCAAGCAAACGTTAATCTGTTTTCGCCCATAATCCCCAGAAATCTTCTTTTACGGTCTTAATTAATTTAACGATTGGCAATTTCTTAGAAAGGTTTTTAATATGCTATAATTTTTTTCAGAAGACATTAAGTTAAGAACTTATGTAAGGAGTAATTATGGCAAAGCGAAAATCTCTAATATTAAGTATTCTAGGCCTAGTAATTATAGTAGTTGTAGTGCTGGTAATAGTTCTAGTTGCCAGACACAACAATAAAACAACAAATAACAACGCTCCACTTACCTATGCTCAGACCAATGTGGCTATTCAGCAGATCGAAACTAACTGGAAAAATTTCTTTGCATACTCGACTTCACTTCAAGGCAGAGAGAATTTACTGCAGAACGGCAGCCAATTCGCGCAGGTCATTCAAGGCGAATTTACTGCCCTAGCTTCACAAAAATCAAGCGCTTCTTTTAATAGCATTAACCTTACAAATAATAAAACAGCCAATGTTGTATATACGATCAATCTTAACGGCCAACCGGTACTTAACGAGCAAAACGGCCAGGCTTTATTTATCAATAACTCATGGAAAGTAAGTGACTCGACACTTTGTGGCCTAATTAGTCTGTCTGGCAGTAAACCAGCCGTTTGTAAAAGTTATTAGTTAGTTAAATTAATACGATGATCAAACGGTTAACTACTGGGCGCCGTTCGTTAATAATCATCTGTACTATTTTATTCCTGACATTTCTTGACAACACAGTTGTAAGTGTAGTTCTGTCTAATATCCAGACAAATCTAAGCGCTGGCGTCCAAGATTTACAATGGATAGTCAATGCCTACATGTTGGTCTTTGCGGTCCTTATGCTTACCGGAGGGACGTTGGGTGATATCTTGGGCCGTAAAAAAGTCCTATTAGCGGGTGTTGCTTTATTTGTGACCGGTTCATTGGTTGCGATGTTATCAAACTCAATCGGAATGCTAATTGCCGGGCGAGTGATCATGGGTATCGGCGCTGCCGCTTCAGAGCCAGGAACTTTGTCGATGATTAGGCACCTTTACCCGGATAAAGCTAAAAGATCAAGAGCTTTAGGGGTTTGGGCAGCAGTCTCCGGTATAGCCCTGGCCTTCGGTCCGATTATCGGCGGTATTATTATTGGCTTTACTAACTGGCGGGGTGTTTTCGCCTTCAGTGCCATCTTCGGTGTTCTGGCCTTTATCGCTGGGCTACTTGTACTGCCGGAAAGCTCCAGCTCAACAGGCCAGAAACTCGATATTACCGGCTTAGTGCTGGGAGCAATGGCGTTAAGTGAACTGATCTTTGCTGTTATAAGTGGTGAGAATAACGGTTACTCGACGTGGTGGATAGTGTTGTTGTTTGTTTTATCGTTTGTAACTAGCGTGGCCTTTATATATTTTGAACGCCGCAAAGACAACCCAGTACTGCCGCTGCAGTTTTTCAGGAAAACCCAGTTTAGTGTGGCTAACATTGTGGCTTTTGTGACTAACTTCGGTATTTTTGCAGTTTTCTTTTTCGTCGCTCTTTATTTACAGTTGATATCTAATTTCTCTGGTTATCAGATTGCATTGTCATTTATTGCGATGGCTGCTTCAATTGTTGCCGGAGCAATCCTGGCCGGTCGTTGGTATATTAATCACCAAACAATCATGCTAACAATTGCCGGCTGTTTAATCTCGGGTGCGGGCATTTTTATAATTAACAGTATTTTATCTCCGACCGTCAGCAGTAATACGTTAGCCTGGGCACTGGCCATATCTGGTTTTGGTTTTGGTATCAGCCTAGTCACAATGACGTCATCAGTGTTAAACATTGTTCCCCCCGAACGCTCGGGCATGGCAGCTTCGACAGTTAATTCTTTCCGAGAATTAGGTGGTGTTTTTGGGGTCGCTGTACTGGGTTCAATTGTTAATGGTCAGTTGTCGAACCAATTGTTGGGTCAATTAAGAGCTTTGCATCTGCCGGCTAATTTCCAATCTTTTGTTATCTATGCAATCACACATGGCGGTAATACCCCCAAGGGGGTAAGTGTCTCGCCCGCCGTGCTGGCTACCCACGCACAACTAATTAATCAAGTCTCCCAAGCGGCTGATAATGCTTTTGGCAATGGTCTGACAATTGCCCTGAATATAGCCGGTACGATGTTATTAGTTGTCGGTGTTGCCTGTTATATAGTCTATCTGACTCGAAAGCGTGATTTTAGTGATTCTCAAGCTGTAATTTAGGTCTTTACGGTAGAGTTATTAACAAAATCGCGCTATAGTTTTATTGTATGAATAAGTTAGTTTACGCCGTTACTGATAAAACGTATCGCCGGCTGGCAAAACCGCTGCTATTTAAATATAAACCCGATCCTGTGCATCAGCATACATTATCTCTCGGATCGAAATTGCAGCGGATAGAAGCTATCCGGCATCTCTTACATGGTGCCTGGGCCTATGACAATCCGGCAGTCCTGAGACAGAAGATTCACGGTGTTATTTTCAGAAATCCGGTTGGGTTATCGGCCGGTTTTGATAAGAATTTTGAAATTCCATTGTTACTAAGTTCAATAGGATTCGGTTTTATGGAAGGCGGATCACTAACCTTTCAACCCTGCAGCGGGAACCCGCGCCCCTGGTTCCACCGCTTACCCAATACCCAATCAATAGTGGTCTATGCCGGCCTGGCTAACGAAGGAGTAGAAAATATCGTTCAACGTTTAAAACAGTACCCGGCCGATACCTTTAGAAACTTCCCTCTTAATATTTCAGTAGCCAGAACCAACATTCCGGAAGTCACTAGCGATAAGGAAGCAATTACCGATTACGTCGGCAGTTTAAAGGTTATCCAGGCTGCTGCGGTTGGTAATCTGATAACTCTTAATATTTCATGCCCAAATACTTATGGCGGCGAACCGTTTACAACACCCGGACGACTGGATAATCTTCTTACCCAGGTTGATAAACTGAAAATTACCAAACCGCTGTTTGTCAAAATGCCCTGCGATTTACCATGGGGGGAATTCGATAAATTGTTGGCAGTCGTAGCCAAGCATAAAATCACCGGAGTAACCATTAGTAACCTTTCCAAAGATCGTGGCCAAACCAAACTGATGGATCCCCTGCCGGTCAGTATTAAGGGTAATTTAAGTGGTAAACCAACTTGGGAACTAAGCAATAATCTTATCAGTAAAACTTACCATAAGTACCACCGGCGCTTCACTATTATCGGAGTAGGTGGAATTTTTTCAGCCGAAGATGCTTATACCAAAATTAAGCTAGGCGCCAGTCTTGTTGAGCTCATAACTGGCATGATTTATGAAGGACCTCAGCTAATTGGTAAAATTAATCATGATTTAGTTGAATTGCTGCACCGTGACGGCTTTAGTCATGTTAGCCAGGCCATTGGCGTTGACAGTAATTCAGAAATTTAAGTTAACTAACCTGGCTAATAGTTGAAGAAATTTGATTTGTACATTATGAGACAGACTGCCTGGCAGTGTATTATAGTTACCATTGCATGATTAAAGCCTCTCACCTGTCCAAGCACTTTAAAGAAACAGTCGCCGTTGATGATATTTCATTTGAGGTTGAAGACGGTAAGGTTACTGGTTTTCTTGGTCCAAACGGTGCCGGCAAGTCAACCACCATGCGCCTAATGTTAGAGTTGGCAAATGGCGGCGGATCGACGAAATTTGATGGTAAGCGACTACATGAGTACTCTCAGCCATCCAAAGTTGTTGGTATATTGCTTGAGGCAAAAGCCTTCCATCCCACCCGCACGCCCCGGAATCATCTTAAGATTTTAGCTATAGCCGGCGGTATTCCGCTATCGAGGGTTGATACAGCGCTAGATTTAGTCGGGTTGAAGCATGTCGCCAAAAAATCTCCCGGTAATTTTAGCTTAGGCATGAGCCAACGGCTGGGCATTGCCGCGGCTATTCTAGCTCAACCAAAGTATTTGCTGCTTGACGAACCAGCTAACGGCTTGGATCCGGAAGGGATTGTCTGGTTAAGAGAGTTTCTCAAGAGCTATGCCGACAAAGGTAACACGGTTTTTGTGTCTAGTCATTTGCTGGCGGAAATGTCGCAGTTAGCCGATAACGTGATTGTTATTGGCAAGGGTAAGATGATAGCCAGTACATCAATAAAAAAACTAGTTGCCAGTAATGCTAAGTCCAGTGTTTATGTCCGTAGCGCTGAGATGCCTAAACTGCAAAAAATCCTGACTGGAAAATCTTATATTATAAAATCTGTTGAAGATGGACTGGAAGTATCTGGCGCCAAAACCGATGAGATTGGTAAGCTGGCATTTAGCGCCGGCATCCCGGTATTAGAATTGTCAAACCGACATGCTTCATTGGAGGACGTATTTTTAGAATTAACTGAAAGCGCTGAAGAATTTAAGGCTCACGAACAAGCTGAAAGTAAATTATGATAACTGCTTTTAGAACTGAACTTAAAAAACTACTGACCGTAAGATCAACCTATTATCTTTTGGGTTTTGTCTTTTTATTGATAAGTTTTTTGTCATTCTATATTTCCGGTTGGCATCTGCATCGGGTAGATTTGCTTAGTCCGACTGCCCTGTCCGGAGATATTACGATCGCCATAAGTGGTGTTTCCATATTTGTGGCATTAATAGCAGTGCTGCAAATGACGCATGAATACCGTTACAACACCATAATATATTCATTAACCCTATCGAATAACCGTAACAAAGTAATGCTCGCTAAAATCTTGGTAATAACTGGTTTGTCGATAATCTTCACCCTGTTTTTCGCAACCTATTCACCACTAATAGCCGCACTAGGAATCCATATCCATCACTTACATTTAGTGCCGCAAACGATTCATTATTGGAGTCTGTTGTGGCGCTGCCTATTCTTTGGTTGGGGTTATGCCATGGCCGGCTTAGTCATAGCGGCCTTAATCCGAAATCAGGTTGGCGCCATTATTACGCTGTTTATAGTCCCAACAGTTGTTGAGGGGATACTTCAGCAATTACTCAATAATAATGTGGTTTACTTGCCATTTTCGGCCTTGCATCAGGTCATTGGATCGGGTAGAGATTTTAACAGCCGGCTGTCTGCAATCCATGCCGTAATGGTATTCATGGGCTATCTAATTGTAGCTTGGATAGTGGCCTGGGCCCTGTTTTTGCGACGCGACGCTGAATAATTATTTTGATCAACTTTTAAGCAATTAAGCGGGCTAATATAAAAGCTGCGCCAGCAGCAATACCGCCGATAAAAACGGTCTGCAAGGCACTTTTAATAGCATTGCTACCGGCAATTCGGGCCTTAAAGAAACCAAACAAGAATAACGCAATTAGAGTCACTATAACTGATGGAATCAGAGCGTGGCGGGAGTTATGGACGAAAAAGTATGGTAAAAGCGGCACAATACCACCAGTAATGTAAGCTATAGCAATTGTTAAAGCGCTGTAACGGACCCGTTTCGGATCTGGCTCTTCTAGGCCAAGTTCATTGGTCATCATGAAATCAACCCAAAGTTTCGGGTTGGCTCGGAAGTTTTTAAGAATTGGCTCAATTTGTTTGGCCGTCAGTCCGTAAACTTCAAATATCTCCCTGACTTCCTCGGCTTCGCGATCGGGGATTTCTGTCACTTCCCACTCTTCATTTTTTCGTTCTTGCTTATAATGCTCGACGTCACCCTTGGCCGCTAAATAGCCACCCAATCCCATTGATATTGAGCCGGCAGCAATTTCAGCTAACCCAGCGATGACAATTAAATGCGATGCAGCAATTGCCCCTGTCAAACCAGCTGCTAGCGCGAAAGGAACGGTCAATCCGTCGGACATGCCAATAACAACATCACGGACACTTTCGGAGGCTGTAAAATGGGGTTCATTTTTATTCGCAGGAATTACTGCCATAGTTAAATATTTTAAAGGATTCAAACTTAATTACGAAACAATCATAAGATGTCTTTTTAAAAGACTTGGTTCAACACAACTAACAGATGTTATAGAAAATAAAAACTTGTTAAAATATGATTCATATACTATAATAACTTTTTAATTGATTATTAACTAATTGGTGGTATTGTATTCGGAATCTCTTATGAGTATAATTTTTAGCATAAACATATTAACAAAGAAAATAAAAAAATATGGATAATCTGACCAAATATATTGAGCAACTTTTGAATGATAAAGGATTGCCGGAGCTTAAACCAGAAGTACATTCACAACTCGTGGATGACTTAAGTGGTCGCTTTACGCAATTATTAAATCGTCGGTTGATTGAATCTTTAACAGATGAGCAAAAATTAGAACTAGAGAAAATCATTGACGAACAACCGCCGGACATAAATAAGATTCAAAATTTTATGGCTGAAAAAATTCCAAACACCGTTGAAATTACTGCCCAAGCCATGAAAGAATTTAGGGGTCTGTACCTGGGAGACCAAGCCTAATTACCGAGTCTGGATATGGCAGAGACATTAATAGCTGAGCTGCAAAATCAAACTGACGCACCAGTTGCCTTGCTTCCGGAATCAGCTGATCCGTATTCCCTAGCATTATCAGAACAAAACAGATTAGGAAATGCTGAATTAGTACATAGAACCCGGGAAGCGATAAGAGCCGAGAATTCAGCTGAAGAAGAACCGGCGTTTGAAACGCCTGTTGGGAATCGGGCTGGGTATAGTGCTTCCCCTGCTCGTACCAGGGAACTAGTAGACACTATTATTGTGCCTGCAATAAAGACTCACTCCACAGAACCACCAATTGAGAGTGCTTCTGAAACCCACATTGAACCTTCTGCCGCCGCGCCCGAACAAGCTGTCGAAAGCAAGGTAGTCGAGAAAGGGCCAGAGCTAGCGCCGGATGTCGTGGTAAACGTACCGCGTGAACCAGAATACCACAAGCCGCCAAACCCCGAAGAACTACAGCATTCACTTAACGTCGCCCAAGTTGATATTACCAAAAGGGTTCATTCCGAAAGCCTTGACTATAGTGACGAAACTATCCGGCAAGAGACTATAAAAAGGGGTTTCACGGGTTTAATTAAGAAGATCTGGTACGGCAATATTGCCCATGATTATCTGCGCCAAAGAAATTTCTTTAGGGGCGAGCAAAAAATAGTCACTGAAAAAAATGTTCTTGCTTTGGTTGGCGGAATAAAAGCCGATCATGACCGCGAAATGGCAGCCATTCTAAAAAGATTTGTAACGGAAGGCGAAGGCTTGTTACACCAAGGCGAAAAAAAACAAGCTGCTGAAGGAGATTATGCCGATAGCCTGCGGACTGCAATAACTAAGTTTGCGGCTGGCGAATTAAGTTACGATGCCCTAGTTGAAGAAAAAACCAGAATTGTTGATCAGTATGGACGCAGGCAACATGCCCAAGACCGGAATAGAGGCTTATTGTATGCCGACAATATCATTGATGTTGCCCTAAATGCCAAGGCTGCTTTTGAGCATGGCATCGGACTGGCAACAATCGATGCGGCACTTAATTTTAGTGTTGGCGAGGCCAGATCCGGAGTCCGTACCGAAGCCAGCCGAGAAATAACCGATCGAGTAGTTGATAGACTATATAAAACCCGTTTGGGCTCAGCAGTAAACGAAACAACGCTTGGTTTAGGTGTGGCGGTTTTAATGGCGGGCTCAAAATTTACCTCCCGCAAGCTCGTTGTCGCCGCCGGAGCTACAATCGGATTAGGAGTTGGGACAGGTTTGGTTGGTGGCTTACGCGAGTCGCAGCGGGTTAAGCAAGAGCGACGTTTACATTCCCGCCAAATGGCCGAAGGCAGCACAATTATTACCGATCAAAACAGCCGCCGGCAAAAGATGGAAACAACCCGCTATGCGACAGTTGAATCCAGTGTTTTACTGGATCAGATTAATTCGGCTCTGCCCGAGCAGGGCCAAGTTACCAATAATGACAGTTATTCCAGACTACTGGACGCGGTTACAGAAGCCCAGACCCGGATATATCTGTCAGATTCGGATAAGATTGGCTATGATCTGATTAGTTATAGCAGCAAGCTCAGTATTGAACAAAGTAGAACAGAACTGGACATTGCCCTAGCCAATGCCAGGGATGCTTTACAGAATTTTATTGATAATAGCGACGATTCAACATTAACTGAGTTAGGAATTAAACGGGGTAATATCGGCGATATTATTGAACAACACCAACAGAGTCTGGTCGAAATGATAGAAACTGATATAGCCGAGAAAGACCGGGCATTTGCTAATATCCGGCGCAATCGTATCCTGGCCGCAACCGCAATCGGTGCGACGGTTGGGATTGTGCTTGGATCGGCCAGCCAAGAACTTCATGCTGCCTTTGACCATTCCATCCAGGGTATATTTGACCATCAACAACCAGGTCAAAATCGACAAACGGAACTTGCGGCTCTATTCCACTCAACTGAGTTAAAACCAGGGCTTCATCCAAATGCTAATTATGGCAATAGTGCTTTTAAGTTTGGCCAAAATGCGCTTGATCTCCCGCCCGGCTATCATGTCGCACATACTGCTACCGGAGCCCTCGAGCTGATAGGCCTAGACAATAAGGTGATCGCTGGCCATATCGGCTTTGATCAAAACGGACATTTGAATGCTGCCACGACTCAGTTGCTGGAGCGGCAGGGTTTTGGACTGCATTTAACAAACGAAGTTTATGCCTCCTCGCATTCCGTAACTGAGACAGCTCATGTTTCTACAGGAAACTATATCCAATCGCATCAGGGTGAATTTACAACAGTTCACCGGCAATTGTGGTATAACAACAACACCCCTTATTCGGATAAAAATGAGCTTGCTACATGGTGGGGTGGCGAAAATTATTCCGGTATTGATGCCCATGGTAATTTTGTTCTGAATGTATCCCATATGACGACCGGAGGTTCTTATGAAGGTAATCAATCAGCTAATTACCTGCAGTTACTTCATGAGGGCAAGCTGGGATTGGCTGTCTCACTAGATGAAAATACGCAAAATCATGTCATCATGCTTCATTTCAATGCTGATGGCAATGTGATTATTGATGCTCATAACGCGGCGCTTAGAAGTGTGTTTGAAAATCAGAATGGCCACGCCGTATTTATTGGCGGTTATGCCGAAGTAGTACAAATTATGGGCAAGGATTCCAATGGATCAACTGGCATTAGGATGCTTGGAACACTTGTCGGCGGAAACCACCCTAAAATTATCACTGAAACGCTTCACACAGTTATACATAGTCAAGGCGAACATGTAATTACACATATTGAAGCACCGGCTGTTGCGTCGTCCTTGCCGATTGAAATTGCTCCGGCGATTCCCGTATATGGCCGACGTGGCATGGAGGATATCAGGTCTAGGTTAAACTTAACAAATCCTAATGTAATGCCATCCTATTATGGCGGCAGAAGTTTGGCTGAACTGCAGGATTGGATTAAAAAAGACCCCGATCGATTAATGGAACGTCAGCGTGAAATCCAGCCGGACGGCTCTGTAAAATGGGTAGAAGCAGATGGTTCTCCAGTTGTGCGTGATGTAGCCAGAGAACGTGAGACTATACAAAGATATCTCGAAGAACAAGATAAGGATAATCCGGCTCATTTTCAACTTGCTCAAAAGGTTGCTGAAACTTTCGCGCCAATGACTGACGAAACTCGTATAAGTGTTAATATACCGGCTTGGATGGAGGGAAAAATCTTATATCATACTCTCGAGGAATACGCTAAACAAACCGATAGACACGGCGCTCCACTTGCTCTTAACAGCTATGAGATTAACATATTAGTTAATCGCAAGACTGGTACGGAACCAGATAATTCTATAGCAGTAATCAAAGAATTTATTAAAGACTACCAAGATAAAAATAATGGTTTAAAGCCAAATATTAACTTTTATGATGTAGAACTAGATCCGCCATTTAACAATGTTGGTTATGCCCGTAAGTTGCTTACTGATGCGGTCATGATCCGTAACCAGCAAAGGACTAATCAAGCCCAGCCGCTCTATATAGAATCTGAAGATGCTGATCTTACGCATGTTGACCCCTACACCGTAGTTAATTTGATCAATACCTTAGATGAGCATCCTTATCTTGATGCCGCAGGTGGTGTCCAGGATCGTAGTCCTGAATATCTAAAAGATAACGACTATCTATTTTTGCGAAGAAGAATCTGGGATTTCTTTGTAGTCCTAGCCCGGAATAAAAAATTCAGGGACCCAACCAGCCCAAGCTGGAATTATACCTGGAATAGGTTTGTTACCGGTGGATGGAATACGGGATACTCGGCTGAAGCCTATGCCCAAATTGGCGGTTATGATGTCATGGAAACCGGCGAAGACATGATATTGGGTGAAAAGATGACAATGGTTAGGGGTAATGGTACGCTCCCCAACCTTGAAGTTACTGGTACGCTTCATACAAGAACAGATAGTTCACCGCGTCGTTTCATACATGAAATTTTTTCAGGTGACCCAGCATACGGAGATAAATTTACCGACGAGGCGACAAACGGAACGATCCGTAATAATACAATTGAACAGCTGATGGATATAATTGCTGATTTCTCACGTGTTAATCCGGAAAATCAGTCAGCATTTGAAGGCGCACTATCTGGTATCTTCAGCTCCATCCGGTCAGTTACACATACACAAACTGAAGCAAATCAATTGATGCGCCGATTACTATTCTTCTTAGGTTTAAAGAAAACTGATTATAATATTACAGACGATGGAACTTTAAGTGTGAGCTCTTGGAAAAACTTTTCAAATGCGCTTGAAAAATACCGTTTACAGCATGTCGCTTAATCAAGCATTTTCCAGATAATTTATCTCATTAATTAACTCAACTAAGGCTTCGGCTTTGGTTCCCTTTTCTTGGATAGCCATGGCAGCATTAAGCGCCGACTCGGCCAGATGATGATTGTCGGTATAGCGCAAAGCAGTTAAACAGATATCAAACTTACGTTCGGGATCCATATTGTCAAGACTATCAATAATCGGCGTCAATGCCTCGATGGCTTTTGTTTTAATACTATCTAAGTTAGCGTCCCCATCGTTAGTTGTTGGTTGTGGACTATCTTGTGTATTATCTGATGCTTGATAGTTTTGATCGTCATCCATGCCCGCCCCCATAGTTATTAGATAATCTAACCAAATTATAACATAACCAAGATGCCCTAAGGCTATTAAAATTAAATTTCCTAAACTTGAACAAGAAAATTAATGTAGGATAATACATATTATGATTTTAAAAGGTAAAGCAATAATTGTAACGGGCGCTTCCAGCGGTATTGGTTTAGCAACTGCTACGAAGCTTACAGAACTTGGAGCCAAAGTCGCCCTAGTCGCCCGTTCTGAAGACAAACTGATGCAACTAGCTAAACATCTAAAGGGCTCTTACATATATCCGACGGATATGACCAATAAGTTAGCTATCACTAAAATGATTGCTGACGTTGGCAAACATTACGGCCGCATTGATGTCCTGATAAATAATGCCGGCCAGGGCTATGACGCTCTGGTTGAAAATACCAACTTAACTGATCTGCAACACATTTTTGACCTAGACTTTACCGGCCCACTAATTGCCATGCAACAAGTCATCCCTATAATGAAACACCAACGCCAGGGATCGATTATTAATATCAGTTCTGGTACGGCATTGATGCAATTACCAGGAATGGGGGCCTATGCGGCCATCAAAGCTGCTTTAGCGCATCTTAGTTTGACAGCTCGCGAAGAACTTAAGTCGTTTAATATAAACGTAAGTGTTGTCTATCCATATATTACTCAGACAAACTTTGAAGAAAATACTATTCGTGAGAATAATGGCGGTGATTGGTCTAGAGATGACAATGGCTATCAACCACCAAAAGCTGATAGCGCTGAATATATCGCTCAAAAAATAGTCGATTGCCTAAAAAAGCCAGTACCGGAAGTTTTTGCTCACGACTGGATGAAGCGAAACAAGTAATTTTTTAGTGACGATCTCGAAAATAACGCCTTGGATGGCATAACCAGTAAAAGTTAATAGTCCATCCAGCACCGTATACTTTTGGTGTGAAGAAACGGTGATCGTCCTGGTTCCAATATCGGCTTTTTGTTCTAGCTAATGTCGGTTTACGGAAATCGTAAGGTATGCTGGCTTTTTCATTAGATCTTATAGGTTTAGTTGCCATGTCTTAAATATTATAGTACTTTCTATGACATCTGTTTGCCAAGATTGATTAACTTGGTATACTAATAATGGATTTAAACATTAGAATAATAACGGTTAAAAATGAAAAACCGGTTGAGAGACAAAAAAAGTAATCTTACTAAATGGGTTGGTAGTATCTATGCTCGTATTGCCCTACACCCTCATGAATACTTAAGCCAGCACTCTAACGGCTACCGCCGCTGGCACAACTTCCGTTTTCACAAGCAGGTTCATGTTGCCATCGTCTCATTGGCCGGCCTGGCCGTAGTACTGATAATTATTGGCGGTATTACCCATAATGTCTTTGCCTTTAGCAGCTGGATACAAAGCAACTGGAGCGGTGGCCTCGGCACCAGCACCGCTAACCAGTACTCAGCTGCCAGCAACGTCACTACCTCTACCCCTAACCAGGTAACACTGACGGGGCAGACTGGCTGGTATAACTCTGATTGGGTATATCGAAATGAAGTAACATTTAATAATACGCAAGCTAACCTTGGCATAACTCCGCAAACGCTAAATAATTTTGCCGTATTAATTCAATTAAACTCCTCCAACTTTAATTTTTTAGAAGCTCAATCAGCCGGCCAGGATATCCGTTTTACGGAACTAGACGGCGTCACACTGCTTAATTATGAGATTGAATCCTGGAGTAGTACTAACAAAACCGCCAGTATCTGGGTAAATATGCCAATAATTGACACCAATACCACGTCTGAGGGACTATTTATGTATTATGGCAATCATAGTGCTAGCGACGCCCAAAATAAAACCGCCGTTTGGAACAGTAACTATGAAATAGCCCAGCATTTGAGCGAAACTTCTGGCACAACTTATTATGATTCAACGACTAATGGTTTTAACTCGATTGCTTATTCTGGGACTACTCCAGCTCCGCTGGCGAATGGCAAAATTGATGGTGCTCAGACATTTACTGGCAGTAGCGATGATTATACGATTACCGGCAGTACCGGCTCGCAGCCATCCAGCTGGACGGCCAGCGTTTGGTTTAATCCGACCTCCAATAACGGCGTAATACTTGGATGGTTGGGGCAGAATTCAGTTAACAACGGTTACCATGATTCAGCTATCGAACTAGTAAACGGAAAAGTTTATGTTAGGGCCTGGTCTTTAAGCTGTACGGCCATCGGTAACGTAACAAACGGTACATGGAATAATGTTGAGCTAAGCTATAACAGCAGTACCGGTCAATTAGTGGGTTATCTTAATGGTCAACTGGGCGGCAGCACCAGCGGTTCATTAAGCCCGCCGGGTTCACTTTATATCTATCTAGGGGCGGACGATGGCACTAATTGTGGGTCCGGTACTTACTTCACAGGGGCGATCGATGAATTCCGTTTTGCCAACGTTGCCGAGCCAGCTGCCTGGATTGCCGCTGAATATAAAAACCAGAACAATCAATTTGCTACATTCGGCAGCACACAAACTTATTACCCCGCCACTGGCACCCTGACTTCCAATATTTATGACACCAGCATTGCCGAGAATTATGGCACTTTGAACTACTCAGCAACTGTTCCATCCGGTACTTCTGTTAGTGTACTAGTCCGCGCCGGCAATAACTCTAATCTGTCTGATGCTCCGGCCTGGACTAGCTGCAGCGCCATCAGCAATGGCGGCGCAATTGCCAGTACCTGCGCGCCCAACAAGAGCCGCTATGTCCAATACCAACTGCAGTTTACTTCTGACGGTTCTGCTACCCCTACTCTTAGTAGTATATCTATCCAGTACTCTGCCTCCGACACCACTCCGCCAACTGTCAATGCTTCTAGTATAGCTATGTACCGCAGTAATGGCGGAGCCAGTGTGGCCAGTGATGGCTGGACCAATGCTGATCCCTACTTTACCTGGATGGCCGGACAGGATAATACCGGCGG
>DATKGQ010000011.1:0-17667 GCA_035510715.1 Saccharimonadales bacterium (SeqCode) | reverse complement strand
TAAGGCAAGGTAAAATCAAAGACCTCAAGTTTGCCTCTGGTTTTACGTTTGAGAACACACCAGAGGGCATAATGATGTTACAGATGACCATGAGCCAGTCGCAATACTTCTCTGCCAAGCTCAGTAAAGACGTAAAGCGTGGTATGACAAAAAAGGTGCAAATGGGCGGCCTGATCGGTAAAGCCCCAGAGGGCTACCTGAATAAGCGCGACTCGATGTCTGGTAGAGGCGAGGCCATAGTGATTAAAGACCCTGAGCGATTTGACCTTATGCGCAAGGCTTTTGACCTGTACCTAACTGGTGAGTACAGCGTGGCGGCTGTACACAAAATTATGACTGAAGAATGGGGCTATAAGACACTGCAGCGTCGTAAGAGCGGCGGTGGTGCTATAAATAAAAGTAACCTATATAACGTATTCCGCAATGAAAAATATGCAGGTCTGGTACATGACCTTGATGACCCTGAAAAGTTTTACAAGGGCGACTACCCCGCCATGATCACGCCAGAGGAATACGACAAAGTACAGGTGTTGTTAGGCCGTAAAGGTATGCCACGGCTGGCCGCGCGTAAACAGTTTGCTCTACGCGGCTTTATACGCTGCGCCGATTGTGGCCATAGCATTACTGCCCAAAATAAGCGTAAGGTACAGAAAAACGGCAACGTGCATGCGTACACCTATTACCATTGCACTGGCAAATATAAGGGCTGCTCACAAAAGAGCGTGTATGTACCCGAAAACAAGCTGTGGGCACAACTGCTTGAGCTACTAGACAGCTACGAGCTTGACCCTGAGATGTATGAGTGGGCTATGGACGCTTTCCGCCAGTTTGCCGAGCAAGAAGTTACCGAGCGCAACAATGTACAGGCTACGCAGAACAGGGCTATTGCAGATACTCAGACGCAGCTTGATAAACTGCTGGACATGGCCACACGCGGGCTAATTAACGATGATGAGTATAAGACTAAAAGCACCAAGCTAAAAGCTGAATTGAGCAAGCTGCAAGAGGAACAAGCCGACATCATGCACCGCGTAAAGAATTGGTATGAGATAGTAACCGAGACCTTTGAAAAGCTAACTTATGCAGGTAAAAAGTTTACAGAGGGCGACGTGGGCAATAAAAAGGACATACTGCTAGCGATTGGAGAGAACCCCGTGCTTATGGACGGCAAACTGCAGATCACCTCTTATAAGTGGCTACAACCAGTGGCAAACAACGCAAAAAGTATACGCGCCGAGCTGGAAAAGGTTAGAACCTCTCCCCAACAGATACAAAAAGCCTCAAAAGGGGCCTTGCGTCTAAAGTGGTGCGGGTGACGAGAATCGAACTCGTGTCCCAAATTTGGAAAAATTGTATACTAGCCACTATACGACACCCGCACTTCCCAGATTATAACACTTACGGCTCTTAGCTATTATAGGTCATGCAAAATACTGATATGCGCACCGATAGAATTTAAACGTTGGGCTAAGTCTTCATAGCCCCGGTTAATAGTATAAACATTGCGCAAAATGGATACTCCGTTAGCCGCCAACATACCGATAAGCAGCATTACCGCCGGTCGGATTCCGCTGGGACAGACGATGTCAGCAGCCCGCCACTTCGTCGGTCCGTTAATAAAGGCACGGTGAGGATCGGCTAACTCCAGATCAACGCCAATTTTCTTGATCTCAGTGTACATTAGAGCCCTATCTTCATAGACCCAGTCATGGATAAGCGTCCGTCCTTTGGCGACTGCAGCCATGGGCACAAAGTAAGGCAGATTATCAATGTTAAGACCGGGGAACGGACGAGCATATAATTTTTCTACCGAAGCCCGGAGTCTGCCATTGTGCTTATGGATCGTAATATCCACCAGATCGGTCTTTGAATTTTCCGCTTTATAGATCGGACTTTGTTCATAAGACAGACCCATCTTTTCCAGTTTCAATAGTTCCAATTCAACAAAATCGATCGGTACCCGGCGGATTGAAATTTTAGAATTCGTGGTGACGGCAGCGGCTATAAATGTCATGGCTTCAACCGGATCTTCGCTTGGGGCATAGGTAATATTTTTCTTTATCTTACTCACACCACGAATATGCAGGCTTGTTGTACCGATACCCTCTATCTTGACGCCGAGTTTTTCCAAGAAAAAACAGAGGTCCTGGACGGCATAGTTGGCGCTGGCCATTTTTATAATTGTCTCGCCCGGGAATTTGGCCGCGGCCATGACAATGTTTTCAGTAGTCGTGTCTCCCGATTCGTATAACACCACCGGCCGCTTAGGAAGGTGTTTTTTAACATGGATGTTGTAGTATCCGGTCTTAGCCTCGATATTAACACCAACTTCTTCAAGCGCATAAAGGTGCGGCAGTATGGACCGTCGGCCGAGTTCGCAACCACCGGCATATGGTAGTTTGAAATTATTAAATACATGCATCAGTGGACCGATAAACATCAGAACACTACGGGTTTTACGGGCTGAATCGGCATTTATATTGTCCAGGTTAGGTTTGGCCGGTGGCTTAATCTCAAGGGTATTATTCGGCAGCCAGCGTATTTTAACGCCAATGCTTTCAAGCACCTCAACGATACGGTTAACTTCTTCAATATGGGGAGCATTTTTCAGTTTTGTAGTGCCCTGATTGAGTAAACTGGCGGCTAGTAAACCGACCGTTGCGTTTTTCGACGTTTTCAAATCAATCGTGCCATGCAGTTCATAACCGCCTTCAACGCGAAGATTAACTGAGGAATTCCCAACACTGATAAGCGGCTTATTAAGCACATCACTGATCCTACCAAGTGTATCAAGACTTAGGTTCTGACGGCCCCTTTCCATGCGGTTAACAGCCGACTGGCTGGTATTTAAACGCCGGGCAAACTCAGCTTGAGTAAGTCCTCTTTCTTGTCGTACTTGAGAAATCAATTGTCCAATTTTTTCGTTTGCAGTAAGCATAATCTTAAAACCTTACCACGTGTGATAAGTATTATCAATAATTGTTTTTTACACCTGGAAAATATATGACCTTACGCTCGATATTGCTACAATAATATCCATGATCTAACTATTTATAATTACTGCTTGCAATAATAACCGGTGGAATTAAAGGAGATCTTGTTATGGATGATAAAGAAATAGAAGTTTTAATCAGGGCTGAAGTTGCCCGGCAGCGTAACGGCTTGGAAATGATTCCAAGCGAGAACCATACTTCAGTTGACGTGCTGAAAGCACTCGGTTCCCGCTTAACAGATAAATATTCCGAGGGATATCCCGGGAAACGGTACTACGGCGGTTGTGAAATAGTTGATAAAGTTGAGAATTTAGCCAGGGAGCGGGCCAAGAAGCTATTCGGCGTTAGTCACGCCAATGTGCAGCCCTACTCGGGCTCACCAGCCAATATGGCAGTTTATTTTGCGCTGCTCAACCCGGGGGATACCGTGATGGGTTTGCACCTGTACTATGGCGGACATATGACCCACGGTCTGAAAGTTAACTTTTCCGGCACTTACTACCACTCCGTCCAGTATCATACTGCCAAAGACGGCTATCTCGATTACGCCGAAATCGAAAAGTTGGCAGCCAAGGAACAGCCGAAACTCATTATTGTCGGCGCCACGGCTTATCCGCGAATATTCGATTGGAAACGGTTAAGAGAGATTGCCGACAGTTGCCAGGCCTGGTTACTGGCCGATATTTCCCATATCGCCGGTTTAGTTGTAGCTGGCGTGCACCCTTCACCAGTCGGGTATGCCCACGTTATTACGACAACCACTCACAAAACGCTGCGCGGCCCTAGGGGCGCGATGATTTTATGCAATGGCAACCCTTCAAATCCGCTTAAGGTCGTTGAACGTACTCCCGAAAACCTGCCAACCCTAATTGACCGGGCCATTATCCCCGGTTTGCAGGGCGGACCGCACAACCACCAAACCGCGGCCATCGCCGTTGCTTTGCGCGAGGCTTCCTTGCCGTCATTTAAAATTTACGGCCAACAAATAGTAAAAAATGCCAAGACATTGGCCAGCGAACTTACCGGCAAGGGGTTTCAGCTGGTAACCGGCGGAACCGATAACCACTTACTGCTGATCGATCTGACAAATAAGAAAATCATTGGCGCTGCCGCCGAGACAGCGCTAAGCCAAGCCGGAATTACAGTTAATAAGAATACCGTGCCATTTGACCCGCGCCCGCCATTCAGCCCGTCCGGCATCCGATTGGGAACCCCGGCTCTTACAACACGCGGCATGAAGGAAAAAGAGATGATCAAAATCGCGGATTGGATCGACCAGGCTATCAGCCATAGCGGCAATGAAACATACTTGAAAAACATTCATAAAAGCGTCAAGACGCTGTGCCGGGATTTTCCATTACCTGGCGAAAAATTGTAGTGCTAAGGCAGTAATTCCGGCTCCTGCTCAAGCTGGATGTCAAATTTTTTCTTAACAGTATCAGTTATTAATTTACGGAAAACCAACAGGTCGGCAGTTGTCCGGGCATGCTCATTGACGAGTACCATAGCTTGGGCCGGCCAAGTGGCCATCCCGGTTTCCTGGCTATGAAAATCTTTAAAGCCGGCGTTTTCAACTAACCAGCCGGCCGATATTTTTATATTGTCTTCGTCTTGGTACCAATAAGCCAAGTTCGGATAGCGATCAAGTAATTCCGATAGTTGGACCCGATCAATAATCGGATTAGCAAAAAATGACCCGCAATTGGCATTAATGTTCGGGTCCGGTAAATGGCTGCTCCGGATAGCTATTACGGCATACCTGATTACTGACGGTTCATAGGTCTTAATACTGTGGTCATCAAGGTATTTTTCCAGTGAAGGATAAAATGGCGGTGACATTTGGTTACGCGAAAGGTGCAAAGTCATCCCCATCAACATGAAGCGGCCATGATCGGGCGCCTTAAAACGGCTGGTGCGATAACCTAAGCTGCAATCCAAGTTAGGAATAGTAATAAATGATCCGGTTTTCAGATCATAAGCTTCAACGCTAACCAATGTCTGAGAAATTTCCTGGCCATAGGCACCAACATTTTGGACTAGTGTGGCACCGGCGCTGCCTGGGATTAAACTCATGGCCTCAATGCCGCTGACCCCGGCAAGTGTTGTCCGTTCAACGACATCGTCCCAATGTTCGCCGGCGCCGACAGTAATATAGTAATTTTCTTTGTCTTCTTCAAAAACTTCGTAACCTAAAACTTTATTTATCAGCAACAAGCCGTTAAACCCCTCGTCTCTCCAAACGATATTGCTGCCCTCACCTATCATAATAACCGGCAGGCGATTTGTTTCAGCCCAGGTTAACGTATCTGTTAGTTCCCTCCGGTTATGAACCTCAGCCGCATAAGCCGCCATGCCGCCTAGGCGCATAGTTGAATGTTCGGCTAAAGAAATATTTTTTTGTATCGGCATATTATTAACTAACAAAGTTTAATTATTCTTACATAACTCACAATAGTTCTATGAGTATGATACTATTGGGTCTATGGAGATACCACGGTGAATAATGTACCATACAAAATACTTGGCGGACAATTAAAACACCTTCGGCAGAATCGTGCTGAAAGCCTGGAAGAAGTTTCGGGAGCCGTTGAAATTGCGACGGAAACTTTAAAGAAAATTGAAGGTGGGTTTGAGCGGCCGACCGAAGACATACTCATGCTCATGATAAATCATTTCGGCATGAAAGATGATGAAGCTGTCCAGCTGTGGGAATTGGCCGGCTACAACAAACGCGCCCAACAAAAAGGACCCACTGAGGAAGATATTCAGAAACGCGCTGTTTTTATTATGATGACGCTTGACACCCGCATCCTTTACAGCGACTGCGTACATATTACCGCTAATTTAAACGGCATCGTTTTAAACTTTACCCAGGGCAGTATTGACCAGAATAACCAACCCCAGTCGGTTGCCAGGGTCGGAATGAGTTATGAGCAAGCTCAGATTGTTACGAATTTACTCCAGCAAACACTTATCAATCGGACCAACGCCAATAAGCACCAAAACACTTTACCAGCTACCGGGACATCGCAAACATCAAGTCAGCAAAAATCCAAAGATTCAAAATCAAAATAGTTCTTTTATCGTCACCGGTTTAAAAAGTAAGCGCCTGTAGCTCAGCTGGATAGAGCGTTGGTTTCCGGTACCAAAGGCCGCAGGTTCAAATCCTGCCAGGCGCACCATTAGGCTTATGTTAATATGATTTTATGAAACGATTTCTATCGGTTTTGCTTATGATAGAAATTGTTGGTTTATTGTCTGTTTCATATAGTTTCCACAGAGCAATTTCATCCTATAATTCTTGTAATAATTTCAATAATGCTGGGAATGGCGTTTATTTTACAGTTGGATGTGACCTTGATAAGAAGTTCTTTTATACGATTATATTTATAATCATAGTGGCAATACTTGCGACTGCATTATACCTATTCATTAAAAGGGATAAGAAGTAAGGTCATTCTGACTTGGTCTAGTATGCTGCGGCGTCTTGTTTATGCTTTATAAAAATTTGCATTTATGCTATTTTTATATTATGAGTGAAATGGATTTGAGTATAGAGCGCCTAAGTGAATTCTCCGAAGCTGATGCTACTGGGATTGGCAGGTTAATGCCTTTTTTAAGTGAACGGCTTAGCGGAGACCCCATAGACACGAAAGTGTTAAAAACGATTATCAGCTCACCGTACCATGAGCAGCTTGTGGCAAAATTGGACGGAAGGATCGTTGGCGCCGCCACAATGGATCTATTAATGGGGCCAGGTATGATCAAAGAAGGATATCTGGAAGATTTCGTTACGGATCCGGCGGTCAGAGGCCGCGGGATTGGAGATAAGGTATGGCAAGAAATGCTAGCATGGTGCCGCGAAAATGGCGTCGACCTTAGCTTCACTTCCAAACCAAGCCGTGAACTTGCGCACCGCTTTTATAAGAATCATGGCGCCGATGAGCGTAATACTACCGTTTATAAAGTACTTGTAAATTAAATGCTCAAACAAAATAATAAACTTTATATTGTTTTACGATAACTTATATCTTTACTGATTATTTAGTCTTTTTGACTCTATTAATCTTGCGTAATCTTGCTTCATTTTTAGCAAAAGTATCCAGCCCGACATTTGCACGACGTTTATCAACATGCTCCGGATCTTGAATTTCATGGACTTTTATATCTTTCCCGAATCCGTGAAATTGAGTACCATAAATTTGTGGTTTCCCGTTCCACATTAATACTCTATCTTTCAAGTAAGCAATATTCGCTGGTTTTACCTCGCCAAGCGGCAATCGTTCCATAAGTTCTAGGCACTTCTCTTTAAATTTCAGATCGGGGGCATGTTGCACTATCAGCCAGGCAGCATTAGATGCTCTTTTACCGACTAATGATATTGTCGGCCAACTATATTCAGCTACGATTTGTTTTAAGCGTTTCTGATTTGCTTCATCTACTGCCACGTCCCATACAGCGCCATTATTAATCCACTTCAGGCGCATCTCCTGGTCAATATTGGCCATTCGGATAAGTTCTTGCGCTAGCAATTTGTTGATGATTGCCATTTATAAATATTATATGCTAATAACATTAAAACTGTTCAGTAACTACCCAGCCCAGAATTGAGTGACTTATAATATTAGGTCTTGCTGAATTGTCTTATATTTTCAGTTAACCTACAGTGCTAAATGGTAAAACTACATAAATGAAAAAATATTTTATTGGCATTGCCATTGGCGTAATATTCCTGGCTTACAGCACTGTTTTGCGTCATCAACATTCAGAACCGGTTGTTGCGTCCGTTTCGATGAGCCAGAACAATTCTGCCGTAAAAACCACTGCCCCATCAACTGTTGGCACTGCGCCAAGTACTCAGTATAAAGACGGCACCTATAAGGGTAGTGTTGAAAATGCATTTTATGGGAATGTACAAGTTTCGGCTGTGATTCAGAACGGTAGAATAACAGCCGTTAACTTTATCCAGTTTCCTAACGAAAATCCTAACTCGATATATGTAAATCAGACAGCAATGCCATATCTTAAACAGGAAACCATTCAGGCGCAAAGTTCCAAAGTCAGCATAGTTACCGGTGCGACACTTACCAGCCAAGCATTCATCCAGTCACTGGCAAATGCCCTAAGCCAGGCGAAACAAGGCTGATGAAACAAACCGAACTTATTATGGGTATGCCCATAACCATAGAAATCGTTGATAGGCGGGCAAGCAAGTATTTCGAAGATCTGTTCAATTATTTCAGAGAAGTTGACAGTAGGTACAGCACATATAAAAAAGATAGTGAGATATCTCAAATTAATAATGGCTTACCAAAATCAAAATGGAGCAGTGAGATGAAAACTGTTTTGGGTCTGTGCGAACAAACCAGAAAAGACACTTTCGGGTATTTTAACATATCCAGCAACGGCAAACTTGATCCTTCTGGTCTAGTAAAGGGGTGGGCTGTAGCCAAGGCCGCCAAGATGCTGTCAGTAAAGAGAATATCTAATTTCTATATTGAAGCCGGCGGAGATATCCAGGTTAAGGGTAAAGACGTAAACAATAAGCCTTGGACGATAGGGATAAGAAACCCGTTCAATTTTGACGAGATAATCAAGACCATTACGGTATCATCAGCTGGCGTCGCTACCTCGGGTACTTATATCCGCGGCCAACATATTTATAATCCGTTTTACCCGGAAACAGCACTTGAACGCGTCAAAAGCCTGACGGTCATCGGCCCGGATATTTATGATGCCGACCGGTACGCTACGGCCGCATTTGCTATGGGAGAACAAGGTATCGGATTCATTGAGTCAATACCTGCCTTTGAGGGCTATATGGTAACTGCTGATGGCATCGCGACTTATACCAGCGGCTTCGAAAGGTACGTAAATGATGTTTAGTTTCATCGACAACCTGCTAGACCATATTACAATGTACCGGTTGCTGCTTTATTACCTGATTGGCTTAATAGCGGCAGCAATAGGTTTAAGCCTAACCGGCGTACTGCATTTTAGCGCTATATCAATTGCCGTATCAACTATCACAATAGTAGTTGCCTGCTGGATTATTAATGAAATCTTTGCCACTATTTTTAAGGCCCCAAAGAACGTTGAATCAGTTTATATCACGGCTCTGATATTGGCACTGATTATCGCGCCGTTTGCCAGTTTTCAATTTGTTAATTTAACTTTCTTGTTAGCGGCATCGGGACTGGCGATGGCATCAAAGTATATCTTGACTATCCGTAAGAAACATATATTTAACCCGGCGGCAATTGCCGTTGCCTTAACCGCGCTTGGTCCGCGCCAGAGTGCCAGCTGGTGGGTTGGTGCGACAGCTCTGCTTCCCTTCGTGTTAATCGGCGGGATACTATTAGTCCGTAAAATCCATCGCGGACGGATGGTGCTTACCTTCTTTGTCACAACTCTTTTAGCAACTACTCTGTACTCATTAATATTAAAAGGAGATGTGTTTTCGTCGCTGCACAACACCTTGTTTACTTCCGCCATGTTCTTCCTGGGTTTTGTAATGCTAACCGAACCGTTGACCACTCCGCCAACCGCCAACAAACAAACCTGGTACGCCGCCCTGACAGGATTGCTATTCCCGCCTCAGTTCCATATATTAAGTCTCTACTCGACTCCGGAACTAGCCTTAATTACAGGCAATGTATTTTCGTACATCATTAGTCCAAAAGCGAAATTATTCCCGAAACTCAAACAAAAACTCCGGCTTACCCCAGATTCTGCAGATTTTATCTTTAGTCCGGAACGCAAGAAATTTTATTATCTACCAGGGCAATACATGGAATGGACTTTTCCGCATGATGGCGTAGATAGCAGGGGGAATCGTCGGTACTTTACGCTGGCATCTTCGCCAACCGAACCAGACATCCGGATCGGTATAAAATTTCATAATCAAGGCAGCAGTTTCAAGGAAGCATTACTAAGAATGAACCATCGGACTCCGATAGTTGCCTCCCAGGTCAGCGGTGATTTTGTATTACCAAAGGACCCTAAGCAGAAGTTAGTGTTTATTGCCGGCGGCATAGGAGTTACACCATACCGAAGCATGGTAAAGTATTTACTCGACACTAACGGGATAAGAGATATAACCATGCTTTATTCGGCAAGAACCGCTAAAGATTTTGCCTATCAAGATGTATTTGAGGAGGCCAGAGAAAAAATAAGACTGAATATGGTTTACGTCATAACCGATGAGCCAACTAGCGCCAATGACTCTAGCCGGACAAAACAAATCAATGCCGAAATGATCAGAAAAGAAGTACCCGATTACCGGCAACGCTTATTTTATATATCCGGAACGCACGCGATGGTAGTGGCTATACAAGCTGTGTTGGCCAGTCTGGGCGTACCAAAACATCAGATAAAAGTTGATTACTTCTCCGGGTACGCCTAAACAGTGATACCGCTGTTTATGCTAATTCTTACAGTTTTATCACCTAAATAATTGGATAATTACATCCGCAAAGGAAATATTTTAACCAATGTCAAAGCAGCTATTAAGCTCTGACACTAAATCTAACCGCACCAATCTGGCATTCCTGATTGTTTTTGGCGTGGCGTTCGGATTTGTCGAGGCTGCCGTGGTTTATTATCTTAGGGATTTATTGAATTTTCATGCCGGATATGCAATTACCAGCTACCGGACACTATTAAACCTTGGATTTATTACTTTCGTCTTGCCAGGACATTCGCTGCTGATGAATAGCCGCATATCTTCCATAGAAATAATCCGGGAGACAGCTACAATTATCATGCTTATTTCAATCGCGTTCATTGCCGGTAAAAATAGGAAACAACGTGTTGGCGCGTTCCTGGTAAGTTTTGCCTGTTGGGACATCTCATATTATGTTTTTTTAAAGATACTGGCCAACTGGCCTAGTAATTTTTTAACCAAAGATGTTTATTTTCTAATTCCGGTAACCTGGATCGGACCCGTTATTACGCCTTTAATAATATCTCCCATAATGTTAGCCATGGGGGTCAAGCTTTATCTGCACCGCCCGAGGAGGCCTAATCTTAACCAAAGCAAGATCTATTAATTATAATTATCTGAGTCTTTTCTTATATTTCTTTGGTATGCTTAATTGAGATATGAATAAAATTAAACCGCATCAAAAAAGCTTTAGGCTATCTGACATTATACTTGGCGGCCAAGACGGGTTAGTCACGATTTTGGGTTTACTATTGGGCCTAGCTGCCGCGACTAAGTCCTCACGAATTATCGTAGCCGGTGGGCTAGCTACAATCTTTGCCGAGACCCTGTCAATGGCCGCTGTGGCTTATACCTCCAGAATGGCAGACCGCGACCATTACACTGCCCAAAGAGCCCAGGAGATTAGAGATATTAAAGTAATGACCGAGTTGGAGAGACAGGATATCGTCGACATTTACGCGGCTAAGGGTTTTAAGGGTAAACTGCTCGATGACATTGTGGCCCATATCACTGCGGACAACAAGTTATGGGTAGATACCATGATGCGCGAAGAAATTAATTTATTGCCGATCGTAAAAAGCGATGTCAATATCTACAGCCTGACAGTCGGTCTTTCAACTTTTGCGGGTGCGATATTACCGCTCATTCCGTTTTTCTTTCTGGGCATTCACCCAGCAATAGTAATCGCACTTATCATATCCGTAGCTGTCTTAGCCGGTATCGGTATTTATAAAGCTAAGATGACCCTGGGCAAACCGTTAAGAAGCGCTATACAGATGGTCATTATCGGTATGGGAGCCGCTATCGCCGGATACTTGATTGGCTTGGCCTTTAAATCCTAGTGACCAATAGCATAAATAATTGATTTAACTTATTATTATGTTATTATACTTTAATGCTAAAGGTGGGTGATTTTAACCCCCATTCCGTGCAACCCTGGGTCCGTAGTCCGGAAGCCTGGATAAAACGGGAAAGGAAAGTTATTATCGCTTTCAGCCTTTTAAATCTTATCTAAATGTAATATATTAATGAGTCCAACCTTGGAGATTATGAAAGAGAACCGTAATCGATTATTACCATTTCTACCGGCATTCCTGGCGCTAGGCATTGGCGCCAGTGCTTGTAATTTCACACACTGCGGAACTTCTCCATTAGATGCAAAAGTTGCAGCCACGCGCGGCGGATCCTTGGCGGTAACTTTACTTAATGGCGGAAGAGCCGATTTAGTAAACGGTACCCGAGTATCAGCCGAGTGTCAGGATGGGCAACCATTGGACTTATTGGTAGTCATCGATAGCGGCAAGTATGCAGGCGATGCAGCGGTAAAAGTTCCTAGCATCGATCTCATGAGTACTGTGCGGATTGAACATCCTTTTATGTCATTAAGCAATTGTTAGTTAATTTGCTATTTTTACTTTATTATGCTAATATAATTTTATGCCTACATCGCCAGAGTCAGATCAAAAACCATTTGATAACCCTTTTGAAAGATTAGAAGCGTTCCAAGGGGCCAGAGGTTTCTTCCCAGCTAGCTATAGAGAATTATCCGAGGCTCTGGCGTTGGTTGATCCTAATTATTCCCCCCAAAGAGGCGGCGCGGCCAGACATTTAAACGAAATATTATTTCACCAACAAAATGAAACTCAGTCCGAAGATCCGTCTAAAGCAGTCCGGGCAGTTACCCAGGAGTACGTGGCTTACTTCAAGTTAGCCCGAGGAAGTTATAATTACTTAAAAAACTTGGGTGAAGAAGTAGAAAATGTAAGTGACAGCATTAAACCGACGCTAAGTTTAGCCAGAGCCGTCGGTTCGAATGCCGGTTTTGGGGACTTAGTGCATTTTGTCGATCTAAGACGGCTGGTTATAGAACAAACAATTGTCGAGGGGGGAATCGACCCATTGGGCAATGAATATTTAACTAATCCGACCCCCTTGGTAAAAGACTATATTGCCGAGTCTGCCCAGAAATTACGTATAAAAGAAGTGCGCAGCCTTATGCCCTTGTCAATTGCCGACCAACGGGAACGTGCCAGTTTTTGGAAAGCCCGGTTAGAAGAATGTCAGAGACACACTTTGGCAAGACCCATTGCCAAGGCCGCGCTCCGGACTAATATTGTCGCCGGTTCAGAGAATTAAGCCTTTACTTTATTCTTTTTAGACTTTCCAGACGGATAATAAGCAACCAAAGAACTTAAAACAAAGCATACTACAATCCAGAAACCGATGTCCGTTTCCAAGGCATAACGATTGGTTTTAAAACGGACGATATAACAACTACCGTGATTCACTGTGGTGGCCGCGTAGCCAGTGCAAAGGCCATTATCATTGATTGTCTTTTGATAGACTACCGGCCAACCCTTCACCGAATATGCATAAATTCCGTCACTGGATTTATAGCCGACAAATGACGAAACAGCCATCAGCGGGATAAAAAAGACCATTGTAAGTAGTAGTATCCTCTTCATAAAAAATACAATAGCACATTATCTAACCACCGTATGTGACAATAAATAAATTAGATAGTGCCCCTAATCTGTAGTAAACATCCCTTTAAGTAAGTTATAATTGTCACTGATTGGCGCGTTGGCCGAGGAGTTAGGCACGACTCTGCAAAAGTTGTTACACCGGTGCGATTCCGGTACGCGCCTCCATATAATTTACAGCCAATTAAGCGCGGGTGGTGGAACTAGGTAGACACGAGAGACTTAAAATCTCTTGCCCCAAAGGCGTGCGGGTTCGATTCCCGCCCCGCGCACCAGCTTAAAACATTTTTATATTTTTATCTTCATCGCTTTCGTTAAATAGTTATATATGAAATCTCGATTTAACAATTTTGCCGCTGTTGAACAGTATTTGAGCCAATATTGGCCAACGGCTAAGACCGCTTATTCATTATCCCGGATGACCAGACTAACGGACTATCTGGGCAATCCCCAGAATAAGCTGCGGATTATCCATATCGCCGGCACATCGGGCAAGACATCGACCGCTTATTACTGCGCTTCGCTCTTGGGACTTACCGGGCAGAAAGTCGGTTTAACGGTTTCGCCGCATATCAGCTGTGTCAATGAGCGGGTACAAATTAACTTGGAACCATTGCCTGAAAAAAAGTTTTGCCGGGAGTTTTCAATATTTACAGACCTAGTTAAAGAGATTGATATTCTGCCGACCTATTTTGAACTGATGATGGCTTTCGCCTTTTGGTTTTATGATAAAGAACGTGTTGACTATGCGGTTGTCGAAGTCGGCTTGGGCGGATTACTGGATGCTACCAATGTCATAGACCGGGCCGATAAAGTATGCGTCATTACCGACATAGGCTTGGATCATGTCACTATCCTGGGCAAGACCTTACCCAAAATAACTGCCCAGAAAGCCGGGATCATCCAACAGCATAATGATGTATTCTGCCATCAGCTGGAACCGGCTGTGATGGCAGTTATCCAAAAAGTCTGCCTTAAAAATCAGGCCCAGCTTCATATTGCCGGTTCTCCAGTCACGGATAAAGGATTAGCTTTCTTACCATTATTCCAGCAGCGTAATTTTAATCTTGCCAAAAACGCTATCAACTACATCCTTAATCGTGATAACTTACCGGCCATAAACCAATCACAGTTGATCCAGGCCGCCCAAATCAAGATCCCGGGCCGAATGGAATTACTCCGTTACCGCCAAAAAACCGTAATCCTGGATGGCGCCCATAATTACCAGAAACTTTATGAATTAGCCCGTAGTATCAAGCACCAGTTCCCAGGTCAAAGGATAGCCGTCTTAATCGCCTTCTCCGGTGGCCGTGACTACCGTTATAAAAATAATGTTAAAGAGATTGTCAACTTGGCCGATACCATTATCATCAGCTCTATGCAGCAGAATATATCTTCCGTTCACCCGGCCCAAGATCCCCAAAATATAGCTAAGCTATGCCAGGCCGCCGGCGCCCAAAAAGTAATAGTTACTAAAAACTTAAAGCAGGCCATCGAACAACTGGTCGGCAGTGATGAAAATCTATTACTTATTACCGGCTCCTTTTATATTCTTAGCGATAGCCGGCTTTTACTTAATAAAATATCGGCAAAACATTCTTAATTAGTCCGGTTTGGTATACAAAATAATCATTTTTTTAACCTGGACGATCTTAAGCCTATGTCATAAGTAAATTGTATGCCTCAATAGCAATGACAACAGCTAACAAATCTGTTGGCTCATTGTGATTATGCTTTTCCATTGATAGGATAGAGATAGTATGTTTACAAAACGGCATAGCTCTTTTGGTATTTTGAATGTGAGCAAGTAATGTCTAACCTATATAAAAAGTGGTGGGTTAGCCTAGGAATATTGTTTCTTATTCTTTACCTGTGGCCAAACTCACAAACATTAGCCATATTATTTAGCTGCTCGGCAAGCTCCACACCGAACCAAGTAAACCCGGGGTCAACAACTACAATCAACTTTACATTACAGAACTAAAATGGCTGGCGGATAATTGTTTTTAATTTGGAAGGGGCTGAACGTCTTGGGTCACCTAAATATATTTCATGATGATGTTTGTTGCTATCATCAAGTCTTCCGCCCTGCTCTTTTATAAAATCGTGTAGCTTAAGAATTGTCGGTCCTTCATCAGCATAAGGCCCAACATACATTACCTGTGCCACCCGCCCCTCGTCATATGCTTCAAAACGGACCTTATCCAAAGATTTTGGATTCTTTTTCTCGGCAACCTGTTTTAGAGCCCGCCTATAAATATCTTTGTTAACGATACCAGGTTGCATGATCATGGCGGTCCATAGCCAATTACTCTTGTCCTGAGGATTGAAATTATGCATATCTTCAGTCCACCATAGTCCCTCAAGCGGCATAACACCGAAATCTTTCTGTAATTCTTTCTTGCAAATGAACTTGATGGTGTAGGCCATCGGGTATAGCGTTTGGATCGCATCAATATATTCTTGTGACTTATTGGGGTCTCCCTTACCATAAATTATCAAAAAATTCATTGAAGGAACATTTGCTACAACCGGTTGCCCGGTTTTACCGTTATAGAACTCGCTTAACTCCTTCTTATAGTCAACTTTAATCATAATTTTATTTTAACAAACCGGCCTTAAATAAACAGTTATTATTAATAAGCTTGATTACAGCAATACTACATTGTCTATCTGTTTGTAATCACCGTGTTGGGTCACGATATATAAGCTGTCACAGCTGAAGCTGTCGCCCTTATTTACTCTGCCGGAACTTTGGGCTGTCACATGCGGCCGGAAGTCTTTTGAAGAATTGTCGGCTTCATCCACAACCCAAGCTTTATAACCATGCAATAAGTGCCTGGTTTGGGTTTCGAGTCTCATGAGCTCAGGTGCACCTACCAGGTTAATCATTTTGCGTTTTTTATAACCGAATTGCGCTTCATCCAGGACAGAGACGCTAAAAGCATCAATAGCAGCATATTGTCCCTGCAGTTGTCCGGCAAGTTGAGTCGAGTTAATATCTAGCCGGAACCAAGGCACAATAGTTATATGCATCGGCCAGTCTTTAAATATATAGCCTGCCAGTTGTTTACTGACAAAGGCGCATATTAAACGATCATCCGGCAACATATTTGTTATCCCTTTAGCTGAAACGATGTAACTAAAAATTTTACGCTTTTCTCGATAATCTCTTCCGACTGTTTGTATGTCCATGTGCTATGCTTGTAACCTTCAAGGTTATCAATTGTCTGATGAGGTTGTGCATTCTTTATAAATATATCCCGATTTTTTTGATTGACATACTCATCGGCTGTACATTGGACGATATACATCGGAGCCTTAATACTAAATAACCGTTCACCAATCTTAGCACCGTGCGCTTCCTGCCAATACAAAGCTTGCACAATTTGGCCGTTTTCTTCAATTATCCCGTTTTCAGGCATATGGAAATCATCAGCGCTGGCATCAGGTACCCAAGCAACAATTGCCGTCAGGCCGGCAATTTCAGAACCCGCCGCTACAACTGTTGACCCGCCCATGCTTTGGCCGAGAAGAGCGACCCGGTAACCCTTTTGTAAATAATCCTGGACGATAACTTTTGTCGTTACTACCCAGTCATTAAAGCTTGAATTAAAGAAGTCTCCCTCGGAGTTGCCACTGCCATACTGGTCAAAACGCAAGCTTGATAAGCCGTATTCTGCCAATTTACGGGCTGCACGCACGAAGAAACGGTTTGGTCCAATTGTACTGCTCCGATAACCATGGCAAAAAATAACTATATTTTTACTCTTTGCGTCATGCAAAACAGTTGCAATGTTATGGCCATTATAATTTTGGGCTTGCATAATTTCCATGTTATTTACTATAGCAAACACCACAGAAGCTAGCCCGGTAGTGCATTTAATCTATTAAGGTTGATAGTAACTCCGGGAATTCCCTAGCTCGGTAGCAATTGTCGATTTGCCTGAACCACCGAAGCCCTCTATTCCTATGATTATTATCTGCTGGTGACTGACATCCAGTAGTATCTTGTTTGCGATAGCCTTGATTGTCATAGACTCATAATAACAAAAAAGAAGCCATCGAGGCTTCTAGCTGCAGCAGTTTATCACTAGGGATAGAGTGGAGGGGCTATGTGGAAGCTATTGCAACCAAGCTCAAAGAAAATCCAACCGTGTTTATTGCATCTTTTTAGGCCACGGTGCTTTTAATATCTACCAGCTTCAGAGTAGTTTTAAGCACTCAGTGACTTTTATTATTTTTA
>DATKGQ010000010.1:0-23347 GCA_035510715.1 Saccharimonadales bacterium (SeqCode) | reverse complement strand
TTGTCAAGTAGTGAGGCCACAGTGCTAGTGCGTATCAAACACCTAGTGGGATCAGAACTATTTAACAGATATAAAAATGCCTCTCAAGTTGGAGAGGCGTAGGTACGAACTAAATTGTATCTGTTGAATATACTTGGAGGGCCCAGCGGGACTCGAACCCGCGACACCCTGCTTAAAAGGCAGGTGCTCTAACCAACTGAGCTATGGGCCCATATTTTAACTTTAGGTATAACTAAACTGCTCAGATTAGATTATATCGTGTCAAGTATAATTGTTTCATCATTTATCTACAAGTGTTGGTTATCTATTAATTAAACATCCTGAGTTTAAAACTAGTCGCCTTGTTTTGATTTATGCCCATGTCCGCTACCCAAAGGCTTCCGATGCTGAAACCATAAGTAAAATAAACTTACCAGAGCACTAATACCAACAATCAATGCCCGGGCCTGGATTACATTCTGCCATATACCCTCTTTACCTAGAGTATGCTGCATACTCGGAGATAATAACGGTTCAACCAAGAGAGCAATTAATAAGCCCGTACCTATAGCCGGTAGGATATTTATAATAAGTTTAGATCCCTTAACGCTGTGAAACATGAAGATCATGGTCAATACGGCTGGCAAGAATAACAATATGATCCTAACGGTACTGTTGCTAAACTGAGTGCCGTGAGTTGAAAATGCCGTTACGACAGTTGCCGCATCACTACCAAGATATTGTACTAATACATCACCCACGCAGATACTCATAAAGAGTACTGCCGCATTAACTCTAGCAAACATAATCAGGACTATTGGTGTAGCAACAATTACACTAAATAGTATTAGTGGAGTCATGTTCTCATACTATAGCATTAGCGCTTAGAACTCGAGCCTATTCCCGACTACTAATCCTAGCGTCCGGACTTGGCCATTATTTAACTCAATTACGTATTGGGCTGGAAATGGCGGACAGAAAGATTGCGGGTAGGTATTAGGAGAAACATCCGGCTGGATATAAATAACTTCTTTCGAAGCGTTAAGCCAGATAATATCCAGCGGAAAATGCATGTCTTTCATCCAAAAACACTGAACTGCGGGAGTATCAAAGATAAATAACATCCCCTCATTTAAAGGAAGCGAGGCGCGGCCGCCTAAGCCGGTTTCCAGCTGCTGGGACGTTTGGGCAACTAAAAGCGTTCGCTGCTGTCCCCTGAAATCAAGTATAGTTGTCTGTCTGGAAGGATTTACTGCGCCGACAATCCCTGCCACCACCAGCAGTAAGACCATCGCAGTAATGAGTACAGGTGCGCGCCATTTAGGCGCCGATACGATCCTTACGATGCCTGCCCTTCGCATTTTGTTCGATATATTCAATAATTTTTTCCGCCACATTATGACCCGTAACTTTCTCAATAGCAAAACCAGGGCTGGCGTTTACCTCAAGTACCAACGGCCCTCTATTAGAACGTATTATATCGACCCCACAAATAGATAGCCCCATCGCTCTTGCCGCTTTCTGGGCAATTTTTCGCTCTTCGTCGCTTAATCGTGTCGGCTTCCCGGTACCACCTTGGTGGATATTTGACCGGAAATCTTCATTCAGGCTCTGCCTTTTCATGCTGGCAACAACCTTGCCGCCGACAATAAAGACACGGATATCAGTACCGGCGCTTTCAGCAATGTATTCCTGGACCAAGAAAGAGACGCCCTCGACATAAAAAGCCTGCATAACTGCCCGGGCGGCTTTGGAGGTCTCTGCCAGTACTACACCGTTACCATGCGTTCCGCGGGCTACTTTTATAATCAGCGGTGCCGCACCAACTTGCTCAATAACATTCTGGAGTTCCGCGGTTTCTCGAGCGAATACCGTTTTTGGAATATCGACACCCGCCTTAGCCAGAAGCTGAATGCTGCGCAATTTATCGCGCGACCGGACTAAGGCTATCGAACTGGTGGTTGTAAAAACGTTCTGCATTTCAAATTGCCGGACAATTGAACCGCCATACATAGTTAATGACGCGGCAATGCGCGGTATGATTACATCAACGTCTTTTACTTCTTCTCCTTCGTAGCGGACGACAGGACTGTTTCTTTCAATCGTTACGTAACACTTACCATAATCGATTACCCGTACTTCGTGACCACGAAGCAATGCTTCTTCTTTTAGGCGTCTGGTTGAAGAATTGCCTTTGGATAGAATTATAATTCTCATATTAATACTCCTGATAAAAGGTTAAACAGTTACCGAGGAAATGCAGTTAAGGCGCTTAAATCGTTTGCAAACAAATTTGAGGATAACTGTTTAACGGCCTTAACTCCCAAACAATACCACGAACCGATATTTTTGTCTTGTAGAATATCACTAGCTATAACTTTACCGTTTTCAATCACTGTTGGTGCCTGTGAAACATCAACCACAAATCGGCTTTGCAGGGTGCGCCGCCCAATTAGGACCGGGAAACGGTTAGCTGCCCGGTTGGAAAGCGTAAATTGAATTCTCATAAGCCGGCCTTCGATATTTACTCTCAGCGGTACTTTATAGCGCAGTTCCGTGTGTCCGAAAGAATTACGGATAGAAAGGACCTTGTAGGTTTTGGTATTAATTATCTTGCCGGAGTAGAACGCAGACTGCTTGTTAAACAGCGTAAACTGTAATTCGCCATCAATAATACTAATGTTACTCGCCCAGATTGAAGAACTGTAGGCGCCGGTATCAATTTTAGCCGGTACATCTGTCAGTTTTAAGTCAGGCAGGGAAATTAATGTATGGCGACCTATTGTACGAATTTTACGTAAATTTAATGAAGACATAGACCCTATCTATTCCTTTATCATTTAATGACATTATTGTATATTATAACACTTTTTATTTTATTTCCTAGCATAAACAGATTATATCCAGCGTCTATTGATACGCTGTTTTATTAACCTTTTATGATGTCCTTATGAGTTTTTCTTCTCTGTTAGTAAAAACACTATTTATTTTGCTATAATTGTCCCATAATTACCTGTAACAATGCCTAAATTACAAGATTATCTGTTATCTATTGTGGTGCCTGTTTATAACGAAAGTACAGGATTATTTAAATTTCATGCTTCACTAATTGAAATATTGCGTCATGCCGGCGTCAAGGATTATGAAATAATCTATTGCGATGACGGCAGCACTGATAACACGGCGGAATTAATTAGCGGTTGGCATGCCACTGATCCTCAGATAAAGTTAATCTCGTTTTCAAGAAATTTCGGCAAAGAAATAGCGCTGTCGGCCGGCATCGCAATGGCTCAGGGACAAGCAATCCTGATGTTGGATGGTGATGGCCAGCATCCGGTAGAACTTATACCGGAGTTTATCAATGCCTGGAAAAATGGTGCGCAAGTTGTTATCGGTTTGCGTACCGCCAATGATATCGGTTGGGTTAAACGCCTTACTACACGGCTGTTTTATAAGCTTTTTAATAAGTTGGCCGATCAGAAACTAATTATCGGATCAACCGATTTCCGGTTAATTGACAGAAAAGTCCAGCAGGTCTTCCTGACACTGCCGGAGGCTGACCGGATAACCAGAGGCCTGATTGATTGGTTGGGATTCCGGCGGCAGTACATTAAGTTCGCGGCCAAAAAGCGTGAGAGCGGATTGCCCGGCTATAACTTGAATAAGCTCATGGGGCTGGCGGCTAACAGCTTTACTTCGCTGACTTTAAAACCACTATTTTTATTTGGCTATTTAGGCGTACTTATAACCGTAGCTTCATTCTTACTGGGTATCGTAGTGTTTATTGAACAGCCGCTGCTGGGTGATCCCTGGCACTGGAAATTCACGGGCACGGCAATGCTGGGCATACTGATACTTTTCCTGGTTGGGATTGTGCTTATGTCGCAAGGTATCATGTCACTCTACGTTTCGCGCATCTACAGACAAAGCCGACAACGACCGCTGTATGTAGTTGACTATGATAAATCCATCGGCATCGAGAAGAAGATCATTCATCAATGAAAACCAGAATCCATTCATTATTCCGGCGCATAGGGCATCGTTACATCATTATCGGCATTAGTGTCTACTTATTTGAGATGCTGATCATTATCTCAGCGCAAGCCTTGGGCGCCAGTGCGGTGCTGGCAGTCGGTCTAAGTTTTTGGCTTGGACTGATCGTATCCTTTTCTCTGCAAAAAACAGTTACGTTTAATGACCGGGAAATGCACCACCGGATACTTATTCCTCAGATTATCGCTTTTTCAGTACTGGTACTGTTTAACTTCGGTTTTACACTACTAGTTACAAAACTGTTGACTCCGCCGGTACCGGCCTTTATGGCCCGGACAATTGCACTCGGTATTACTACAATCTGGAATTTCTATCTATATAAGCGACATATTTTCCGGACTATGCGATTGGACGCTAAACCATGGTATTAAAAATAAAAACTGGCCGGATAAAGAAACGTTTGTTTAGCCGATCACAGTCTAAAAAAATCAGAAAATTAGTTGAATCTAAACTTTTTGGCAAAGTTTACATGTCCTTATCGGTACTGATCGTATTCGCTACAACACTACTGTGGTCAATTTTGGGCGCCAAATTGCAAGCCGGTAATGCTGATCAGTTAGTTAATGCTGACCTGTTTAAAAACTCGGCCACTTTCCGCAACGCAACATTCCCTAGTTCCCACAGTTTCCTTTTGAAATGGCCGGTTTTCTGGCTGATTAAACTTTTCGGATCAACCAGCTTAGACTTTACGGTATTTACTGTAATTATTGTCATGCTGACGATAGTAGCATTGCTGGCAGTTCTGCATAGGATCGAACGCCGCCCGCTTATATTCGGGACAATTTGCTTGGCGTTGGCCTCAGTTTTATTGCTGGTACCGGCCCAACCGTATGCCGGCGGCATACTGCCAGTCAATATGGCAATGCTGGCTACCCGTAACATTGAGTACATTGTCTACATCCTTAGCCTTATCATCATCATCCGCTCGCCCAGGATTAAGAGTTGGGCCTTTTGGCTAGCGGTAGTCTGTTTAAGCTTGCTGATCGCGAGCGATAAATTATTCCTGGTTTTCAGTATCGGCGGGGCTATTGTAGCATTAACTGTTTACGCCGCCGCCCGCGCCTGGAAATTTGTAAGCATTTCGGTCAACTGGTTAGCTTTGGCAGTCATATCAACAATTGTGGGCATTATCATCCTGACGCTTATTAACGGCAGCCATATTACGCATCTATCAAACCAGTCAAGCATCGATCCGTATAATATGAGCTCTAAGGTTTCCAACTTCGCACTTGGCAGTCTTTTCGCCTTAATGGGTCTTCTCACCAATTTTGGCGCGAATCCGGCTTACGATTCGACAGTAGTTAGAAATATTCCCCATGCGATATTAGCCAGGCTGACAAGCCTCGGCGGACCGGCCTATATAATCAATGCGGTTATCTTAATTTTCGGCCTGTATATTGTTATCCGCTTGCTTCATGATAGCTGGGCTCATAAACAAGGCAAGAAAGTCCTGGTAGATAGAGCTTCACTGCTTTCAATTATGCTTATCTGGACTACTATTATCGCGCTGGTCAGCTTCATCGTAACTAATCATTATTACGCCGTCGATGCCCGCTATTTAACGATCAGCCTTTTCGCAGTTTTCATATCGGTGGCAGCTTATGTTAGAAGCAGAAAGTGGCGCCCGGAGCTGGTAGTCAGCTGCGGCCTAGTGATCGTGGTGGCCATTATCCTTGGCCTGTTCACGTCGGTACGGATCTACACGGCCGATAAAAACGCCCTGGCCAGCCAGAATTACCGCGATACGGCCATCACCCAAGTTTTAACCCGCCGAAAAACAGATGTACTGGTAGGCGATTACTGGCGGGTAGTGCCGATTAAATTAGATGCTCAAAATAAATTAAATGTCATGCCACTAGCTAACTGCACCGAACCGCAACAGATTCTTAGCAGCACTGCCTGGCAACCTAATTTGTATACTCATAGCTTCGCCTATTTGCTGACGTTAAGCGGCAATCTGACAAATTACTCGAACTGCACGCTGGAACAAGTCGTTAGTTACTACGGACGGCCTAACGATAGCGTGCTAATAGCCGGCACTTTAAACCAGCCCAAAGAAATATTGCTCTATTACGATAAAGGCATACACACTAGCACCCCGAAAACCCCACAGTCGCCGCAAGGTCCGGCCACGGTAGTGCCGATTACGTTTGGCCAGCTGCCCTATACCACTTGTAATTCTCTTTCAGTCATGAATATCGTCGCTCATGAGGACGATGATATATTATTCATTAACCCTGATCTCATGCACGATATCCAGGCCGGTTATTGTGTCCGTTCGGTGTATCTGACGGCCGGTGATGCCGGCCAAGGCCAATCCTATTGGCTCAGCCGCGAACAGGGTTCCGAAGCCGCTTATGACACAATGCTTGGAATCAGCCTAAATACTCTCTGGGTTCAAAGAATTATCGAGTTATCAAATCATGAGTTCTTGGCTATTGCCAACCCGGAAGGTTACACAAAAATATCATTAATATTTATGCATTTACCGGATGGCAATTTACTTGGCCAGGGTTTTAAATCAATGGAATACCAAAGTCTGGCCAAGCTTTATTCAGGCGAGATCAGCCAGATAAATTCGGTTGACGGCCAATCCTACTACACCTCGGCCCAGCTGACTGCCGCTTTGAGTGCCTTAATGAACACTTACACAGCGACAGAAATTAATACTCAATCCGATTTCATCAGCACTCAGTATCCGGACCACAGCGACCACATGACGGTCAGCCTATTTGTTAAACAAGCCTACAAGCAATACGAGACCCAACACTATGCCAATCAGGTTATTATTCCTATCAAGTTTTATGCCGGTTATCCGATTCACGGGATGCTTAATAATGTTACGGGGGCTGATCTTCAAGAAAAAGAAGCCACATTCTTGGCTTATTCCAAATATGATGCTGGCGGCTGCCAAACTTTGCAGCAATGCTTTAACAAGTCCACTTACGGAGCATATTTAACACGGCAATATCAAGAAAGTTATTAGCCTATCTATCGGTTGGCGCTAGTTGTGCCAGAAGCCGTGTTTCTCATTGTTCTCTTGATAAGCTTCCAGTAATTCTTTTTGATATTTCGTCAATTTTGCTGGCGTATCAACAGTAATCGTGACAATGTGGGCCCCCCGCGAATTGCTGCGCAAGTGCGGGACACCATGATTCGACAGTTTAAAATCTGACTGTGACTGGGTACCGGCGGGGACTTTCATGCGGACCGGACCGTCCACCGTTTCAATGGTCATCTCAGTGCCAAGCGCAGCATCGATCATACTAACGTGTTCCTCGCTCAATATCAGATCACCTTCACGGGTGAATTTCTTGTGCGGTTTAACCCGGATATTAACATACAGGTCGCCTTTTGCCCCGTTAGCTACCGCTTCGCCGTGTTCGCGCAACCTGATAGTCGCGCCGTCGTCAATCCCGGCCGGAATTTTTAAGACAACTTTCTGTGATGATTTTTGAGTTCCACGGCCATGACACAGACTGCAAGTTTTCTCAGGTACCCGGGCATTGCCGTGACACGTTGGGCAGACAGTCGCCTGCTGGATATTACCGAATATCGTCCGCGTCACATTAACAACTTGACCGCTGCCATGACAAGTTTCACAGGTTTTGAGTTCATAACCCGGTTCGGTCATCGTTCCCTTGCAGTGCGGGCAGCTATCTTCAAGATTAAGATGCAGATCAACTTCTGTCCCGAAAACTGCTTGCTCAAAGCTTATCTCAACCCTAGTCTCGACATCATGACCGACAGCCTGTTGATTATGTGTCCGGCGTTGATTGCCGCCACCAAAGAAACTTTCAAAAATATCGCCCAGCCCTAAGTCGCCGAAATCGAAGTTTACGCTTTGACCACCACCGAATCCGCCGGCGAACGGATTACCGTCACTGGCGGCGCTACTACCAACTCCGGCATGTCCGAATTGATCATAACGTTTCCGTTTGTCGGTATCCTTTAAAACTTCATAGGCTTCATTAATTTCTTTGAACTTCTCTTCGTTACCGCCACGGTCGGGGTGATGTTCAACTGCCAAGCGCCGAAATGCTTTTTTTATCTCATCCGGACTGGCATTTTTATCGACACCCAGTACTTCGTAATAATCACGTTTCGCCATTTTTAATTCCCTTGCTTAAATAGTACCGCAAGCACCAGCATTCACAGCTGGAGTTCCTTGGGTAATAGACACCTCGTACTGGGCTTTGCTTACCACTATTTTAATTGACGCAATATCAGAAGTATTGGTCTGAATAACCACGTTAACGTTCTGGGAATTGCGGTAAATCGCCATTACCAAAGAAGAAGCCGGTGACGGGATAAATTCGGCGGACCGGAGAAGTTTAAGCGCGAATAACTCATCAACTAGGGCATGTGCCTTTTGCCAACTTTGGCAAGTTATAACCAGTTCTATCAGTTCATCGTCCGACACGTTTACTCACTCTCTCTAAAGTCTTTTTGCCTTAAGCAAAGGTTAAAGCCTATTTCTCTTTATCTACGACCTCGCCCTCAATCGGCTCATCGCTATCGCCTTTCTTGGGTTCATCGGTTGATTTATCCGGTTCACTGTCAGCAGTATCAGCTTTTTCTTTGTTGGCGGCTTCATACATTTTGGCGCCAATCGGCATCAAGGTGTCATTAAGTTCTTTCATCGCTTTTTCAAGTGATTGTTTATCAGCTTTTTCGTCACTGGTAGCCTTCTTAGCATTGTCAACAGCTTGATTAAGCGATTTCATATCTTCGTCACTAAGTTTCTTTTCATTGTCCCGGCGGAGTTTCTCAGCTTGATAGATAGCGCTATCTAGCGTATTGCGGCTTTCAACTAATTCCCGCTTTTGCTTATCCTCCTCAGCATGCGCTTCAGCGTCTTTAGCCATTTTTTCAACTTCCGTCTTATCAAGGTTGCCGCTCTCCTGGATCGTAATGCTTTGCTCTTTACCGGTTCCCTTATCCTTGGCAGTCACGTTTAGGATACCGTTGGCATCGATGTTAAACGTTACTTCAATTTGAGGTATGCCGCGCGGTGCTGGCGGGATGCCATCCAATATAAAACGTCCGAGCGATTTGTTGTCCCCGGCCATATCGCGTTCACCCTGAAGAACATGAACTTCGACTTGGGGCTGGCTATCGGCAGCCGTTGAAAAAACTTCGCTTTTACTGGTCGGAATGGTGGTATTACGATCAATTAATTTTGTCATCACGCTGCCCATAGTTTCAATTCCGAGACTTAGCGGTGTGACGTCAAGCAACAGGATATCTTTAACATCGCCCTGCAGAACGCCGGCTTGAATAGCGGCGCCGACGGCTACTACTTCATCAGGATTAACTCCCTTCATTGGGTCCTGACCAAATATCTGCTTAACTTTTTCTTGGACGGCTGGCATGCGGGTCATTCCGCCGACTAGTACAACAGCATTAATATCGCTGGCCTTTAACCCGGCATCTTTAAGAGCCTTTTCACAGGGGATCTGAGTCTGATTAATAAGATCGCCGACCAGTTGCTCTAACTTCGCCCGGCTTAATTTGTGCTCAAAGTGCTTCGGTCCGTCAGCGTCAGCAGTCAGGAAGGGTAAATTGATATTGACTTCATTGGTTGAGCTTAATTCGATCTTGGCTTTCTCGGCCTCATCGCGCATCCGCTGCATGGCAGCTTTATCGCCAGATAAATCAATGCCCTGTTCTTTCTTAAATTCCTCCAGCAGATAATCAACGATTACCCGGTCAAAATCAGCGCCGCCGAGGTGCGTGTCGCCATTGGTTGATTTCACTTCAAAAACACCGTCGCCAAGTTCCAGAATGGAGATATCGAACGTTCCGCCGCCTAAGTCATAGACGGCTATTTTCTCATCTTTTTTACTTTCCTTATCCAGGCCGTAAGCTAAGGCGGCGGCGGTCGGTTCGTTAATAATCCGCTTGACCTCCAGGCCGGCTATTTTACCGGCATCTTTAGTAGCTTGGCGCTGTGAGTCATCAAAGTAGGCCGGCACGGTAATAACCGCTTCGTTAACAGTTTCACCCAAAAATGCCTCGGCATCAACTTTCAACTTACCAAGAATCATGGCACTAATTTCCTCGGTGCTATATTGCTTGTCACCCATGACGACCTTAATGCCTTGGCCGCTCTTGACAATCTCAAAACCCATCAGCTTCAGGTCACGCTGGACTTCCTTGTCTTCCCAGCGCCGGCCGATCAGCCGCTTCACTTCATAAATAGTATTTTTGGAATTAGTTACTTGCTGGCGGCGGGCAACTTGTCCGACCAACCGCTCACCACCTTTATTGACTGCTACCACACTGGGTGTGGTGCGGGTACCTTCGGAATTAGTAATAACTTCCGGCTTACCGGACTGCATAACAGCCATCGCCGAATTAGTTGTACCTAGATCAATCCCGATTACTTTTGCCATATATTACTCCTATCTTTAATATCTCTTTCTAAATACTTATAAAATTATATTTTTCTGTCGTATATTACTCCATTTTTACTTTTACTTTGGCATGACGGATAATTTCTTCATCTATCTTGTAACCAGCCTGCAATTCTTCGCTGACTATCTCATGGTCACCGTCACTGTCTTCCATGATAACTGCCTCATGATAGCGGGGGTCAAAGGTTGTCCCGACTGTTGCTATCCGTTCTACGCTAATGTCGGATAAAAACTTTTCAAACTGTTTAATTATACTGCTTACACCTAGGACATAATCGTTGTCTTCAAGTTCTTTCGGAACGTGTTTTAACGACCTTTCCAGATCATCAATGACCGGCAGAAGCTGCCTGACAATTAAAGCTTTGTAAAAATCAGCCAGTTGGAGACGATCTTCTTCAGAGCGGCGGCGAACATTCATGGCGTCAGCCCGCTCTCTTTGCAATGCCGCTGTCAATTCAGCAATTTGCTGCTTAAGGTTCTCCGGGCTCTTATTCACTGATGATTTTACCGGTTGTTTAGACATAGAGTGCATCCTCAAGCGTTTCTCCGGCCCGCCGGACCAGCAGCATTACTTCGCGGTAACTTTGACGGGTAGGTCCAAGTACACCAATATAGCTATGGTCAGAGTAGGTACTGCGGAAGCGGCTGATTATCAGTGAACAGCCGGCACTTCTGCCAATTGGGTTTTCATGACCGATGTAAACATTAAGCAGTTCATTCGGCGAAGCTTCGTAAAGCCAGGGCTCCAGATTGTCAAGCAACCTGGCAACTTGTTGGACCTGAAGAGCATTAAGGAATTCCGGTTGACCGAACAAATTAGACAAACCGCTCATATAGAGACGGTTGCCAATTGTCGCCAAGCCTAAATTGCTGGTCGCCTCAACCAGTGTTTCAACAGCGTTACGGATGGTCCGTTCCGGTAATCCGCCACTTTCTACCCGGGCGCTTAAAGCCTGTTCAGCCCTTAGTATATTCGGTGGTTGCTGCTCTTCGCCCAGGCGGTTGACATAGCTGCGGTAACCCTTGTCAGTTGGGACCCGGCCAGCACTGGTGTGAGGCTGCATAATATAGCCCATGTGCTCCAATTCAGCCATCTCAGCCCGAATAGTAGCCGAGCTGACACCAAATACTTTAGCTAGCAAGCTGCTGCCTACCGGACTTGCCACCTCTGCATACTGCTCAACGATGGCACTCAAAATTTGTTGTTGTCTATTCGTCATAATTTATGATTTGCACTCACCAGCCTACAGTGCTAGTTCTTCCATATATGATAGGTATTTAGCACTCATATGTCAAGAGTGCTAAGAATCATTTTTAATCATTTACTGACTAGCTGATTTTAAATATTCTAGACAGAGTGTTTATGATGCTCGGCTAAGTAGTTATTAAGCTCGCCAAAAAGCTGTTTGGCCAATTCTCTGTCTAATGCTTGTTGCCTGTCGTCGACATATTCGCCGGTTATGATGGCAATAGTCTGACGGGTGGCCAGCCCCAGATCATCATTAACTACCGCAATTTAATAATTTGATCCTGCTCGCCGAGTTGTCCGGCAGTTTTAATGGTGGTAATTACCGGCAACGGCTGGTTAGGGTTGTTGTGTTTATGCCGCCGGGTCCGATGGCGTTTTGGTTTTACCGGTAGCTTCTCCACGACATCCGAGCCACGCAGGGCGGCATGCGCCAATACATCCGAGGGGTTGTGATGCACCGGGGCATTAATCGGAGGCAATTTGGGCAAAGCGCTGGTGGCTGGTGGCTGAACAGATTTGGGTGCTGCTTGCTGTTTGGCTGCGACTGACGTCGAAAGATAGCGTTCACCCACTAAACGTTCGACGCTTTCACGACTGATGGCATATTGTTCACGGCTGTGCTCAATAATCATCTGTGAATTATCGTTCTGTTGGGGAGGCAGGGTTAAGGTAATAGCCGAGAATGCCTGTATTTTCTCACCTTCTATGGTCATGCTGATTACAAAATGTCTCTCATGCATATGAACTAGGTCAAAGTCAGTAAATTTAGGCTCGAAGTATTTTGTCATGCTGGAGGCATCATCGGGGCTCATCCGGAAGGATATAATTGAGCCAACGTTACCGAAAACGGCATCTTTAACCTGAGGTAACATCTGGGCAATGTACTGGTTGGCGACGGTAAGGTTCAGGCCGTATTTTCTGGCTTCACTTAAAATCATCGCGAATGAATCAGTTGCAAAATTCTGGAATTCGTCCACGTACAAATAGAACGGCGTACGTTTCTCGCCGGCGATATCTGCCCGGCTCATGGCCGCTAACTGGATTTTGGTAATCAGCAAAGCACCGAGCAAGGCGGCGTTGTCTTCACCGACTAAACCGCGGCTAAGATTAACAATTAATATTTTGTGCTCGTCCATGATACTGCGGATATTGAAACTGCTTTTCGGTTGGCCGATAATATTCCGGACCAAGGGATTGGCGGTAAAGGCGCCGACTTTATTGAGTACCGGCGCGACCGCTTCGGCTGCAAACTTGTCATTCCAGCTGGCAAACTCCACTGTCCAGAAGTTCCGGACTACCGGATCAGTCACATGCTCTATGACCTCCATCCGAAATTTCTTCTCGGTCAGCATGCGGGTAATATCGAGCATTGTCGATTCGGGATAATCCAACAACGCCAGGATACTGTAGCGCAAGATATATTCTAGACGCGGTCCCCAGGATTCAAACATCCGTTTTAAAACGCCGATAATTTCCGAGCAAGTGTGTGTTTTTAATTTCGGGTCAGACACTTCCATAGGGTTGAAAGCGACCGGAAAATCGGTGTCAGCCGGGTTAAAATAGACTACATCATTTGCCCGTTCCGGCGGGATACGCCTTAAAATACTGATTGCGTAATCGCCGTGCGGATCAATGACCGCAAAGCCGAAAGGACTGTAAATATCTGAGATTGTCAGCAGTTCAAGCAGTGCCGATTTACCGACACCAGTTTGTCCGATGATATACAAGTGCCGCCCCCGGTCAACCCGGGGCAGTCCAAACATAGTGTTGTGCCCCCGGAAATTAGTGGCCGCGATTGGACTTATATCATCCCGCTGCTCCGCAGTTACGAGCGGAAGGTTGGCGGGCGGTTCGGCAGTCTGGGATAAGGCCCATAATATAAATGGGGTTTCAACATTGGTGTGCGGGAGGTGATACAGCGTTGCCACTTCTTCTATATTGCACATAAAGCCGTGGCGGTTGAATTCACGGGCACGGTACAAAGCCTCAAGGAAAGGATCACTGGTAATTCGTTTTTGTTCAAAACCGTTGAGATATGTCGTATTGAATTGTTTGTAACTGGCAATGATCGATTGGGCGCGTAATTTAGCATGGGATTCGGGCATATTGCCGCGATAAACAATCCTGACGCAGCATTCAAGGGACAGTTTCTGGCTTTTTTCTTCGGCAGCTGTTACGCGGGTTTGCTCGTAATCACTTAATTTTGCCGCTTCGCCGGCCGTTTGAGCACCATTCCAAAAACTGGTCAACATCCCGCTCTTGGCTTTCCCACTTAAGCCTTTAATGTAACGTTCGTTATGTTTGTGCCAGTTGCCGGGAGCCGGCCGCACCACTAACTGGATCCAGGCCTCTTCGTCGTCATTAAACTTCGCTAACGTAGCGGTAATGGCTGCCAGCGGATCTACTTCAAAATTCTGAAAAGTTTTAATTGGCAGGGCATCATTATTAATAAGCTTCAGTTCGGTCACCAACACCGTTGAGAAAGTTTGCTCCTGATTCATCGTATAATCATCGATCTCAGATATATGGACTGTCGGGTACTGAGCATAAATTTGTTCTTCCACAAAACTCTTTAAGTAATCAGGAGTCCAGACATAAAAGCCAATTCTTTTTCTTAGGACAGCGATTTCAAAGCTAATTTTTTCCCGCCGGGAGTTACTGAACATGCCATTACTTGGCATCGTCAACAAACCATGTAGCGAAGCAAACATTTGCTCGGCAGCTAATTCTTTCTTGTCATTGGTCCGCGGCACCTGCAGAAGCAGTACAACACCGTAACCTGGATGTTCATCGTCAATATTATTTTTCAAATTTGGCATACTCTCTATCAGTCATATTGTTATTTATCAGTTACAATCTTATTGTCCCATTTCATCAGGTGAAAATACAGATGCCGTAGCAGCCCTTTGCTAATATAGAGAAGCCGTCTTTGGCATGACTGAGCCTTTGAGTAATTTTGCAGCTTCGTCGGCGTCAACAGTTTCTTTCTCAAGCAGACAGTCTTTAAAGATTTCTAACTTGTCACGATTAGCTTTAATAACAAAGCGCGCCCGGTTGGCTGCTTCAGTAATAAGACTCTCCACTTCTTCGTCTATGACTTTAGCCGTTTCGTCCGAATATTCCCGCTCATGTACCAGCCGTTCGATCATTATGCCTTCGTCAGAATGGAAAACCTGATCACGCAATTTTTTGCCCATGCCTTGATTAACTATCATATCCCGGGCTAGTTCTGCTGCTTTTTGAAGATCGTTACCGGCTCCAGTTGTTACCCGATCATGCCCATAGACAACTTCCTCGGCTATCCGGCCGCCGAGCATCCGGGCCAAAACATCTTTATATTCAATAATTGAGTGATAACTTTTATCTTCAGGCGGAATAAACCAGGTGACACCACCGGTACCACCTCTCGGAATAATTGTTACTTTATGGACAACATCGCTATCCGGTAATACATGTCCCACAATTGCGTGACCCGACTCATGGTAAGCCGTTAATTCTTTCTCTTTATCACTCATTACTTTGCTTTTGCGCTCCGGCCCGATAGCCACTTTTTCAAACGCTTCAGTCACATCACTGTTGTCAATCTTGTCATGATTCTTTCTGGCAGCAATAATCGCTGCTTCGTTGGCCATGTTAGCCAAGTCAGCGCCCGATGAACCGGCTGACTTTGCGGCTAGCTCATCTAGATTTACATCCTTATCAGTCGGTTTCGATGCGAAATGCACTATTAGAATTGCTTCACGATCTTTGCGGTCGGGTAAATCAATATCGACCCGGCGGTCAAAACGGCCAGGTCTTAATAGGGCCGGGTCAAGCACATCAGCCCGGTTAGTTGCCGCCATAACGATGACATTCTGGCCCTGTTCAAACCCATCCATTTCAACCAGGATTTGGTTGAGCGTTTGCTCCCGTTCATCATGTCCGCCACCCATACCGGAACCACGGCGACGGCCGACGGCGTCGATTTCATCGATGAAGACAATACAGGGCGCATTCTTCTTGGCCTTCGCAAACAAGTCTCTGACGCGTGATGCGCCAACGCCGACAAACATCTCAACAAATTCTGAGCCGGAAATACTGAAGAAAGGCACATTGGCTTCGCCGGCTACTGCCCGGGCTAACATTGTTTTTCCGGTTCCAGGTGGACCGATAAGTAAAACGCCCTTTGGAATCCTAGCGCCGACTGATGCGAATTTTTTAGGAAACTTCAGAAATTCTACTATTTCCTCTAGATCTTGTTTAGCCTCGTTGCTGCCGGCAACCTCTTTAAAACTCATCTTGTCTTTTTCATTGCCATATAGTCGGGCACGGCTTTTGCCGAAACTCAATGCCTGGTTGCCCTGTCCTTGAGCGCTGCGTAACATCCAGAAGAAAAGTAAGCCTATCAGCACAACCGGCAGCACATATTCCAGACCAAGTGTCAGCCAAGCCGAACCGGTGCTTGTTGAAGTATATCCAATGGTAGTTTTACTAAAGTTAAAGCCAATCTGCTTAAGGCTGGTATTCGGATCGGTAAAGGATTTTAAGGTGGCTTGGCTCTGTCCCTTAGGTGTTATGTCCAGCTCATTACCTTTAACCAAAATTTTCTTATATTGGCCCTGATTAGCGTTGGTAATGGCCTGGGTTAGTGGAATGGTTTTTAAACTGCTGGGTTGTCCGTACGCTGCGAAAACAATCAGTGCTAACAGCACCAATAAAGCAATAAAGCCGGCGTTCTTAAACCCCCGGCGATTGGTATTCGTATTATTATGCCTTTGATTCGGTCCAAATGGTTTGTTATCCATAACAGATGATTATACAAGACACTTTCAGATTTAGCTAGCGGTCACGGGACTTGAGTGCTAAATATTGTTTTTCGACAATTATCACCCGATTATCGTTAACGTCTAACCGTTTACCGGGAGCTGCAGTTTTCAATTTAGTCGTTAATTGTTCAACCCGCTGTCGGGTAAGGTTGCTAATGCCGGCTGAGGATAGCCATCTCGCTAAGATGTCCTTCGACACGTTATACGGTAAAGCAATAAACCATCCCCGGTCAAGACCTTTTGCATGAAGATGCTGAGACAATACATTATTAATGATCGCATCTATTTTGTCGTTTACCTGGGCTTCTGATTGGATCAATGATAAGAACTTTTTTTTGTCTGCAACCGAGGCAAGAGTTAATTGGTGCCTGATCATGTTTCTTAAGTATCTGTTATCTAAGTTGGTGGCATCCTCGCGCCATGACAATTTATGCCTAAGGGCATATTCAACCAAATCTGCCTTCGGAACATTAATTAACGGCCTCTTGATGGTTAACGTCGATCGGAGCGAACTGAGCCCACGGCGGTTTGTGCCGCGCAGCAGATTAATAACTGCTGTTTCAACACTGTCATCTTGATGGTGGGCAGTAATAATGGCTACGGCTTGATGCTCGCGCATGACTTTATTCAAGAAAGCATAGCGGGCCCGGCGGGCAGTTTCTTCGCTAGTGCGAGGGCCTAGTTTGGCTTCCTCGTAGACAAAAGTCAGGCCGTAACGCTTAGCTAATTGCTCAACCAACAAACGATCTTGGCAGGAATCTTTACGGATACCATGATCAAAATGGGCCACAATAAGTTCAAGACCGGTTTGTTGACGGAGTATATCGAGTAGCGCCACCGAATCAACGCCACCACTAACAGCCACAACATATCTACCGTCAGACAGATGCATAGTTCTCATCATGATTACTATCTTAGCTCACTAGTTAAGAGACAGGAAGTATGTTACATTTTGAAAGCTTAATATTACTCAACAATTCTTTATAATAGTAGTGTGGATTTGAAGTCAAGCGGTAAATTAGGCCACTAATATGGCGGTGTAGCTCAGTTGGTTAGAGCGCGGGACTCATAAGCCCGAGGTCGTAGGTTCAATCCCTACCGCCGCTACCAAGTATTATAATTCTTGAAGAGAGTCATATATAGTTAACCCTATGAATATAAACTAATTCACTATATGGAAAAACCTACTCAACAAAATACTACAGATCAACCATCACCTAACCCTAACCCAACCAATGTAGTTTCACCAAACCCTGTTATACCACCCGCTCAATCTAAACATCATAAAAAAGTTCCAAAAATATTGTTGGCCAGCTTAGTTTTAGTCTTTTTGGTGGCAGTTTTTGTGATAGTTTTCCAGCATTACAGGAACAAACCAGTTGCTACAAATAAAACTAATATAGAGAGCATACTACCGGTAAGTTTAGAAGCTAAGTCTTCAGTTTATAATAAAAGTACATATAGTTATGCCATGGGATATGTAGTTTATACAGCTGCTAAGTTGACTGCTTATACATCAGCAAACAATTTAGCAACCCAATATCAGCAGTTTTCTACCCCAGTGACTACGCAAACAGATTTATCACATGTAGTTTTTAGTCAAATTGGTAGTTCACCAAATACCAGTTTAGTCATGTATGATTTTAGTACCCAAAAAACATATACTATTGCGACTTCAGACGGACAGCACCAAACAGATTATTTTAACCCTGTTATCTTAAGCAACCATTATGTAGCCTACTATACCCTGGTCTACACCACGCCAGTTAGTTTAACGGGCAGTATAAACGTTATGAATTTAGAAACAGGCAACACTACCCAACTTATTGAAGATAGTGCCTCAGTTCTGCCCGCTTCTTCTTGTTGCTCTGTAAGTAGCGACGGACTGTACTTATCGATTATCAATCCTAGCGCTAATAAGTTAAGTGTATATGCGGCCGGTGGCAATGAATTACAGGATATTAACGTGCCCGGTGTGCAGTTCGTGCCGACTACTCAGGGTAGCACAACAGATACTTATACCAACGCCCAAAATGCCGCTGGTTACCCACATAACTTATATTGGCAGTCAGATAATACCCTAGTCCTAGCTAAAGCTCCTGCCACCCGTTATGTAATCGATTCAGGTGGAGATAACCTTTACCCTAACCCTAACGGTCTGGTTTCTTTTAATACCAGTTCTGATGCGATTACGCCGATAAGCAATACTGACAGTTATGCTATAACCTGGTTCGACATAACATCAAAGTGGCTGATATTTACCGCGTATGACTACCAAGATGCTAATCAAGAGCTTGCGGGAGGACCTGCCGGAGCACCCGTAGATCTTTACGAGGTAAACTTACAGGATCCTAGCGCTGTGCCCATAAAGCTAAATAGCACGCCATTCCTTCAGGATTCTGGAATCGTCTTAGATGACACCGCAAATAATCTTTACGTGCAATATGACTTACCAAACGCTGCAAGTGATTCATATCTTATTACTGAATATAACCTCGTCAATCAAACTAGTACGAATTTTACAGTTAACTCTGTCGGTTTAGGTACTCTGCAAGGGTTATATACGAGTGGTGAGCTTATATTTACTGACCAAAATTATATTCAGATTTACGATACGGCTACCAACAATGTTGTTGGGCAATAAAAAACACACGCATATCAATATTTATTTCGAACATTCCTATCAGTTCTTGTTTGATTTGAATCCGTTGCTTCAAAAGCCTGCCTACCGAGTATAAGTATTATTAATACAGAGGTAGATGGCTTCTTCTTTCTGTTATGATAAGTCTATGATAGAGATTAAAGACAATGGGGAGCCGCTAGTTGAAATAAGTAAATATTGCCCTAATTTTATAAATGGCCTAGATCCGGTTCGCTTGAAAAATGAAAATAAATTATTTCTAAGGAAGACCGTTGCTCAAATGTTAGGAAAGGCCAGCAAAAGTCTTCCTTTGGGTGTTACGTTTAGGATTAATGACGCTTGGAGACCTTATGAAGTCCAAAAGCACTACTATAAGCTTTTTTATAACAGAGTAAAAAAGAATCACCCAACATGGGGCAAAAAGCGATTAACGGATTATGCGTCAAAATATGTCATTAATCCAAACGACATAAAAAGAGCTGGACACTTAACCGGTGCTGCCGTTGATATTGTTCTATGTAAGAATGGCAAGAAGCTCCCCATGCAAAGCCTTAATCTAGAGCAAGATAAGAGAAATATGACATCGTTTAAGCAATCAAGTGATTATATAAATTTCAATAGACAATTATTGCTACAAGTTATGACAAACGTTGGTTTTGCAAATTATCCTGAAGAGTATTGGCATTATAGCTATGGAGATACTATGTGGGCTGCACACACCAACCATAAAGTTGCATTTTATGGTGTTATAAGGTAACTAAATTTTAAAAATATCTTCCTTATTCTAAGCAATTCAAACTTAACTTGGTTCCATCTCGTTAAAGTCAAGCCAACCATGTATTGACATGTTGAGTAATGTTTGGTAACTTACAGACATGTTTAATAACACTATTCCTGATACTATCTATACTCCAGAGCAGGTTGCTACTATGTTACAGCTCTCTAAAAATACGGTTTACGACTTAATCAGCCGTGGTGAGCTTGTGGCTAAACGCTTTGGTAGAGTTTATAGAGTACCTGCTAGCTCGCTTAGTTTCATGTTTACTGGTCTAGACGCGGATTTGTACAATGCTGAGCAGATTGATAAAGAATCTTTAGACCAAATACATAAGGAACTTTCAGCAGTACGCACCAAGTTGTAATATGACCGTTGCGAGACCAATACTAGTTTTTGTTGATTCAGATGTAATAATTTCTTCACTCATTTCAAAGTCTGGTGCTGCTTATGCCCTCTTACACAATACAAAGCAAATAGAGTTATACGTATCGAACTTCTCTATTTTAGAACTTGAACAGGTCACTAAAAGACTTGGCATTAAAGTAGAGTTGTTAAACATAGCTATTACTAAGAGGTTAAATTCTGTAAAAGTTGACTCATCTTATGCAAAAGTACAGCGTGAGTTTGCTGACTACGTACGAGATCCACATGACGCTCACATTGTTGCTGGAGCGAAGGAAGCTAAGGCTGCCTTTTTGGTGTCATATAATATCCGCCATTTTGTGCCAGAAAAGCTTAGGGAAGATTTCCAGCTTATCTTATTAACTCCGGGCTTGTTTTTACAATACCTTCGTAGTTTATAGTCTTTATTAACTCATATATAATAATCAGCTCACGTTTTACCTGGTACCAATGCGTCCAAGTCATGCCTACCAGAATGTTGATTATTGATGGTCAGTCGTTTCCGTGTTAAGATCAACCCCGAAATGTAGCTCGGCAGTATTTATAAATGTATCCTTATCACGAATAATAGCTTGGGGCGGTAACTGCGGTGATCGCGTGGAGAGGCCATTTACCCGTTTAACTGCGGTACCAATCGCCAGAAATTCAATGAGATCTCCGCCAAGCTGATAGACATACGTTTTGATACCAAGCACATCATCAGCGCTTACAGCCGTTGCTTGTTGTTGGAGTTTGGCTATTGAGTTTTCCCGGGCGCCATATATCATCTGAGTTAGCGCGTTTACTTCTCCATGAACCATCTCCTTAATAGCTGACTTCAGTCCGCCGACAACACCTAATGAATAGACTGACGTACCAAGTACCAGTTGCATCGGCATATAACCAAGCTTGGCGATATTCCAAGTTTCTTCGGCAGTCAGATCACTTGTTGCAATACTGCCGGGCATAATATTCGAGACTAACGGATGTTGTGAGGCAGTTCCGATCATAACCATCTCCTGAACACCACTAGTGCCAAAAGGCAGAATTGTCGTTTCAATACCGATAACTGCATTTGCATTGACTGACTGAGCTTCTTTGACAATCCTTTGCAGGGCTAGATTTCTGGTTGTATTAAACAGGTCACTATAGGCCCTGACTTCTCCGCGGGCTAATTGCCGGATGTTGGCCATAATATGCCCCGCCACGCCGATAGAATAGGCAACGTTACCAAAGACAAACGATATCGGTTGGTAGCCGGCATCTACTTGGCAGAATAACTCTTGAGCATCAGCTGAAGTTGTAAAGCTTCCTGCCGGATTAGCCGAATGAACCGCTGATCCGACTGAAAGAAACTCAATGTTATTGCCATGGAATACTAATTCATTGCTCACTCCAGTTACACCACATCCTTGGTGTTGCTGCATTTCAGACTTTAGGCGGCCAAATGCCATCCCACGACCTTGTTGAATCATGTCTGTATAGGCATGAACCTCTCCGCCAATAGTAGTTTTAACAGAACTCCGCAATCCGCCCATTATGCCCATTGAGAAGACACTATTGCCAATTAAAAGATTGCCAGGCCTTAAACCCAGAAGAGACGCACAATACATTTCGTTGCCAGATAGACCACTACAGATAGTGCCTATATCGTTGGTTACTGGTACTGGTTGGGTCTGTCCATTGTCCATATGTAATTAAGAATAGAATACTAGGATAAGTTTGTACAATATAAGCTAAAAATACCCCCATTATTATGCCAGACAAAAAAGCCCTCGCTACTAGAGGGCCTTAGGCTGGAAGTTCAGTAAAGTTATATCAATATTTTTCTAGAATATCCTTAATTATCTCATCCACCGATAATAAATCCTGATTCATTGATGGTACGAGTTCAAAAACCAGCCCTTCAGGTTTTTGCATGTAATCCATTATTTTTATCCCCTTTTTGTTTTTATGTATACGAGCAAATATGAACTAACGTTCCAATCTGTTTGTATATGCACTTTTTGTTTGAGCTTTCGCTTAAATTAAATGTAGCTGATGTCTAAGGAAATGTAAATAGCAATTATCGGATTGTCTTTTTATCTAACTCTCCGAACCATAATTAGTATTTTGGATGGTCTCTTTCCATGCCAATATAAACGCCTCGGTTGCTAGAATGTCTAGTTCTGTGGCACCATCTGGCCCTTTCCGTAATCTTCCTTCCGCATCACAGCTTAGCCCATGATATTCTGCCTCCAGCGAGCCAAATAATTCTTGAATGTTTTGGGCTTCCAATCCCCCTGAAACTGCTACTCCAACCGGGATTTGCCGCTGATAGATTTCGTCAACGTATGTCCTTATCTGCCCAACATCCATCGCCTTACCCTGTCCGCCTGACGGGTCAAAAAGGACATAATCAACAGGCATTGTTCCCAGTTCTTTGGCTACTTCTTGCGGGGAATGATTACCAAGTGTCCGGTTACCCGCCTGAAGAATGATTGATTGGTCAGGATAGCTTTCTCTAAAATTAGATATAAAGGGCCGATAGTCCTGGCTTACCCATGGCAGTCCATTAAGCTGCAGGCCGCGGGTATAATGCCTGGTCCTTCGCATAACATTAATAATGCCTTGCGACAGCTCATTATCACCCGAGAAAAAACAGTGGATATAGGGTCTGGTTAAGCCTGTTTCATCAGCTATAGCCGCATCAGCGATACTATCCCCTACCGGATGCCACATCTGACCATACTTGTTCCCAATCTCTAAAACTTGGGTTTTCCCTGTCGCCTGTATGCCTACCATAACAAAACGCCCAAGCAAAGCTATACCTTCTCTCCGGGCAATATTATATAAAGCATTATGCTGTTCAAAGCGGGCAACGCCGCTAACACCAATATACGGCTTAGGTCTCACCACTTCTGTCATAAGAGAAGTATGTTGAAGAATCAGCCTTTTTGCAAGAGCAAAGCGATCAGACAATATTCAATACCATTAACTAATTAATATAGACAATAAAAAAACCTCTGCATAAATTACAGAGGTAATTATCTTCCTGGTTGC
>DATKGQ010000009.1:0-24094 GCA_035510715.1 Saccharimonadales bacterium (SeqCode) | reverse complement strand
CGCCATAGCTTTTGTTAGTCAATATCTCTATCTCATTTCTCTCGTGATCGCTCAGGCCTTCATATTTCTTTTGCTTCATTACTACACTTTACTTACCGAAAGTGCTTATGTGGATGTCCTACTATATTCCGGAATCTTTGTGGGACAAAGCTCGTGAGGGTCATTCGGTCAGAGAGCCCGAAGTTTGGAGCCGATTATTAGATAAAGCAATCCGCAGTAGCGTCTCAAAAGCGACCAGTGAACAATTACTTGACGATGTATCTTTTTATAGCACATATTGGCTTGGCTGGGCGGCTATTCAAGATTTAGCTAAGAGCCACTGGCATGTTAACCCCGAACTGGCTGTCTGGGCCATTCCGGCTAGTTTAGCTATGCAGGGTTTATCGGCCATGTTTGGCATGTTACAAGATGATTGTCCTGTTAATGAAAGAAGGTTGTCATTAATACCAGCCTATCAAATTGATAGGTTAGCAGCCGTTAAAGGGTTAACTAAAACCCTGAAACTAGTTAAATCATTAAAGTAAAAACAGCTTAATTATCTGCTAAATGGAGGGTTGTTTTGCCGAAGGAATGGCCTTTGACTGATAACGAGTGAGCTTTGCTGATAAATGCCTTAGCGTTAGCCAAATCCCCAGCCGTTAACTGTCTGCCGGTAATAAGATCACTAAGATCATCACTGACTTTTTTAACTGCTTCGTGGATTCGCAATTTAATTTGTTCAGCAGTATCATCAGTTTCTCTGGGGACTATCCTGGACATCGTGTCCAGATAAGCTAAGTGGTTTATAAAACCAAAGTGGGTATTCAGTTCGTCTTGGGGATGAGCAATAACATCGATGCCTCTTTGGAGCGCGCCGGCACTGATTGAATCAAGACTGCCGGTATCGGTATAAATTATCAGTGCTGCTTCGGCTTCATCTAGTGGCGCCCGTTCATACATTAACCGGTCAAGGTCTTCGCTGTCTTCCGACGTTAATATTTGGTCATAATGTTCAATATGTTGTTCCATTATAATAAGTAGCCTCAGTTTCTAATTATTTGTACTATATAACAATATCCTAATTCTATCAAGTTTTTTAAAAATATACCAGCATCAAAACGCTATTACACTGTAATATAGTTAATTTTAATAAAAGTATTTTTAGGTATATTCGGGGTAGACAACTAATGGCCTTGTAGAAGATGGGTTTGTATTATAACTTTATTTATGCTGTAATTATATGCTATGCCATACCATCGTATCCATAAATCCAAACCCAGGGAATCAACATATCGCAATTGGGAATCTGAAGTTTCTACAAGATCTGATATGCTCGACTCAATTTCTGATAAATTGTGCAAGGGCCTGATCGACCCATCTGAAGTTATTAAGGAATTTAAGACCTCTACCGCACAGAGAATATTATGGACTGGTGAACTGGCGCTGGAAATGGCATACCGCGCGGCCGACACCGAAACCGCAGCTTATTATTTTAGTTATGCCCAGCGATTATTTGTTAGAGCCGAACATGCTCAAGATCCTGCCCAGCCGGGCCGGATCGGCAAGATTAGTGCCCGGGCGCGTATCCAATCAGCTTATCAGCCGATTCATGGCCCACTTTACCTGGACCAGTACCCGCCAAGTCGTATGGTTGATTCGGTTTATGATCAGTTGCTTGTAATCGGACAAGATTTAAACGAGGAGCATCGGGCTACTCCTGTTGAAACCTATCCGAAAGTCCGCAGCGCTTTAAGTCAGGCAATCGGTCTGCAAGCCGGACTGCTGCTTTTCTGGCGCGATTACCGAATTGGTAAGAGTGAACCCAAAAGAGTAGTTCGATTGGCTCACTTTTCGGAAGATCCTCACAATAAGTATGATTCAAGTCCGTACCATCCCTGGCATCTCGGTTTAGTAAGCGTGTCCGCTGCCGGATTATCTCTAGATTATAAAGTTCAAGTTTTAAACTCGGCCTATTGGAGTGATAAATTAGCGCCCGAAGACAAGACGGTCTCACAGGTTTGTGTTGATCCGGATTTAAGGCTACGCCGTGACCAGCACCATATCGGCAGTGTCGTTATCAGAGAATGCCTGGTGGAGCGGACTGATCCGGATCATGCCGGCTGGTCATCACACCGGCTCGATTTGCGTACCCAACAATTGAAAAAAGCTGTCGGCATACCACAAATGTCAACTTAGTGTTATATTGACACTCTTTCAGATTTGTGTTAGTGTCATGGAGAAATAACCAGGATGTAATTATGGAACACATTTACGAAGCCCCGATTTTAACAGTTGACGCTGTTATCTTCCAGTTGATCGATCACCAGTTGAACGTGATGTTGATTAAACGCAGCCGCAATCCGTTTAAAGGCGGTTTAGCATTGCCTGGCGGTTATAACCCGAAAGGGGAGACTACAATCGCGGCATTAGAGCGAATTTTACGCACTAAGTCCGGGCTTGATATTAAAAAACTTCCGTTTATTGAACAGCTATACACATTTGACACTGTCGCCCGTGATCCCAGGGGTCATGCTGTTTCGGTAGTTTATATGGGTTTATGCCGGAATATAAAAGTTAACACCGCAAAAGCTAGTGAACAGCCGCGATTTGTGCCGCTGGCAAAATTACCGGAACTGGCATTTGATCATCAGACAATTATCGAATACGCGCAGGAACGCTTGGCTTCAAAGGTAACTTATACCAATGCGATTTTTGGATTATTGCCTAAAGAAGTTACTCTGACTCAATTACAGCAAGCCTATGAAGCTGTCTTGGGGAGAGGACTTGATAAACGCAACTTCCGAAAACGGATTTTAGCACTTGATTTATTGAGGCCGACAACTAAGTATTCAACCGACGGCGCCCATCGTCCGGCGTTGATTTATGCTTTCCGTAAACAAAGCTTGGAGACTAGCCTAAAGTTGATTGATTAAGAAGTTGCAATATTAGTGTTGTCTTAACACTAAGTATGTACTATGTTTGATATCGTACTTAGTGTTTTTAATACAATTACTGAAAGGTTGGATAACATCATGACAAGCAAAGAGACTTATAATCACATCACCTCGCTGACAATCGACGTTCAGAATGATTTTTGTCCCGGTGGCTCTTTAGCCATACATAACGGTGATGATGTTGTTGAACCAATGAATCAGCTAAACCGCTGGGTTCGTCAGCAAGCCGGTAAGGTTTATTTTTCCCGCGACTGGCACCCTGGTAATACACTCCATTTTCTGGAAAATGGCGGTGAGTGGCCAAAGCACTGTGTCCAGTATACGGACGGTGCTGCTTTTCATGAGCGGCTTGAGGTTTTGGAAAACGACATTATCATCAACAAGGGGACTTACATCGATGATCCGGGATATTCCGGTTTCGGTCCTGATACTTATTTTGATATTAACCGGTCCGGGAAATATCAGGGTGGTATTTATAATAACTTAAGCCGCTATTATGATAACGAGTTAAATACTAAAGCCATGTGGATGGCGTTTTTGATTGGCGGTCTGGCTACAGATTACTGTGTTAAGGAAACCACTTTGGATGCTCTGCACTTTGCCAGGACCAAACCGTCACGGGTAGGCGTCTACGTAGTCAGCAATGCTATTAAGGCTGTCAATCTGACGCCCCATGACGGCGAGCTAGCTATTCAGGAGATGCAAGCCGCCGGGGCTAAGTTTGTGACTCTTGATCAGGTTATATCCGGTGAAGCTTTCGCGCTGAGGCCCTTGGAGGTATTTAGCCATGATTGAAACACTTACCAGACAAGGAACTGAGTTAAGCGCCGGACTGGATTATTACAAACCGACGATGAGCCGGCTAGCATATCAGCAGGACCCAAATGCCCAGGTAACATACACCCTGCATAACCGGGGTTCTCAAAGAATTATCGATTATGTTGATCCGAAACAGTTGCAAGCCAATTTCGATGTGCTGTCCGGCCAGGGCTGAACAAAAGCCGAAACCCAATTTTTAGGCTCACTGACTATGAACGGCGATCAGCCGATATTCCCCCAGAGCTACCTCGATTATCTCGGGAAAAGCCAATTGCCACCGGTAGAGGTCTATCAAGACGATGAAACTGATGATCTGGCAATTGAGACCGTCGGCGATTGGCCGGTGGCAATGTTTTGGGAAACAGTAGTAATGAGTTAGGTCAGTGAAACTTATTTTGAGAATTATCTGCTATCCCATGATATTAGCCCGATTGATGTTTATAACGAGGGCGACCGGCGCTTGAGCGAGAAGATTAAAGTCTTGAAAGACCATCCGGATATTAAGATTGTTGATTTCGGCACCAGACGCCGCTTTAGTTTGAAGTGGCATGAACATGTGCTGGAACGTTTAGTCGATGAGTGTCCGGAAAATTTGGTCGGTACCAGTAATGTCGCGCTGGCCCAAAAATACGGTTTGAAACCGATTGGCACGTTCGCCCATGAGATGCCGATGGTCTATGCCGCGCTGGCCGATATCCGTGGCCAGAACGTCCGGCGCTCACACCACCAGTTCCTAGAAGACTGGTATGGCTGCTACGGCAAGGAATATTCCATTGCTCTAACTGATACTTTCGGGACTGATTTCTTTTTCCAGGACTTTACGATTAAGCAGGCTAATTTGTGACGCGGCTTCCGGCAGGATTCGGGGGATCCGTTCAGCTTTGGTGAACAAGCAATTAATTTTTACCGCAATCTCGGCATTGATCCAAAGACAAAACTTATCGTTTTCAGTGACAATCTGAACTTTAAAAAGATTGTTGATCTTAAAAAACATTTCAGCGGACGGATCAGCGATATGGACGGCATTGGTACCAATTTAACAAATGACGTCGGCATACAACCACTCAATATAGTTATGAAAGCCACCCGGGTTGAGATTCCTGAAGGGGAAGCTAAAACTGTCAAGACAAGTGATGATGAAGGCAAACAAATCGGGCCACCCCGCTTAGTCGATGAGTATAGAAATCAGCACTTCAAAGCAGCTTAAAAGATATTAAGCTCAATGCGAAAAACGTTTTAGGTTTAATCTTAATGCTTGCACCAGTGCCTGTACTTTTTGGTAGGCATCTTCCAAAGTTAAGCCGCAATTTTTACTTATTTGCAATCTCACTCCACCGGGATATAGATAAATATCAACTTTGATTTAATAATTTTAACCTTGTAAAAAGCCGTGGGATGATAGTGTTGAAGTTGGGTTGGCGAACCGGTTGGTCCGATTAAGTCAACTTACTGACAACTGCATCCTCACGGCTCATCCCCCAGAGTTTCCAATATTGTTCACGTCCGTGAACATCATGGGCCAACTCTGAGGGGCGTTCGAGATTGTTGCTTCGCCGGAGAGGCGATGCCTGGATTGCATGTCTTATGAGACAGCGTCCGGGGCCTCGGCGGCGATGGTTTGCCCTGATTCGACCTCTTTCTCTTTCATTTTCTCAGCGTATACGTAGATCGCGTAATCGATGATATCCATCAAAAAGCTGGCGAAATACGAAGTCGCAACGAAAGCGAATGCCAGGCCGATACAACTCGCGACAACAATTGGGACAGAAAATGGCCAGCCCGAGTCGATGCGGTAAATTATGACTGCTACGCCCAATAAGATAGCGGCGTTAATCCAATATAAGAGGCTAGAAGCCAGATTCCTCTTGGTTATCTTCCTTATTTCAACAGAAGTTAAAATAACTTCTAGCTCTTGAGAAGCTTCTTCATTTTGAGAAATTGCCTCTGGCTCAGTCATGTTTTTTCCTCCGATTGGTGGCGTCAAAGAACAACTTTCGAACTTGTATACTTTAGCATAATCATGACTCTTCGTCAATTACTAAAAGCTCCTTATAACTCCTATAATTATTTTCGTTTCGCTGTTTTCAGCTCATCAGCACGAAACATACATTCGTGAACGAAAAAGACAAGCGGACAAGATAATAAGGAAGAAAACACATGGAATAAGCTCCCATGACAACCTTTAGGCATTATCCTATCTGCTTGTCATTCCCGCTTTATTCCAACTCATCCATCGATGATTCTAAACAGAAGAGTATTCCAGTTCTTTGGAATAGGTCCTCGGCTCGAGATCAAACGCGTCCTGGCATCGTAGCACTTCTACAACAACCGCATCAGGCATTGATGGAACTTCGCCAGTGCGCATATAGCAGTGCTGAATTTTGATACACTTGCATCGACGATGTTTCTGCGGATAGCCACTGAGCATAAAATACCCATAAAATACTTCTATGAGTACTATCCTCCAGGTATGCGGAATGCCGAATCGCTTAATCTTCATTGAGAACGATACGTCCCCAGAGAGATAGATCTCACGACTCACAATTATCTGCCGGCATGTTTTCACTTACGTCATCTCCTGTACGGGGTTTTGTGAAATGATATCCTAACACTACTGTTACTATGCCGCTGACGACAAAGCTCAGAAAATAGGTAATCCAGAAATATCCGGGTGTGAGATGCTGATAGCTGAAGGACCAATAATCCAGTACCATCAGTGCATATAGCACCGGCATTGAAACCATTCGCCCCAATATTCGGCCCCCCTTGGTGCATACCAAGAAAGTTCCGTACGAAAAAGTTCCGCACAATATTGAGAGGATGGTTAACATTCCGGCCTCACCGGGACAGACGAATATCAGGCCAAGGAAAATCCCAAGTGCCATGGTTAAGATCACCGGGAACCCAAACCAGTATTCAGCGTCAAGATCGAAAAACATTGTTTTCTACCTTTCGGGGTTTGGTTACCAATCAATAAAGTGAAGTTTATTTTCTTCCTCATCTATAAAACATGGTGAGAGGGGAGAGTATATTAATAATTAATCTACACTTATTACTCACCATGTTTGTCTGCTTGTCAAAGTGCCTCGGAGACCTCATGCCTCAACGAAACGGATACACTATAGCATAAGCTTTACTATAAGTCAATATTTATTGTTGGTAATACTATCTTAGCCGACTCCCAAATGCGGGGAATAGTAGGCTGTTATAGTTTATCGGCCCTATATTACAATTCAGCTTATTTGTTATTTAGGATTCGACATGTGCATCTGTGGCAATAATACTGGATTTAGTAATTGGCCCAAAATCGCGGGAGTCTAGGGAATCACTCCGATTATCACCTAATACAAAGTACTGATTACTAGCCAATTTCAGATCTATATTCCCAACCGTTTTTTCATTTTTGATTAAATACGAATGGTCTTCGTCAGGATTAAAGCCCTTCCGGTTTGCCTGATTATAGATTGCTACTGATCCGTCTTTAACTACAACTTGATCGCCCGGCAGACCAATGACGCGACTAATATATTCCACATTTTTCTCTTTAAAAACAATGATATCTCCGCGATAAATATTTGATGTCCCTTTTACGGCAATTACTTTTTGCCCACTCGTAAGCGTCGGTTCCATAGATTTTCCGTTGACTGGATAAACTTTAACTTGCGTAAAGCCAAATATTAATACTCCAACAACAATGACCGCTACTATAGAAAGAGAATATATGAGTGTTTTCCTGGATTTATTCATTTGCTTACAGCTTAAACAATCTTACTAACAGTTGTAAACATATAGTCTATTTAAACATTTATATCAGAGCTAGTCAGCGTCTGCCTGGACGAATATTTTACCGGCTGGGGATTTGTCAACATGATAGTAATCCGGGACATCTGCTAAGCTGCTTAATGATAACCGGCCAGACCATTCGCTGACCTGGATACATTGATTACTTGGTTCGGATTGTTCACCTAAGCCGATTAAACTATGGTAAGCTTTAACTTCTAATTGGTCTAGGCAACCAAAAACTCCAAGTTGACCCAGTTCAAGCAGTCCATTAGAAATCACCCGACCCTCGCGTATAGTTTGTTGGATTTCCGGTGCGTCATATAAAAGACCGTCTTTGACGGCTGAAGAAGAGTTAATCATCCATAAAGCAAAGCGGTGACAATTATATTCATCATATCCATCGCTGAGGTTATCTTGGGCTAGATACGTTCTGAAAAAGGAAAAAAGATTTACACCGAACCAGGCTGGAATGGCCAGTTCAAGATCATCTAACGGTGGCATTCCGTCTGGGTTCCGATCCTGTTGGTAGGGAGAAAACACTTCCCATAATTCTTCCTCATTGTTTAATACGCCAGCAACAGCTTTTCTTTGGGGATACTGAGGGCTTTGAATAGTTCGCAAAATAATGGTTTCTAGCGCAGTCATAAATAAAATAATACAATATAAGCTTTATTCCATCAAAATTCGATCACTGCAACTTAAATTATTTAAAGTATTCGGGGAGTTTCTTTAAGCCGAATTTTACTAATTTATTAAAATCTTTGTTCTTTTCCCAAAACTTGTGTAGCTCCTGTCGATACGCGCTGTGTATCTCATAGCCCATATCGGGCCATTTAATAAGCGGGCGTAGGTCATTATCCAGAATAACCGTCAATGATTCTTTAATCCAATCAAACTGGTCATCACTCAATTTACCCACCGGATTACCCTCAACACTCCAATAATGGATAAATTGAAAATGTAGCAATTCGTGCATAAAACCCCTTATTGGATCATCCCAGTCGATTGGCCATAAAAAATAACCTAATTCATAATTATATGGACCCCTAGGAAAGGTTGTTAAAAAAGTCGTGAAATCATTGCGATAGAGCGGTTTTTTAGTTATTTCGGCAATTTTATGGCAAGCTTTTGTAAATTTATACTTATACTCTAAGTTTATATAAGCCATATAATAATTAGTCCACTCTTTATCGGTTTTATATTTTTCTTTTAAGAAAGGGATCAGAAAACGATAAGCTTGCTCTTCAGTTTTGCCATGGATCTGATCGACAATTTCTTTTGGCGCTCTTTGTTTCCAATCCATTCCTTTAGAGATACGGTTACACCCCACAAACCAGTTAGAGGCATCTTTATCAACATCTAATTTAATTTCATAAGTGTATTTCATCTTATGTAAATCATACTAAATATTAGCAATACACCATTAGCTGACAATTAAAATTGATGTTTATAGCTCACTAAGCATTTCAAGATCTCTGATCTTAAATCCTAATTTTTTATAAATATTAACCGTATTAACGTTGTCATTTAGAACATACACCCTTACATATTTACAGCCTTTTCCTTTAAAATAGCAGTTGGCTTTGGCTACCAATTGTTTGCCTATGCCTTGGCCCCGGAATTCCGGCTTAACATATAACTCTCCTATCCATCCATCGGCAAAGGGAATATGAGTAAGTACATAGAGTATATCCTTATCATTATTATCAATAATGCCTTGCACAAAGCCGATGATATTACCATTCTCTTCGGCTACATATATAAAACCGTTTCTTTCATTAGCATCTTTTATGGTTTGTATTGTATATGTTTCACAGTCGGCCGGCGAAGTATAACTTTTAACAACACCGCTAGTGTCAACCGATACTATGTAATCATTAAATTCATCCATTAGCCTGACGAGATCAGCGAAATCTGCTTCCTGGTAATTCCTAATAATCATAGCCCGAGTATACCAAATAACACTGGTAAATTATCCCTGTACTAATTTTGTTAACTAAATATGGCCTTTAGATGAAATATAAAACTCATTCTTTGGGGCGCCGAGAACATCCAAGGTCCGGTCGCATGAAAGACTGATATTAACGGCCGGCGGCTGAGGATTGGCATATTCAATCATGACATCAAATACACAGTCATAATTACCGATAACTTTTTCATAGTTAGCATCTGGTGAGTAATCAATTCCCTTAGCTGTTCCATCGATTAAGCTAGCTAAGGTAACCCCGTTACTACCACCGTTCCAGCCGTCAATTGATAACAGAGTTTGCAAAGTCTGAGCCTGAGCCTGGATATCAGCCTGACCGGCGGTCGTTACCGGAAGTTTAGTGTATGCTAGCTGTCTGGCGTTACAATCAATCTCGGTGTGGATACTTTGGGCCATCTCTAAATTGCAGCTAGTTGAGATTTTCGGGTTAGCCGTTGCGCCTAGTGTTTTAAACGGGTTATTTAGCTGCCTTAATTCATTGTTTTGCGCATTTTTGACACTGTTGGTATAAAAAATTGATGCGGTTTTCGGTATAACGGTAACCCGCATCCAGCCGCGAACAATAAATAATATGAAAAACAGGATGATCAGGCCACCAATTGCCACTAAGACAGTCTTGGTTTTACCTGTTAACTGAATCTTTTTTGATGTACTTCTTTTCTTTTTAGGCATAATTATTTAGTATAACACTTACGCTATTAGTTCATACATCTTTGTTTCTTTTTCTTTTTAGGCATAACCATTTAAAATAAACTCATAAATGACAATTTTGCACTGGATTATATATTTATTTAGCGGCGCTGCGGCCGGTACCATAAACGCCGTGGCGGGCGGGGGATCGTTAATTATTTACCCGATATTGCTTAGCTTGGGTCTACCGCCGATAACCGCCAATACCACTATGAGCTTACTTATCCAGCCCGGAACTATCAGTTCCGCATATGGCTACCGCAAACACTTATAAAAACTGGCGGGACATTATTTCTTGCTGTAAATACCTTGTTTTATAGGCGGCCTGTTTGGTGCAATTTTGCTGGTTAATACCTCAAACATTGAGTTCGAACATATTGTTCCTTATTTTTTAGCCTTGGCCGTAATACTGCTATTATTCCAATCGCATTTGCACCATTGGTTATATACAAGCAGAGAAGTGGCTCTTAGAAAACGTCATCACTTAATGGTTTTGTTGTTGGTGGCAGTCGTGTTTTTGGTATTTTCTTTATACGGAGGCTACTTCGGGGCAGGTTTTGGAATTATTACTTTAGCTTTTTTGGGCCTAACCCAGCTGACAGATATACAGCAAATGAACGGTTTAAAAAACTTGGCCGGGGTTAGTGTCGGTGTCGCTGACTGTACATATTTTATTTCCCGCGGCTTGATAGATTGGCGTATTTTGCCGCTATTTGTGATCGGCAATTTGGCTGGTGGTTACTATAGGGCAAAATATAGCGCCAAGCTGCCAACAAAAATACTACGTACTGGCATAATTATTATCGGCTCAATCGTAACAATCATACTTTTTTATAAATTTAGGAGTTAGCAGAACCACGCCCTATTGGGCTGACACTATTTTTGCCTGAATGGTTTTAAGCTGGGCATCATCCATTTTTGGACCTTCTGCAGTTGTAATGTAGCCTGTATATTTGGGATTAAACACAGTATGATCACTCCAAACACCGGTTTGGCTGGCTAATTTACCATGGAGCGGGATCAGCTTGGCATGTACATAAGCCACGCCAGTACCCTCAAATACCATCGCCACACGCTTAACTTTCAATGCTTTTTCAAGCAGCAAGGCTACTTTTTTAGTTGCTTCAAGTAATCCAAGATATTGTTTGTTGTCAATCGAGAATATATAGTCACCCTGATTGGTCTTTGGTATCACAATGGTATAACCCGGAGTATTGGGGAAAGGAGTTAGAAAGGCCACGTGATGGCTGTCTTCCCACACAATATATGCCTCAATTTCCCGGCGAGCAATTTTATCAAAAATAGTATCACTCATGCATTTATTGTACCAAAAACTTAGATATACCTAGGGCGGATGCCGGGAACGGCATCGATTTCTTTTTTGGTCATATTATCCGCAGGTAATGATTGGGTCTTATGAGCATCAACAGTTAAGCAACCATCCCTTTATAACAAAGTAAACTGGTTAAGTATGTGTTTTTAAATTATTTTAAATTTCTGATTTTATAACCCAACAACTGGTCACTGCTGTCAAAAGTAAAATCAGCATCCAACTTAATGCCATCAAGAACTAACGGCAGCCAATGTATATCGCCCGGCCACATCTTAGTGAAGGGGATAGACTTGAACGCGAACCATCGCGGGCGCATTTCTTCGCTCTCAGTTGGCTCACCATCCCAATGTTCACAAATAAAGACATGGGCCTGCTGATTATCCTTGTCCTTAGGCGGCGGCGAATAAAAGTTTAGAACTGCCATTTTAGTTAATTTAATTGGCGTCACACCGATTTCTTCCTGACATTCTCTAACTGCCGTTACCTCAATCGATTCTCCAGGATCTGATTTACCGCCGACACCATTCCAGAGACCTTGGCCAAAACCTCGCTTTTTCATGGCCAATAAAATATTATTTTTCTTTATTAATAATACAATTGACACTTGCCTCAGCGACTCCGACATAGCAAGTATTATCTATGATAATTACTGATTTATCAATCGGCTGATTTTTCTTTATGTTAAGAGTGCTTAATTATTACGTAATCCAACCAGACCAATAATTAAGGTTATAGCGCTAAAGACTAGCATAATTAATGCCAGTAATCTTACCCAATTCTGATGATATAGGCTGCCAATAATAATCAGCCAGATACCACTAAAGAATGTGAACGCCCCATTACCCGCACAAAGCACTAGGGCAAGGCGGTCGCGATCATCTTGGTTAAGGTTGATATTTATACTCATGCTTATATTATATATTTACTTCAGCCTAATTTGCAGTGCATACTGACATAATGCTGGCATTATTTGTAACTTTAGTGTTTCTTGGTTTTTCGGCCATTGATCCAATAGGTATTGCCATAATGCCGATACTATTACTTCAGCAACACCCCTATATCCGAAGTTTTATTTTCTTGAGCGGAAGTTTTTTGTCACTTATGTTAATGGGGCTTCTATTTGCTCATGGTTTTGGGGTAATTATTATGCATTTTGAAAGTTCATATGCCCATTTTGTGCCGAGTCTGGAAGCAATTGCAGGAGTTATTTTGATAATTATTGCAGGAGTTATTTTTTGGCGGACAAAAGCCGGTAAGTTGTCTTTTAAACCATCAACTTTAGTTCAAAAACGGTTAAGGCTGAACAACTGGCAACTGTTTGTGGTTGGTGTACTGTTGGTCGCCGCAGAGTCAATTGCAGATATTATATTCGTGATAGCAATGATAAGAATCGGCCAAAGGGATTTACCAGCCATCACCTTGACTCTGGCGGTAGCTGTTTATGCTTTAGCGGCTTTAATCCTGCAAATTGCTGTGGTTATGGCTTTTAAGCTGACTCCGCCATCGCGTCGGGATAAAACTTTGGACATTGTTCGCCGCTGGTTAACTGATTATTCCAACCAGGTGCTAATTATTGTCAGTTTCATACTTGGTCTTGTTCTGCTGGCAGTTTCAGTTTAATTTACTAACTATAAATTTTTAGAACAGTTATGAGCAGCCTTCGATTATATTATGGTTGGATTCACTGATCACAAATGGTTAATTTCAGTTAATTAGACAATCCTAGAAAAATATGGCAATTATCCCCTCATACCATAATGCTTTTGAAGAGAAGAAAGGGTATATACTAAAAATCATGTCCCCAAAGAAGCTACATAAGCTAACCAAAAAAGATAAAGGCTGGCAGCAAAAAATTGAAAAGCGCCTAGAGACCGAAAAGGTTAAGTTAGAGCACCCTAAGGGCAAAGAACGATTTGACTTAGTTATTCAGCACCTCAAGAAGAAAAAGCACTAATTTTCTCGTCATAAACATAAGTGTTATGCTTGAATGATGGAAGACCAAAATATACAACCTGTTAAGCCAGAAAACCAAGACGCGCCCTCGCCAACTAAACCTCTACAGCCAACAATCCAGTCCATACCTACGCCAGCTGTAGCAGACGCACAGCCTGTGGTTTCGTCTATAGCTACACCAACTTCGGTGCCAACGGGATTATTTGTAGGTGGTGCAACGCAAACCCCAGTAAGCGCCGACCCTTTGCTAGCGGAGCAGAGAAAACCTAAAAAGACCAAGTTAACCTACTTCGCTATTATTGGTTTAGTAGTCCTTGCAATCTTAGGGACAGTTTTGTACTTTACTGTATTTAACAATTCGTCTAAGCCCATTGCCGGAAACACATCTACATCGAAATCTACCCAAGCGACAGTTACTAATACCCAAATTAGCGCAAAAACAATTAAGTCGACCGACGGAAAAGTTTCTGTAAAAATTCCACCTACATGGATAGAGTTATCAGACAAACCTGGCAGCACTTCTGGAACGGAAATCACAGACACTACGAAGTCCGGTGATCTTATCTACCAATGCGATACGCCAAGTGTTTATACAATTCCTTCTTTAGCCCAAACTTGTAATTATGCGGCGTCATTCGAACTTCCATCTAAAACAGAAGATTTCTTAGGGCTATCAATTTGGTACAACAACTTAACGCCAGCACAAACTATCCAAAGCGAAGTGTTGTCTAGTAAAGCACCCGTGCCTGTTATTGTTGACCAAAATAGTGGCACTACCACCAACGGCTACAGTGAACAATATGTTAAGTACTACACAAAAAACACTTGGAATCAGAATACGTACATAAATTATATTATTGCGAATAAAGGTTACGTTGCCGTTTTTAGTTGGAATGAAAGCGATCAACCCTGGAATACTTCCGGACAAAACCCATATCAGATTTTTGATTACTCTAACTTAGCGCCTGAAGTTACAAATGTCGTAAATTCATTAGTACTTAATTTTTGATAATTCAACGTCTAAATTAGTAGCAACTTCGATATTGCTACTATCTTTTTAATTTTGATCTGTAAATCTCAAAAAAATTCTCTTCTTTATATTTATATAAAGGGAGAAGAAAAAGAAGAATGGAATAATGGAGAAAAATAAGTGAAAATATGCCGAATAATATGATTCGGGTATTTTGGTGTCAATTTATTGCTACATTGTTGGCCAGAAGTAGTCTATTTAGTACAAGGTCAAACATCGGTACATCACTTTTTCTATGCGAGTAACGAAATGCATATTCATTTGCGTATTCTTGTAGGTATTTCTTATCACAGTGCCTATAAACACCATAGATACCACGCTTAAATTGGCTCCAAAAATTCTCAACGTTTTGGGTATGAACTCTACCAACAACGTATTGCTGTTTGCTATGGTTCACAGTCTCGTGTAAATAGCCATGTCGTTTGAGCAAGCGATACGAACCATGCTCATCACTGTAGATAACAGCTGTATTGGCTATGTGTTGCTTGATAGCTGGTAAGAGGATTCTTACACCAGAACTTTTAACGTGCTTTATTCGAGCTCTGCCACCACGTTCGACCATACCAAACAAAACTTCAGAATTGTACATGCCCCTTTTATTTGCTTTGTTTTCTACTCGGGTATTCTTTTCAGGCTTTGGCTGCATATAAGCTTCATCGACTTCAACGTCATCATTAAGCAGAGATTCATCGTCACTCATCATAAGGCGTACTTGTTTAAATATTCTCCAAGCGGTTTTGTAGGTAACGCCACTTATACGTTGAAACTGTAGAGCTGACATACCAGAACGAGTATTAGTCATAAAGAAGATGGCTAAAAACCAGGTACGTAAGTCTGTTGTTGATTTATGAAAAGGAGTGTGTGCTAATGGGTAAATCTGATTACCACACTCACATTGGTATGCCGGACGATTTGGCAGTTTGTGGTAGCCCCCATACAAGCCACAAACCATGCAAGGTTTATCTGAATAATGTACCTGCCATAAATAATCTAAACAAGCATCGCTTGTTGGAAACTTCTGATTAAACTCAGACAGCGTAAACTTCATACTAACAGTACATTACAGAGATTATATGGTGTCAAGGGATAATTGCCAAAAATATCAATTGACAATTTTTAGCATATGCGCTATATATGATATTAATTGTCGCTTAAGAGGCAATTAACCTATAAACCAGCCGACGGGCTGGTTTATACATTTAATAGCCTTTTTCTTAAAATAATATTATCCATTTGCCAGCCGCCTATTAGATTTAACGGGTTTAGAAGCATAAAATAAAGTGTCGCGTTCGTTCCATCTTGTCTCACTCAGCCAAAAACTCAAGTCGGCAATTTTATCTCTGTCTAACAGTTGATAATCGGGAACGCCCAGGACTTGCTGCCTAGATATGATATATTCCGCTACACATATTTTTTTGTAGTAAAAGTATGCACATCTTAGAACTCGGCCCGATTCATCGTCATCGAGTAAGCAGGTTGTTAGCTCAACTTTAACTGAGTGTTTAGGATAATAACCATATAATTGCCCAGTCAGCGCCATCATGTCTGACATCACCGGAATATCCGCTTCAACAGAAGCCACAATGTCTATATGCTCTTCAAATATTTCATTAATTTGACTATTGAGACTATCAACAGGACCCGGTTGTCTTTCTGGATTAATCATTACGCCTCTTAACTAATTATATTAAAAAATATTATACTATCATTTCTGTAATAAACAATACTTGGCTAAGGTGACTACCCCCATGATTACAATTAAACTTTTCACTTGCCGTTATGCAATAATCACCCTGGTTAACTACCCAACTAATTGTAAAATAGGGGTTATGGAAATCAATTTATGAATAATCGGCCATCTTTCAATCAGCCGATATCGCGGATGATGCGAAAAGTCCCCGAAATTACTGCAATATTTTGGATCGTTAAATTATTGAGTACCGCTATGGGAGAAGCAACATCGGATTTTTTCGTATTTAAAATCAATCCGTATTTAGCGGTTTGTTTAGGCGGCGTTGGCTTGCTGGTGGCGCTATTAATACAATTTTACTTACCTCGTTATAGACCTTGGGCTTACTGGCTAGCTGTTGTTATGGTTGCCGTATTCGGTACGATGGCAGCTGATGTATTGCATATTCAGTTTGGCGTTCCATATCTTGTCTCAACCAGCCTTTTTGCAATTATATTAGTTGTTGTTTTTATTGTTTGGTATAAGACCGAACGGACGCTGTCAATCCATAGTATTAATACCCGCCGGAGGGAGTTGTTTTACTGGGCCACGGTACTTGCCACTTTTGCTCTTGGTACAGCCGCCGGTGATATGACAGCCACTACGCTTGGTTTGGGATATTTTTCATCAGCGTTGCTGTTCATCGGTTTAATCCTCATACCGATTTTGGGATACTGGTGGTTTAATATGAATGAGATTACTGCTTTTTGGATTGCCTATGTTCTGACAAGACCAATTGGGGCATCATTTGCCGATTGGATGGGCAAATCAAAAAGTGTCGGCGGTTTAGGCTGGGGGAACGGCCACGTAAGTATTGTTTTAACAATAATCATTATTATCTTTGTCGGTTATATGATGCTAAGCCGCAAAGAGTCTAGACGTGAAAGAATACCCCTACACAGACAATAACTTAGACATTAATTAAGTTATGATCCGAATGCCGGTAATGTTTTGAACCTAAAACCACCATTTTAACTAGATTGAAAATTTTATGAGTCTTTGTGAGATCTTTTGCGTTGAATTATTAAGCCGCTGATGGCCAGTATTGTGGCGCCACTAACAATCATAATTTTCCCTTTGTTCTCAACGATTTCATGACGCAATCGCATGACAAATGTTCCCGGTTCAGTACCGGGTTCAATGGTTTCAACATCGTCGAGAGGGAACACTATATTGCGACCCTCATCCCTAATGCTGCTAGCTAGTTCGTGGCCTTCAGCGCTAAGCTCACTGGCGGCTTCGACATGATTGTAATAGTTTCCGATAATCGCTTCGGGTGGAATTGACATGTAAATACAATACTAACATATTAATGTTCTTACTACGTCCAAGATGTTAACAGCTATAAATTTATTATCGTGCTTCGTCTACTATTGGTTGCGTAACACCACCGATAACTTTTTGGCGATTTGCATAATCACCAATTTTTGGTGCAATAGCCTCAATAATCTTAAAGATATCTATCAGTCCTTGTTTCTTTGTAATGTAGCTACGACTATAGACATTCAAGTCTCCGTTATCGGTCATTTCAACCTCGTATTTGTCTAGGCCAATGAGCATTTCCATGATATCCGGGGTCAGTACGCACAAGACATCGTCTTGTGTAGTTGGCCGGATAAATACTTGGAAATGTTTATTAAAGTCGCCCTCTAGATTAATCTTTTCGGTATAACCTCTGGATTTTAATGATTCACCCTCTTCCTCTAAAAATGCCAAGTGGTGCCGTCTCAATACAAACGCCGGCAGTCTAGTTCCAAAATTAATTGACATTACGCCCCGGTGAAATGTATGGCTATTTCTGCCATAACCGATTGTATATCTATAGATAAATAACAATAGCGGGTGGCCTTGATAGCTTCCGGTGACGACATCCTCATACCTTTGTCCCCGGCCAATGTTAAAAATTAGGCCAGTCTGATTAATCAATTGGCCTTTCTTCACAAAACTGAAACCGTTAGTGGTGGCGAAAGCCTTAAATAGGTCGTTTTCGTAGAAATAGCGCGCGGCTGCCAGTGCCATAACAAATATGATGATCCCATAAGCAATATTCAAAAAACACACACCGACTGAGACAATTAAAAGCAATATAACCATCCACCATCTTTTACGCAGAAATGCCGAGTAGCCGCTTTCTACGTCGTCAAGATTAATTACTTTTCCTGGTTGAGCCGCTGCGGCACTGGGTGTGGCGTTACTCGTTGGTGCTGTGACTGTCGGTGTTGGTTCGGGTACTGGAACGGGATTTAATGTTGGCATAATGTTTTGATTTTGATCTGTTTCAGAATTTTGATCTTCCATAAGTAAATTGTAGCAGATTTTTAAAAATCTAAAGTTTTACTGAATAATGTTAAAGCTTTTTACATAAATATTGGACTTTTATAATCGATATGTATTAAAATAACAACAATATGGATGCATCTAGCTTACTGAAAAAAATCGTCTTAGTAGAAGACAATGTTAGCTTATCTGATATTTACAAAACGAGAATAGAGCTAATTGGTTATAAGTGTTTGGTGGCCTACGACGGGCGTGAAGCTCTGTCGCTGATTGAAAGAGAGCTGCCGGATTTAGTTCTTCTTGACCTGATGGTCCCTAAAGTAGCCGGTGATCAAATTTTGACGATCATGCGTAATAGCAATTGGGGTAAGGATATAAAAGTTCTGGTTATTTCCAACCTGAATGAAGCCGATGCGCCGTCTGGTCTGCGGGATCTAGGCATTGTTGGTTATGTCGTTAAAGCTAATATTTCCGGTACCGAGCTCGACCAACTTATTAACAGTATTTTAAAACCCGAGCATCAGTCCCAAAGCGCCTAAGTTTATAGGATTGTTTAGAGTTTACAGGCTGGCTTTAAAAAAGTCAGCTTTTTTAAATTACTGCTAATATTGCCGCATCAGATTAGCGGTACAAAAACAAAGCCCGGGTGAGATATGTTTTTATATTCATTGCTTTTAGTTTTAGTAATTTCCAGGATGTCGTGCCTGACCGGTATAACCATTTTGCCGCCGATTTTAAGCTGAGTTATTAATGACTCCGACAACTTATCGGCAGCGGCACTGACTAATATCCGGTCATAAGGAGCATATTTAATTAGACCGAGCTCCTTGCCGGCCTTAAAAAACTCAACATTTGAAATACCAATTTTCCGACAATTAGCTTTCCCCAGTTTCATCAAATAAGGTATTCTTTCCACTGCCAAGACTTGACCCGTTGGGCCAGTAAGATAAGCCAGCAGAGCGCTGCTCCAACCTGATCCGGAACCAACATCAAGTATTTTATTGCCAGGTTGTATGTCTAGCCACGAAAGCATCATCCGGACAGTTGTCGGTTGGCTGATTGTCTGTCCGTAACCGATTGGCAGTGGCCCGTCGATAATCGCCAAATCTTTTAAGTGATCTGGAACAAAACTCTGACGGTTAATCCGTTTGAAGGCTTTATCTATCAGCTCCATATCAATAATTATAGTCTCCTAGCTCCTATAATTTTGGTATCCAAAACCCAAATCTCAATTTAGGCAAAACTATTCTTTTTTAATATTGCTATAATAAATCTTAAAGGGATTAGAGGAGGTTTTTAGTATGGACTTAAAGCTTAACAGCATAATCACGCTGAATAATAAAACTAAGATGCCACGGCTGGGTTTTGGTGTCTATAAAATTCCCCCTGGCCAACCGACATATGAAGCTGTAACTTGGGCACTTAAGGCCGGTTATCGTCATATTGATACCGCTAAGTTTTATCGCAATGAAACCTCGGTTGGTAAAGCCATTCGAGCAAGCGGCATTGCCAGAGAGAAAATTTGGGTTACAACCAAACTTTGGCCGACTGATTTTCTTAACGTTGAAAAAGCTTTCGAGACTAGCCTAGCAAAATTAAAACTGGATTATGTTGATCTTTATTTAGTACACTGGCCATTGCCTGGAACGGCTAAAAAAGTTTGGCGCAAAATGGAGTCCCTTTACTTAACTGGCAAGGTAAAGGCAATTGGTGTCAGTAATTATAGTGCCGTTACGCTGCAGGCAACGTTAGATTTTGCCAACATTGCTCCCAGCGTTAATCAAGTTAGATGTTCTGTCTTTGGTTATGACAAGTCCGTCTATGAACTTTGCCAGCAAAACGGTGTTGTTTTCGAGGCTTACAGTCCGCTAACCCACGGCAAGCAATTAAACAATAACTCTATCACTGAGATTGCCGATATTTATGGTAAATCCAATGCCCAAATTATGTTGCGCTGGGCACTCCAGAAAAACATAGTGGTTATTCCAAAATCTACTCACGAGGATCGGATTATCGCTAATGCTGATATTTTCGATTTTGAAATCAGTCCGGCCGATATTCGCAAACTAGATAAATTATCTGCGAAAAAAGTTAGTCGGTTAACTTTTAGGACTAGGAATAAAAAAACAATTTAAGGGAGGAATTATGCATAAAAAAGTAATTGAATACAAAATTCTAAGCAGTCACGCTGAGCAAGTCGGTAAAATCCAGCAATTGGAGAAAATAGTTAACGAACATATCCTGGATAGTTGGCAGCCGAAAGGATGCTTGGTTGCCGATCACGAGGGGACCCTTCACCAGGTCATCGTTAAATTTGAACAAACAGTTTAAGCAATAAATGTATATAGCCAGCTTGAATTATAAACTGGCTATATACATTTATACGGTTGGTCTTAAGAAACTGCTTGGACTGGCGACGGAGCGGTAATAGTAACTGGTTGGTAAGTAAATGTAATATTGGCTGAAGTACCAGTTTTACCGTTATTGTAAGAATACTCTCTTAACAGATAATCCTTAGTGTCAAACCAAACGTACTGGGCCATATCAGGATTTGAGGCAACTTTTACCTGGTATTTGTAACACTTCAAATTGCCACAAGCTGAGGTACCGTCTTTAATGGCCGTGTAACCATTGCCGGTACCGCTATTGAATTTGAGTTCAAAATTACCAACCGGGTTGGGAATGCCGGCAGCGGCAGCGGCGTTGGCACTAGTGTATTCTAACCAGGTAGTGCCGGTACCTTCTTGCATATAAGTATTACCACTTAAATTAATTACAGATACTTGTTGTCCACTACTTGTGTAACTTAGGAATGTGTTATTTTTGGTGTCGTGTTCAACAGTAAACGTGGCACTCTTACCGGTCGAACCATCGACGGCAGTGCCATTAGCGAAATAGGCAATAGTGTCAATATTAGTGTGCTCGGCAAATGAGCAAAGTTTATCGTCATTAAATATTTTCATGCAAGCACTTGATACACCTGCATTAGTTGTGGTAGCGGTATTGGTCGTGCCGGCTGTGTTGCTAGTAGTATTGCTGTTAGAATTTTTCTTAGTAACTTGCCAAATAATTACCCCGGCGACAATTAGCACTACAACAATTATAGAAATTATAAATATACCACTCACACCATTTTCGTTCTTGGTGAACTTTGACATACCGTCTCCCGATTTACAATTACTATTATATAAATAGTATCCGATTTAGCCCTTTTGTCAATTCAGGTCTGAATAGCTTATAAGAAAAATAGTAGCAAAAATATTTTATTCATGACGCAGGGCGTCAATCGGGTTAATGTGGGCAGCCCGGCGGGCCGGATAGAAGACCACAAATAGACCGACAACAAGAGTCATAACAATAACTGATGCGACTAAAAGCGGAGTAACAGAAAATGCATGGACGGTGCCGATAACACCGTTACGATTAGCAAAATGTGTCAGTATTAGATTTATAACTTGCCCAAGAAACCAGGCTATGAAAATACCAAACAGACCACCGGCTGTCGATAAGAGCAAGGCTTCTAAAATTAGCAATCGCCGGATATCTGAATTACGAGCCCCCATAGTTATCATCAGACCAATCTCACTGGTTCGTTCCAAAAGCGAGATCGTCAGGGTGTTGAACATTCCCAATACGGCGATGACCATACCAATGCCCCCGAAGCCAGCTACTACAAAAGTAAAAATTGTGAATATTGTATTAATTTGGTTCAGGGTATCCAATGGTGATGACGTAGTCAGGCCAAGTCCTTCAATTTGCTGACGGATAGTCGAGACATCATTTCTATTAGCAGCTACCACCTTTATTTGGCCATATTGTGTCGCCCCAGCATCTCGTAAAAGTTGGGCATTCATGTAAACAATTGCTCCGGCACCGGTATTAACAACTCCAACTATAGTTAAATTACTGGTAACTGTTTTCTTTGGAGTATTATCGGTCGCCGCAATCGTTGTCTGAACACTTAACTTCTTATTAATTGCATTATTACTATTGGAGTCGCCAATTAAGCTTAGCAGAGATGTGTTGACGATAGCATCATTTGTAGCTGACAGCTGTTTGGCTCCAGACACAAATTTAAGGGCGCTTAAATTAATATACTCATTGTTGGTACCATATACGACTGTATCGGATAGCGAGTTTTCATAAGATATCTGACCTGGCATTATATAGGCAGCCGCAACTTTAGTTACATTGGCAAATTGATTAATTTTATTAGCATTGGTGTCATCCAACAGGATATTTTGTGAGTTTGGAGTAGTGACGTCGATCGTATTAACCGATTTTGATCCCAATACTTGCTGGTTGACAACACCATGTAAGCCTATAGCCAAAGAGACAAGGAATACTACCGCCCCGACACCAATCATAATACCGGTCATTGTTAAGAAAGTCCTCAGCCGTTTGGATAACAGATTTTTTATCGCGATCGAACTTAAAAGACTAATTTTAATAACGGACTTAAGACGTTGGGTTTTTGGATTTCGCTTTACGCGTACTTTCATGCCCCTTCCTCCATCTTAGTTAACTCAGCCAATTCAAGCTTTAACGATGCTAAGATTTCCGGAGGCATTTTATTGCCTCGTTTACCCTTGGTAACCTGACCGTCAAGTATGTAAAGTTGGTTGTCACTTAACGGTAAATATTCAATGTTATGGGTGACAAGAACAATGGTTCGCTTCAAATCATGTTGGAATTTTAAAAGTAGATCAACGATCATTTGGCCGTTTTCAGTATCCAGATTTCCGGTCGGTTCATCGGTTAGTATCAGTTGCGGATAAGCGACTAAGGCCCTAGCCATTGAGACACGCTGTTGTTGGCCGCCTGATAATACGGTCGGCATGTAGTTGGCAAACTCTGTCAGTCCAACTTGCTCTAAACTTTGCGTTGCCGCCTGCAGCGCGGCTTTTTTATCGCTACCGGCTAAATACAGAGGCATGGCCACATTTTCAAGAACGTTTAGGCTCTTAATCCAGTAGTTTTCCTGATGGACAATACCCATTTTGTTCCCGCGAAAGTGGGCAAGTAGATCATTTTCTAACTCATATATATTTTGGTCGGCTATTTTAATATAACCACTGGTAGGTGAATCCAGGCCAGACAACACATTCATAAGCGTCGATTTGCCGCTGCCAGATGGGCCAAAAATGATTGTGAAACTACCTTGCTCAACTTCAAAACTAATATCTTTCAAAACTCTGATTGTGCCACTGGCAATTTTATATTCTTTAATCAGATTTTTTACTTCTATTAGAATAGGCGGTTTACCATCAGCTTCATGCTCAGATTTTTTAACTGGGATATTTTGGGTGGGATTAATCATAAGTGGCATCTTATTATTACGTATTATATATCGATTCATATCGTTGACAAATCATTACAGCCCAAATATTGACTGTAGAGCATTAAAAACAATACTCAAGGCATTATCCGAGGCCTGGCCGATGATGGTAGTCTGATCAGCGGAGACACCCTGGACGCCGTTAGCGTCACTAGACAGAGCCTGCAAATGGTAGACTTCGGAAGTAGATAGATCGGATACGACTACGACATGGTTATTGAC
>DATKGQ010000008.1:0-11949 GCA_035510715.1 Saccharimonadales bacterium (SeqCode) | reverse complement strand
GGGGGGGCTATTGGCCTTCACGCTTGAAACATGTGGTTTTAAAAATGTTGAGATAAAGCGGTTGCACCCTAATACCAACAAAATGCTGGATGACTTAGACCCAGAAGTAGCTAATCTTTTATTTGGGTCCAGGGATTACGCCGTAATAGGTTATAAATAACAATCAATTCGTCTGACTTATTGTTGCCTAAAACTATACTTATCGAACGAAATCCTAGCCAATTAATTTGCACCATATACACAAACACTAAACTAAGGGATTAACCACGTAGCTAGTGCTTACTATAGGTTCGAGCTATATGTTTATTAAGCAATGTCTTAAAATAATTTTTTGGAAATCATGATAGGTTAATCGTGCATAATGCCACGAACAATATGCTTAATTCTGGGCAACGTCAAACTTGGGTCTACCCGTACAGTAATAGTCTTGATGTTATTTGGCAGTTTGATATAGAAATTAGCATAAGGTTCATCGACTCGAATCACATTATTCCTTACTCCGTTAATCAAGAAGTAGTTTGAGTTATTTTCATCAAGCTCTATGGGGCCGCTCCCGGTGCGGTGTAGGATAATCTTATTAGGTGACCAGTATGACACTATCGCATTATTGCTCATAACAAAGTTACAACCGTTTACCCAGCTACAACGGGGTGTTGGTTTAGTGTTTAGGTCAACAAGTGAATCATTGGCTTGTAAAGTACCAAGGTTAAAAGCAGTTGCCTCATACTCTCTGTAAAAATGCGGCATATTACCTTCATTTGGGATTGTACCCTTTCCGCCAGGTAATGTTAAAAATTGGCCGAACTCACTCTCTTGCTCAAAAGTATAATAGCTGGTGTTGTGAGGAGGGAGCACGACAGCGTGAGACAATATTTTGCTTTGATAGCCGAGGTTTAGTAGGAAAAGTTCCCCAACACCGAGAACGAGCAGGCCGACAGATGCAAACCGAAAGAATGATTGGCGAGGCGCACTTTTAATTGATACACCAACAAATATCAAGCAGCTTAGCCCCACCCATAAGAACCAACGAGGAGATACCCTTGTGTTATTGAAAACTGGCAAGTGGCGGAGGATCGTGTATGGTGCAAAAGCAGAAAAAGAGCCAATTCCCATAACAAAAAAAACCAAAGCTAATGCTAAAAGTAACGTTGCGATTCGGCGGTATTTTCGCTGCTGACTTTGCTTACTATGCCAAGAGTATAGGTAGTACAGGAAGCATAAAAACAGACAAAAGCTAGCGAAAATACCAATAGTCATTGTTTGTTCACCCCACCCATAAAATGTAGTTGGGTAGTGGATTAATCGTGTAAGTTTTACATAATGAGCGGTCGAGTAGGGCAAGGTAACACTGAGTAAGGATTTAATTAAACCTGATGATGGGTCAAACAATTGGGCTGCTGTACGCGGAAAATCGTTAACATTCTCAATTGTAAGAAGAAAACGGTGGCCAGCTACCAGAAAAAATGTAAGCAAGGCAACAATGCCAGCTTTGAATATTTGCAGTCGATGCCTATTATCTATTATTAAACGTGCCAAAATTATCAAACTACATACGATTACAATCTGGAAGAAACTATAGTGAACTTCTGATAATCCCATAACGGCAAAGGCTAAACCGAACCAGAATCCTGATTTCAAGCTATTTAGGCGTAGAGCTAGGTATATAAAGAAAGGCGCCATCATAAACCACAGGAAAGTGTAATGTGATGGTAAATGACTTACGAAAAATGAGCAAAATAACCAAATTAGTCCGAGTAAAGTAGCTGGTAATTTATCAATTTTAAAGTAACGTCGTGCCAGTATGTACATTGAAGCGTAGCCGGCGTAGGTGTATAGGATGAGTGCAACCTTTAAGCCCCGAACAGCCCCAAAAATCAGAACGAGGATAGTTTGGATTGAGAAAACACCAATTTGTGGGTTGGCATATAGGGGGACACCACCGGCAATCCATGGGTCAAACCAAGGGAATTGATGGTATTGTAAAATACTGACACGAATTGCCTCATAACCCTGCGTAAATATACCAAAATCACCCCACTCCACTTTGTTGCCAGTTGTTATATACGGATAACACCAAGCACCAATCAGAATAACTGCAATTACATGATATTTATGTCTTCTCAAAAAACCGCAAAGACGAATGAGAAAATTCCACAGAACCTTAAAGTTTAACGATGACATTGAGGTTAGTATATAACTACCGTATCTAAATCTTCAAAATGCCAACCGGTAGCATCTGTCCAGGCGTGGATCAGGTCGCCATTCGTTTTATCAAAGTAGTAAAGCTGTAGACTATTGTCATAAATAGTTGCGCTCATATTCTGTCCGACATCCTCACTAATTCCTGATACTGATTTTGGGCTGCCCCCATCTAAATCTTCAAAATGCCAACCGGTAGCATCTGTCCAGGCGTGAGACAGCGACCCGTTACTCATGTTATTATAAAAGACCTGTAACGAACCGTTGTAATCTATTGCTATGGGGTCCAACCCAACTGGGCCAGAAAAGTGGCTGATAGAACTAGTGCTGCCCCCATCTAAGTCTTCAAAATGCCAACCGGTAGCATCTGTCCAGGCGTGCCGCAGCGCCCCATTCGCCCCATTATTATAATTGTAGTAGAAAAGTTGTAGTGCTCCATTATAGTTTATTGCAATCGGACTTAGCCCAACTGGACCAGAAAAGTGGCTGATAGAACTAGTGCTGCCCCCATCTAAATCTTCAAAATGCCAACCGGTAGCATCTGTCCAGGCGTGTTTTAAGCAATTCGTCGAACTATCGAAGTAAAATAGCTGGATACTACTACCTAGTGTTGCAACAGTAGAATCGAGTCCAACATTACCAGTTTGGTGACTTATCGAGCCAATATCACCATCCAAATTCTCAAAATGCCAACCGGTAGCATCACTCCAAGCATGTCTTAAGTCGCCAGTAGTTTTATCATAATAGAATAACTGAAGCGATCCATCTGCTGCTACCGTAACACTTGGATTAATGCCTACATTATCGGTATCATGTGACACTGAGCTTGTGTTACCGTCCAAATCCTCAAATCGCCAGGACGTACCATTGTACCAAGCATGCCGCAAGTTCCCATAGGTCGCATCATAATAAAACAACTGCAATGTATTGTCATAGATAGTGGCTGCTATATCACTACCAACGTCAGCTGTAACTGTTCCGGCGCCCAAGCTGCTATTACCATCGAGAGTTGACATTTCCCATTGGCCAGTTGAAGGGCTCGGAGTGGCCATTTTAAGTACTCTCTGATAGGCGTCGTAGTAGAATACGTAAATCTGTCCATCAAAACTGATTGTTTTTACGCGGTCTTGATAAGGGATCTCATCTGTTATACTGGTTGGTAGAACGCTCTCGCCAAACCATTCGTTAAAGTAAACCCAGAAATTACGATTGCCATACGAACTACAGCTATCACCGGCACCTCCGAGGTTATTCAAAGCGGCCTGATCAGGTTGATACGGCGTGTAATTATATAGTGCTGCCGTTGCTGAATTCTCGATATTGATTATTGATCCTCCGCAACTAGCTGTCGGGCTATACTGAACATAGTTATTGCCCAAACCATAGCTGAATTGATTTAAGTTATCCAAATAGTCGCGAAACTGCCAAGCAGCACCATCAACTTGTTTGTAGAAATCAGCATAAGTACTACTACAGCCATCTGAATCAGGACAGTCATACCCCATTGCATGTTGAAATTCATCGAGCCAAGGCCAGTAATCTGTCACTAACCCCTGCTCCTTTTGAAGTGTAGCTAATATGACTTCTGGGTTTATCTGATATTGCTGAGCCGCACTCCAGATGATTTGGGCGGCGCTGACCCCGCCCGGTATATTGGACCCATAAGTCCCATAATTATTTTGTCCGGTACTTGTGTTCTCAATATATTGATTGATACAAGTAAAGGTGGATGATTGTCCGTTAAGACTGGCCCATTGCCCATCAGTATAATAACTTCCAGCCGCACTGTTCCAGTGATCAGCAAGAACTGTCCCATTATTATCGCAGGTTCCAACTTTGGTATTAAGAAAATTTTGAATATCTGTTACAGACATAGTTGCATCGTTTGTAAATATAGAATTATCTATGATGTGCCCGGGTTGAAAATCAGCTCCGGCAAGTGCATGCGTCCGCCCCGTAAAGTTGTTGCACAGTAGAGATAGCACAAACGTAACTGCCACGAACAGAATAATAATTTTATGGCTTCGATTAGCGAAAGCAAAGTTACGCATAGTTTGTTACTCCGGAATTTGTATCGGGCTTGACCAAGTGCCTGTCACTTGGCTGTTATTTGCCGAAACCGTGACGCTGGCCTCCCAATTCCCGTCGCTTGGGAATTGGCTGAAGGGGACAATAAAATTAGAACAAATGTAGCTATCATTCTGCTGGTTGACTCGAGAAGTGGCAGTGACATTAGCCTGACCGACTTGCGTGAGTGTTAACGAGCAATCTCCGGTCGTTGTTCCAGTAACCAATGCTCCTACCACTAGCTCATTATCTTGGGTGTCGACACTTGCCCGTGTAACAACAACACTCAATGGTTCAGAAGTAGCCGGTGTCTGTGATGTGCTATTTGTTTGTGAAGTACTGTTGTTGCCAGTGCTGCCGGCATTGCTAGCACTATTTTTATTCTGGTTACTTGCTGAAGGTGAATTATCAATAGAGCTTGTCGTTGGCTGTTTTGTTGTCTCGGCAGTATGTTTGCTTGGAGTGTTTTTGTAATGGAGATCCAAACAGATACCGCCCAATAGCAATACTAGGGCAATAATAATTACAATTACCCATATTTTTTTTGAAGAATGAGACTGACGTTTTTTGGCGGTTGGTGATTTGTTGTTCACCATTTTTTTGCAGCTTTTTGTTTAATGTTATTGCTTGATATATTATAGGTTCTTTTCATGCGCTGGCAACCACTTTTTGTCGTGTTTATCTGGCCGGCTTCCGTCGAAATCAAAATTAACTTAAACTAGTTACATACTATGATTAAAAAGATATATCTGCTTCTCGACCGGCCGGTCGGCCGTTATATCATTATTGGTGGTTTTGTTTATGTGATGGAAATTATTACCATTCTTGTCGCCGAACAGCTTAAAGCCAGTGCGGTAGTGGCGGTCGGTATAAGTTTCTGGGTTGGTCTTATTGTCTCCTTTATTCTTCAAAAGCTGGTAACCTTTAGAGATAAACGGACACAGCGCCAGATATTATTACCACAAATCGCCGCCTTCACGCTACTAGTTTTATTTAATTTTGGATTTACTCTGTTGGTTACTTATTTATTATCCCCTCAGGTACCAGCCGTATTTACGCGGACAATAGCACTTGGCATAACTACGATTTGGAATTTTTATCTCTATAAGACTCGTATCTTCAAAAAACCAGACCAGGTGTTGATAGACTAAGTCAGGCGTATAGAATTTTGCTTATCAACAATAAACAGTGGCCGATTTTGAGTTTGTGCATGAACGTGCGATAAGTAGACAGATATTAATCCCTGGGAAATCAGAAGTATACCGACAAGGAATAGTGTTAATATGCTAAGCATCGCTGTGCCAGTCACGCGCAGCCCCAAAGGATCACCCAGGATCAGCTGCTCTATGATAACGAACAGGCCGACCATAAATGCTCCGAAAGTGATAAAAGCACCGACATACCCGAAAATATATAGAGGAGCTACAGAGAGTGACACAAAACTATTGAGAGCTAACCTGATAAGTTTTGAGACCCGATAAGAGGCTTGGCCGGCAATACGCTTGTTAGCGTGAAAAGGAATAGTAGCCCGCCTAAAACCCATCCAGTCAATAAGCCCACGAGTAATCCGGTAATGTTCACTGAACTGAATAAATTCTGCTTGAACAGCCCGATCTATTAATCGGAAATCGGTTGCACCGGCTATAAGAGTTGTATCACTAGTGACGTTGAGTAGTTTATAAAATAACTTTGACCCGTAGCGCTTGGTTAGACCCTCTTTCTGATTGGACTCTCTCACTCCGATGACTACTTGGTAGCCGTCTTCCCATAACTTCACAAATTTTGGTATCAGTTCAGGCGGGTGCTGCCCATCAGCGTCAATAATAATAATCGCCTCACCCTGGGCATAGGAAATACCGGCCGTCACGGCAATCTCTTTGCCAAAGTTTCGTGAAAAGTTAACAACCCTTAGTTTTTTATTTTGGTTGGCAATATCTTGGAGAAGTTTCAAAGTGCCATCACTACTCCCATCGTTAACCATGACGATCTCATATGATTTGCCGACAGTATCAATTATGACTTTGAGTAGAGACGGATAGAACTTAGGGAAACTCTCTTCTTCATTGTAAGCTGGAATTATTACCGATAGCTTCATAATTCACCTAAAACAAACTTTCTTGTAGAAGTATATATTAAAACTCCAATTATTGCGGCTCAATACCTGTATTAATTCACTAAAATCTCCGACTCTTGTTATTATAGTAGGTATGATTTTAGTAATGGTTGCTGGCGGGGCTGGTACTAGGTTATGGCCTGTCTCAACGCCGGAGTACCCCAAGCACTTGTTAAAAATAAATAGTAACAATAGATCACTTCTTCAGCAAACATATGATCGAGCAAAGGGATTATCCAAGAAAATTTACGTAATTTCCGAAGCTAGCCACGTGATTCATGTGCGGGAGCAACTACCGAACCTGCCAGATGATCATTTTATTGTCGAACCTGCCAGACGCGGAACCGCAAACTGTATTGCTTTAGCTCTGGCACATATTTCAAATTATGAAGACAAGGATGAGCCTTTAGTTTTTTTGGCTGCCGATCATTTCGTAAGAGACGTAGACGGTTTCACGCATAGCTTTAAAATCGCGGCGGAAGTTTCGAAAAACAAAAAACGTATTGTTCTGGTTGGTGCTGAGCCCAACTACCCGGCAACCGGTTTCGGTTATATAGAAAAGGGTAAAGTGTTAAACGAAAAGTATTTTGTTTTTAATGTTAAATCCTTCAAAGAAAAACCACCATTTGAAGTTGCAAAAAAATATCTTAAAGAAGGCCGCTTTCTCTGGAACTGCAGCTATTTCGTGGGCTCAATTAATGTTTTTGAAACCAGCATGGCTAAATATGCCCCTGGCTTATTCCATAACCTGAAACTATTAAAACAAGCTCAACCCGATAAATACGATGAAGTATATTTAGGTCTAAAAAACGACACTATCGACTATGCCCTGATCGAGAAAGTTCCTGACTTACTGGTCGTACCGGCTTCGTTCGACTGGATAGACGTAGGTTCGTTTTCTGATTGGTATAAAGTGGTTGAGCCTGATAATGATGGCAATCATATTACTGGAGAGATGGTGGAGACTTTAGAAATTGAGAATAGCTTTATCCAAAATCATTGTAATAAACCCTTAGCGGTGATCGGGCTGGACAATGTAGTGGTAGTAAATACTAAAGATGGAACCCTGGTTGTTAGAAAAGATTTAGCCCAACAAGTAGGTGATGTCAGCAAGCGTTTCTATCAAGAAGTATGAAAAAAATTATTGCCTTTGATCTTGATGATACTATTGCTCCCAGTAAATCACCGTTGCCGCTCAAGATGTCCGAATTGCTAGCTCAGCTACTGGATAAGTTTATTGTCTGTATAATCTCGGGAGGCAAGTTTGAACAATTTGAAGAGCAAATACTAAATAATCTAACCATCGAGGTCGGTAAACTACAAAAACTACATATTATACCAACCTGTGGCACCAGATATTATTTATATGACGCCCTAAGTGACCAATGGGAACGTTTATATGCTGAAGACTTTACCCCAAAACAAAAAAACAAAATCCTAACTGCATTAAAAGAAGGTAGTCTAGCTTGTGGGTATGATCAAGAAAGAGCTTGGGGCGACCAAATTGAAGACCGGGGCAGTCAGATAACTTTCTCGGCTTTGGGTCAGAAAGCTCCTGTAGAAGCTAAAGCTGCTTGGGATCCAATGGTTGAGAAGAGGAAAAAATTGCGCGATTACGTTGCTAAAAAAATCCCAGAATTTGAAGTACGAACCGGCGGCTCAACCTCGGTAGACATAACTAAACTTGGTGTCGACAAGGCTTACGGGATCAATAAACTCATGAAATACACGGGTGTCGCCAAAAAAGACATTTTGTTTATTGGCGATAGGCTTCAAAAAGATGGCAATGACTATCCGGTAAAGATAATGGGTGTGGATTGCATTGAGGTACCTGATTGGCACGGTACCGCATTAGTACTGGAAACTTTACTGGCAGTTATTAATTAAATCCTGAACAAGGGTTTCTTATTTAGCCAGCCGTAACAGTTTTGCCGGTTTTTAATTATGATACCGAAAACCTCAATAAGGATTTTGATATTCCCGTGTCAGGTATGCTTCATAAGAACCGTTCTGCAAGCATGTCTGTAAAGCCTGACAGGTACCACTATCGTATTTTGCATAGGCCAAGAATGTTGATTCTTTCTCTTGAAGATCAGTCCCCGTTACGTTAGCCGGCATTTGGTGGATAGGATAGCCAATATAATACTTAATAGGAATAATCACTTGATTGTTATAGCGCTGGGTTTCGTATTGCTTGTAAGCTAGTTTAACGAATCGGCTGACTGTCATGTGATCGCTATGGTCCGGATACTGGGTGCCGATAAAATCTGATTGCGTGTTAATCTCTGTTGCCGTATAGGTGTTCATTAATGTGCTCAATGCTACTGTTAGTTGTGCTGATGTGTAGTAGGATTGATTATCAACAGAGTTTATCTGGCTGATTTGCCCCGCATACAGCTTGGCCAAACTTTCATAGCCAGAGGGACTAAATCCCTGGCCCTTCAAATTGCCATCCGGTAAATGCATAAAGATCAACGAGACCCTAGAATCGTCTTTCGGATTTGCAACCGCTATGAATTCGTGGCTGTTTAGCTCAACGATTCTTTGAACCCAAATTGTATTTGTGCTTAACCCAAGCATAGTATCATAGGCTGCCTCGGATCCCTGCTCACGGCTGAGCCAATAAAACTCACCCTGCCCGGCATCCCCGGCAGTTATATAAATTGACCGAATGCAATATCCGGCTTGAATTTCGTGAATAAGATCTGGGTTCATGAATAATAAATCATCATCCTCATGAGCTACGATATTCATAACTGCGAGAGTGCTACAAGAAGTGTCAGGTAGTTGACTTAAGCTAATTGGTAATATAGTAGCCGGGCTAAGTGAAGTTTTGGGGTTTTGGGGGTTACCTTTATGTATCCCGTGATCATAATAGAGCAGTAATTCTTTAGGTTGGCTTAAAGTGCCGGCGATCAGGACGCTACTATTGGGGCGTCCGTAGTAACCAATGACTTGTTTAATCGTGCAGTCAGGGAAGTTCGTAAGATTTCCGCTTAAGCTTAACAAATAAGCGAAGCTATGGTTATGCAGATTAGGTTGCCAAATCGTACTGCTTAGAATCTGCTGCGGCTGGGTGCAACTGGATAAGGGTATCACATTTAGTTTGTTATGGGCTGCCAAATTTGTTGGCAGGACGCGCCAGTAATTTCCTACCAGCACTTTTACCGGATGGCGAGTTAAGACCTGAGCGATAGTTGTATTATGTTTATTCTGTTCGGCAAGAGCATTTGTATCGGCTGTGTAGATATGCAACGACGCAAACAAACCAAGAATAATGGCAATAACTATCACGAAACCAGAACAGACCACCAGCTCGGGCCGCCAACGTTTACTTCTTACATAGGCCGCAATTGATATGAAAATTGCAAAAAGGCTGATTGTTAAATACCGCGCATCAACAGCGTAATAATGGTCAGTCGCGATAAAACTCGCAAAAGCAATAATCGTTGTCCAGATAAGCATAATTGATAATAGTGATGCCTTGTCTGACAGAATGTCTTGGCTGTGTCTACTGGCCCAGCTTTTATGAAGTAAGCGCAGAACAATATATAGGCCGAAGATCAATATAGCCGCATTAACCACATATGCCGGGCCAGCAATGCTTGTGAGCCGGGCATACAATGCATGGGGTATATCTCTTACTACGGTTGAGTCAAAAGCGGGGTTTGCGCCAAAGTTGGCGAACAGACCGAGCACGGCATAGAGGCTCCCTAGTGCTATGTTTGACGCATTACTGCTCATATTATATGGACCAATACTCGACTGATTTGATAAATGTGTGAGATGGCTGGCATTAATGAGTGCCAGAATACCAATTGCTATGGCTGAAGCAAGAGCTCCTAGAATCAACCAGTTAATCGAGGCAGTTACCAGTTTCCAAGTGCGGATGCTGGCATAAATGATAAGGGCAATGAGTGCTCCGCCAACGCTGAAAACCAAAAATAATTTATCACTAGCTATGAGCAGGCTCAAACAGGCTACGGCCAGCCAAAACCTCCAGCTCTTAATCCGCGGTGAATGGATAATCACTATGAGACTAATGATGTAGACTATGTACTCAATGTTGCGGGTTGCTAACATTGCCATATTGACCGGTAGTATGCCGCCAGCATAAGGCTGAGCCGGAACCAACAACAACACAGAGGCTAATGCTAAACATATTGTTCCGAAAATAAGCGGCCGACGTTCAATTTTATATATAATCGCTAACAGGGCAGCTACCGTCAGCATGACGATAGCGATTGTAAATACTGTAAAAGCTGAACTCGTGGAGCCGAAAAGTTTTATGAGAAAAAAGATTGGCCATTTCAAAAAGAAGCTGTGAGTACTCGGGAACGTAGCATTGTAAAAAGTGGGCCAGGTTTTAAATAAAGCTGTGTCGATCAATTGGTCAGCATTACCAGCTTGTAATCTGGCCCCTAATAAAGACCAGAATAACGTCGTGGCGAATATGACAGCCACAGATAAAGCCATATACACTTTACCGAAATGGGATGACCTAACAATCTTTCTGAATTTTTTGTATTGTGAGGTTCGAACCCAGAGTTTAATAACCTTCCTGCCTTTTGTTTTTAATGTCATAATTTGTTGTCCAATCTCATTGTACGGACTATGTGCTGTTTGTATAGATAGAAATTCCAAATTATAACTGGCCCAAAAGCAGCTACCTTTATGACCAGCGGAGTGATTATTGCCGGTAGGGTTGTTGTGGTGGTGGTTATGAGCGTGAGCCGCACCGAAGTGCCTAACCGCTGACGTTCTGCTTTGACCATGGAAACCTCCGCGGGGATTAACCGCTGGGTCTAGATTAATGGTTTGTAATTTATTCTACTGTAACAGATTTTGCTAAATTGCGGGGCCGATCAACATTGAAGCCTTTTAAGTTTGCCATGTAGTAGGCGAACAGTTGCATGGCGATAACTTCTAGAATAACCTGAGTTTGCTCTAAAGATTTTGGTATGTAGATTATGTCATCAGCAAGTTTCTTGATAGTTGAGTTGCCTTTATTAGCGATTGCTATAACCGGACCCTTGCGAGCTTTGATTTCCTCAATGTTAGAGTAAGTCTTTTCTAGCTGTGGCGAATCACAAGCAAGGGCAAACGTCGGGAAATTTTCGTCAATCATAGCCAGTGGCCCATGTTTCATTTCACCGGCAGCGTAACCCTCAGCATGGATGTAAGAAATTTCTTTAAGCTTCAGAGCGCCTTCCAGTGCTGCCGGATAATCGTACTGCCGACCAATAAATAAGAAGTCTCGGTAACCAGAGTATTTTTGCGCTATCTGGGCAATGGTAGCAGCTTGATCAAGTACAAGCTGGGCCTTATTGGGAAGCTCGGTTAACTCTTTCAGTAATGGTCGGAATAGTTTACTTGAGCCGTCGAGCATTAAAGCAATTTGAGCCAGGACAACTACTTGGGCTACAAACGCTTTCGTTGAAGCGACTGCTTGCTCTGGCCCGGCATGGGTATAGACCCCAGCATCAGTCATTCTGGCGATCGTAGACCCTACGGCATTGACTACCCCCAAACGCAAGACGCCATAATTTTCAACTTTCTTTAATGCCGCA
>DATKGQ010000007.1:0-8978 GCA_035510715.1 Saccharimonadales bacterium (SeqCode) | reverse complement strand
AGGAGTTAATTTGCTAACGATGACACTACGGGCCCATAGCTCAGCCGGTTAGAGCACCTGCCTTTTAAGCAGGGTGTCGTGGGTTCAAGTCCCACTGGGCCCTCCAAGATTCAAAAATAGACTCCATAGCCACTTCTAACTCCTTAGCGGTGGCTTTTTTATCAGTTCGTACCTTGAGGTAGGCTTTTTCGAGGGCTGGATAGTCCCTTTCTATGGGTACAAGCCAGTTCTTAGGGGTTAACGTTAATTTATTATCTGTTAATTGGAAGTTCACACCTAAAGTTTGTAGTATGTCTCGCTTAATCTTGCTGTCTGTTGCATTAGCAAAGTGAATTCGGGCGTAAGCAGCGAAGTTAAATGCTCGTTCGGTTAGCTCCATCCAATCCTCAGCACGTCTCTCAGTTTGCCGTAGGCTACCATCAGTGCTTAGGAGTTGCTGCTTGAGTAAGTCACGCTGGCGAATGTAGTCATCCTCCTCTACGACACCTCTCGTTAAACTGTCCGTCAAGCGGTCAAGTTGGTCCTGGATGCGTTTACGAAGTTTCTGTTGGGACTCATAGATATTGGTTCTGTTAGCAACCTCAGTCTTATTATTACGGCACAATATCTTAAGAGCCATATCTCTAAAATCGGGGTGGATAGTGTATTTACCCAGCTCGGCATCAATGTCGGCTTCAACTTGTTTAAGTGTTGTGTACACATTCTGATTACATGGTCGTTTCTCGCTCTTACGGCTGCAATAGTAGTGGATGTAAGTTGTTATCCCGTTTGTGCTTTTAAGTAGTTTAGGGGTGGCTTTAGCAACTATTTGACAGTCACAAACACCACATCTAATCATGCTGCCATAAGCAAAGTCATGCTTAGTTTTGCGAGGTTTACCCTTTGCTCCTAGCAGTTTCTGAGCATAATCGTACTCTTCCATAGTAATCATCGGATTATGATTGCCTTGTAGTATCTCACCTTTGTGTCGCATATAACCTGCGTAAAATGGATTAGTAAAAATACGGTAAATGGTACTTGTGCCTATAGGTTTGTTACCTGTTTTTGGAGTCTCTCGGAGCAGGTAGCCCCAATCCTTATTAGCAATTTTACGAATTTGGCTAGGTGAGTAATTTTCGTATAAAAACATTTTCCACATTCGTTTAACCATATCGTAACGTTCAGGATCATCAGCAGTTATGGTAACGACACGATCAAACTTGTTCATTATTGGCTTACCGTCATCATTAAGAACAGGTACTTTAATGTAGCCTTGGGGTACTTGTCCCGGCTTCTCACCATTTCCAGCCTTGGTAGCCATACCTCTACTAACATCAACTGCTTTGGTGGCACTCTCTAATTGGCCTGTAGATAGTAGCATTTGTAAGAACCAAATACCTGACGGTGAGTTATCGAAGTGATAGTTACAGAATTTGAGGTCTTTAATAATGCCACGCCGCACATCGTAGGTAATAGTTGCAGCGTCAACCTCGTTGCGTGAGAGTCGGTTAGGATACCAAGCTACTATACCGTCAGCTTCCTTAGCATGAATACGTTTAATAACATCATCAAATGTCGGCCTGTTATACGGTATAAAGGCGCTGTGCTTTTCTTCAACCCAATCAATGATTTTAAGGTCAGGGAATGTCTTTCTAATGTTATCTCGCTGTGATTCGATTGATAGTATCTGACGCTCTTTACGCTCCTCTGATTTACGTAGGTAGGCTATGTATCTTAATTTAGTTTCCTTCATGTTGATCTCCTTAATCCTAAAAGGGACGGTTCCTGTAGACCCAGTCACCAAGAAGGCTTCTGGCAGAACCGCCCCTAAAAAGGCAGAAGGCACTAAAAAACTTCTTGGGATTTAACTGGGTCTACGCTAATTATTATAGCTCTTGTTTACAATTAAAGGTACGACGAATATCAGGCTAATATGATTAGTCTTGTGTAATGCGTAAGTTGGACACAATACTAAGGTGGCTTACCAGATTGTTTTGCTTTTAAGCTCTCAGCGGCTTGTTTTGCTAACTCATAGCCTTTTGTGCTTTGTGGTTCACTGTTATCACTATCTGATATTTGAGTAACTGTTTCAGGTTTAATACTGGGTTCTGCTTTGTACTGAGTTGGCTGTTGGTTGCTTCTATTTTTATTATTAACGTCCCCTTGTTTATTATTTGTTAATCTAATTGTTATAGTGTGAGACTTTCTGCCACACTTGCGTGCGGCTATATCGCATAGCAGTGTGGGGTTTAACCTCTGAGTCTTTTCATAGTTTTCCACCACATCGGGCTTTAGACGAAAGTGCCTAACATTGCCACCAGCAATCCTATATTCAATAAAGTCATGGTTAATTAAAATAGGCGTACACCTTTCTTGTTGGTCTCGTGATAGACCAGTCTCTAAGCAAAGGTCAGGCTCAGACTTGTATATCCAGTTTTTTGCTCGTGTATTGTTTGCTCGGGGTGTCCAATACTCAATATTTGCAAGCATTAGTGCTGCATTTATGCCTAAAGTTAAGGCAATAATGGGGCGTACTTGTAGTTTATTGGGAATTACTGTGTTCGCCATAATTATCATTACCATTTACATATTTCGTAAGATACTTATCAAACTGAGCAACGGTTATGGGCTGATAAACAATCTCCATCTGCCTAACTAATAAAGTCAGCTCTGCTCGTGCATCATCATCACTCAATACTTGGTTAAAGTGTTTGATATAGAGCGCCTGGAATTGTTTTATATCAGAATTCAATAACTTCATTACGTTTACCCGTTATAAATTCGATTCTTTAGCAGTTTCGTGTTGTCAAAATATAAGCGGGGGTAAACTTTCAGATCATCAGACCAATAAGCGTTGATGTCTTTTTCGAGGGAAACGGTGCTAATAAATATAAAGGAGACTCGGCCTCTCATGTCTCTTTTTGTCTTTTCTATTTTGTAGCCCAAAGTTATAAGGCAAGAAGCAAGGCCAAGATCTGCAATGCAAGTTTCAGTAATTTCCATATCCACACTCCTTGGTTTAAGTTATGAAAACCCCCGCCTGGCTAGTACCAATTGGCGGGGGATGTCATGGTACTAGCATCTAATATGCAGATTACCAGTTAAACGGCGGTGCTACCGCATCTTAAAAATTACTTCATTGTCACACTAGTTGAGCCTATTTTGTCTTGATATTATTTTTCTTATATTACTCGGCTCAATGTAATCATACCCATTATCGTTAAGCCACTTAGTAATCTTGGGGGCTGGGCAACCCTCACCATGTAAGCTCATAATTGCGTCTATAAGTTGTGCTTGAGTATATGATTTTTTGCTTGTATGCCGCTCCCTAAGCTTTCCTGGATTGCTAAGAAAAGTTTTTGAATCTTGGCGTAATATCGGCTCAATATCGTTTTTCCAATGCTTATTTATAAATTCTAGGAGTTCAGTTTTCTTAGTGAATGGTGCGACAGTTATAACAAGCGAATCACCAAAAAAATTATCCATCAACTTCTGGAATTGGTCGGCACTCAAGTCATGCCCGGTTAATGACATTAATGCATCGTATGGCTTGTTCCCTCCGCCAAACCCATCGCTACTAATACGAACCTTGTTTTTAAAGCTAAGTGCACTGACTGGTGAAATCATTCTCTCTCTAACACTTTGTCTATCGCTTGGATCAAACTTCTTATCCAAGAAGATGAAAGTAATAACGGTACCTATATAAGCGGTCGGCAAATCATATTGCTTACAAATTTCATCGGCTGCAATTATGGCGTGTAAACCTAGTTCTACTCTATCTGTTAATTCTTTTATTAGTGCTTCTTGGATTTGTAAAATAAGCTCCCTTAGCTCGTCATTACTCCAACATTGTTCCCAAGTATCAAGGGATTTCTTTATATATAATGGATCTTCAGTACTAGCCATCAAGTGTTATTTAAACAGATTTTGGCTATTACTACCTACTTTTATTTTAAGTAAAATATAACTTTGATTAATTTGCACCCCTGAGCTTTTATTTAAGCCTGCCAGGTGATCAAGGTACATTAATGCCTTCCTTGATGCAAGTATCTGCCAGCTTGTCGATTATGATAATTTTCTAGCATTTTATTCATATTCATTTACAGAACATAGATTCTCTACTCCTAAAAGGTGGCTATTTTACCTCGAAGTCTGTTGCTGCATTACATTCAGCTGAACTGGTGATGTGCTAGTGTTAACGCCTGCAAGTTTGTCGATGTATTGTATGGCTTTTAGTCGAGTAGACCAGTCTTCCACCTCAATAAAGGCTTCTCTTCGCCCTAGTGGCATAAATGCGTCTCTGTGTGGTGGCAAGATACAGCGCATAGTCTTTGTAGCCCATACCATATCTCCCAGTAATTTTGCTCTATTTTCTCGTGAGCCAAGACCAAATCCACTGCTCTCTATCAAATCCAGATATTCCTGGCGATACTGTCTTATTGCGTGTGAATAGCTCTTAGCTATCCTAGCGGCCGTCTGGTTACTAGCTATACCAGTACCCTGAATAGCCTGTCTAGTTGATTGACCTTCAGCAAGTCGCTGGATAACCAACTGTTTATCTTTGAGGGGTATAGTTTTGTTAGCCATACTACTTATTATACCCCTGTTATAATTGAAAGTCATTCTTGGGTATATGCTCAGTCTGTCTAAACTAACAGCGGTTTTGTAAGCACTTATCGTGCGTTTGCGTCATAGATGGCATTCAAATACTTTAAGAGCATGGGATAAAAAAGGCTACCTAGTAGCTGTAAGGTTCGGTACTCGGCAAGATAGGCGTTACCGTCGTGAAGACGTTATGAGTTTGCTTAAAAAGCAGCAAGACTAGATACCGTCAAAGAAGTCTGATAATTTTACCTGCAAAGCCTTTGATAGTATAAACAATGTACTAAGTTGCGGTGCTCGTCTGCCTTGCTCAATGTAGCCAATTGAAACCCTATCAAGACCAGATACCGCAGCAAGACTTTCTTGGGTATGACCTTTACGTTTACGTATATCCTGCACTCGTTTACCGAGCTTTAGCTGCAATAGGTGCAGTTCCTTTGTGTTGCGTTTCATTCTACTGTTCAAACTACGTACATGCGAACAGTTAAGCCACTAACGCATCGTTAGCAAAAACAGATATAATATGCTATTTTTGATAACAGAATAGTTGCTAACAGCTTGTTATCGACTAGAAAAGGAAAAGCTTATGGACAAGCAAGACCACAACCGTATCAAAAGCATTAAAGCCAGACCAACAACAACCATCTCGCTGAATTCAGGTGAAGCACAGCCTTCAGATGATGCTCTAGAAGAAATACGAGATGACTACCGCAGGGCTAAAGAACAGCTTAAACGCTATAACAAGTTTATTGATCAACACAAGTTTGCAACTGTATTGATCCCGCTTCTGTTGTCGCTTGCAGGATTCATTGCTCTCCTTGCTACAAGTAGCGGCCGTAGTCGACTCAGCCTCATCATAGTTATCATTGTTGTTGTAGCAATAGGTCTAATTCCAACTGCCTTTATTCTTGCCCTTGTGTGTGGCTGGCGTGGATCATCTAAGGCTAAAATTGAGCATAGACTGAAAGTGCTTAGAGAGGAAGCTGCACAATACCGACGTGCCACTGCTCTTGGCGAAAAGAATATATCACGTGATGAGTTAGGGCTCTTGCAGAATGATTTTGCATATTTTAAAGGGGAGGAAGTAAGTGAAGAAAGCATTGGCGCAATCTCAAATAAAACAAAGGCACCAACTTGGCCTTGGGTTTTGATAATAGTTATAATAATCGGAGCTTGGTTTTTATACAATCGTTACACATCTGGGCAAAGATACGATAGTGAACGAGCGTACTGTGTAAGTCAAATGACAGCTCAAAAGATCCTTGCAGACCCTACTGCTTATTGTTACTCACTTCCAAATAGCTCGCTCAACTCAGTGTATAAAGTTGGTCAGTAAAAGACATTCCCATAGAATGAGGTATAAGGTATCACCGTGAAAATAAGACGTTCAAGTAAATCATTTAAGTCAAAATCACCAAAGAGCACTACGACTTCATCTAGTGATAATCTACTCTTTAGTCCCAGGGAGCTGAAACAAATGCACCATAGCGAGATGCGATCTAAGATTCTTAAGATTGCTCTTCCTTGTTTGCTAGTTGCTGTTATAGGGACGGCTGCTTATGCCATACAAAGTAAAGCCTATCATTTACCAAATAATTCCTTGGCTGACACTAGCGGTATCAGTAGTCAATCAAGTGTCCCAACCTCTACTAATACTAGCAAGTCAACGAACCCAGCTTCAACAAATAGTCAGACTACCAATGACTCCAATCTACCGGCTCAGTTGAATGCAATTCAAGCTCAGGCGAAGGCAGACGAAGCTAGCGCAGCTCAAGATATGGCTTCTGTGAATGCAGCTGAAGCTTCTGCGAATGCGGCTCAGGCTCAGGATAATATCGAAAACAACACCATCAATGCCGAAGCGCAAGCCGCCAACCAAGCTGCAGCCGCTGACGATCAAGCCGCAGCCCAGGATTTGGCTAATGCTGCTAATGCTAATAACACCGCCATGACACCAGCCGAGCAAGCCGCAGTCAAAGCCAATGCGGCACGCCTACAGTGTATCGCTCAAGCCAATGGCCAGTACGGGACTGCCATGGACCAGCTAGCATCGGGTGGAACGGAGGGCTTAAGTGCCGCCGGTGTAGCAAATAAGGAGGCTAGTCTCCAAAATCAGCTAACAAGCGCCACAAACAGTTGTAATAACCAATAGTTATTTTTTGCGGGAAGGTGGTCTAGGAGTAATGATAGTGAATCGTTTTGGCTACCACATACTTGGCTTCACCATAATCTTACCTTCTAAATTCAAGGACATTGGAGAGGAACTGATCAAAAAGTTACCTGCACGTTTTTGATTTCGTAAGTTTTACAAGACAAACAAATTAAACATTAAATTCTAATTAAACCAAGGCTTTGTAAATGGTCTTTTCCAGTTGTCTTGAATAACAGGCTTAACGTCAGGCATATAGCCACCAGTAAGAACAAGATTGTACTTTGTGAATAGCTTACCTAGTGTATCTATTGCAGAATCTAGGTCATTAAAAGTGGGATTGGTAGTACTCTTTCTGCCTAGGTGCGCAACATTTTCATCAGCCCATCTGCTTACCACATGTGCCGTCTGTTTTAATGTTGCCATGTCCTCTTGAACGGTTTGACTAGTCATGACTACCTTATATTTCTCGCCGTTAAAATCACCTACGTTACTATCAATACTGCGCAGAATTCGGTAGAGAGATTGCTTATCCTGTGATTTATCGCTAGCTAAACGCCTGACTGCTGCCGCTTGAGAATCCACATACCAACGAGTTATTGTTTCGTGTATAATTTGGCCGCCATGCTTAGGTAACTCCTCATTAAAAAACTGCCATATTTCACGGTTAGAATGAAGCTCACTTACTTCACCGTAAACACGTTCTATGCCCGATGCCCAACGAACATTACGTTGCTCTGGAGTTTCGCTTATGTTCATGCGTCTTTATATATAAACGTTGCAAGCTTCTTTGGATTAAATTCAGAGGAGTATTTCTTATCCTTGGGAATCCATACATCATCCCATTTCTTTAGGTGAGTAGCCAGATCAAAGTTCGGATCTTTCTTACCCTCACTATCACGCTTTTTACCTCTCTGAGCAGACACATCTATTGGACAGTCTATCCAAACACAGACATCAAAGTAAGGTAGCAAGTTAGGCTGGAGTAGCCTTATACCCTCAACAATAACTATTGGAGGTAACGGCTCGTCAATATACCAGTCTGTAAGTTTGTCATTCGGCCAATCATAGACTTGGTAGTATAGCCGTTTACCATCACGAACATCTTGGAGAACACTCTCAAACCGTTCCCAATCGTAACCACCTAAAATGCCATCTCCCTCGGCATGATCAATAATAAAGTTGTCAAGGTGAATCACTTGACCGTCAATTAAGCTATAATGCTCAACTAGCTTTTTTGTTAGAGTGGTTTTGCCAGATCCGCCGAAGCCAGATATAGCTACAACCACACTACCATTAGTGGGTTTTTTTTGATCAATCTCGTTAACTAAATCATTAAACATAAGCGACCTCTATAAAAGTATAGTGTAACTGCCTACTACTATGAAGCATCTTTGTTATTATTATGGCAAGAGATTAACAGTAATAACCATGACACCTACACAAACCGCCATAGTTGCCGCCATAATAAGTAGCTCCATTCTTACTGTCGGTATAGAGTTTGTAGGCGATAAGATATTCGCTCGAATACGTTACAGGGGTTGGCAAGCAGTCTTTTTGTCTAACGGCCAGGTTTACTTCGGAAAAATACCCTCAGTGACTAAAAATGACATAAGGCTTACCGATATCTATTATTTACAGGAAGATGGAGAAAATGCTGGCTATAAGGCAAACGTTGATGATAAAAGTGTTTCGCTGGTCAAGCTAGGTGAAGAATTACACGGGCCTCAAGATCTTATGACCATTGGACGTGCACATATAGTGTTCATAGAAACACTTAAAGAGTCCGCTCAGGTGGTTAAGGCGATTGCTAAGTACGAGAAGAGGGTTGGTTCTTAGACTTGTCTTCCCGGTATATGTCGTAGATCAGAGTTGCAATTCATTTAGTACCGCAACGTGACAACACATATATTCTGTCTAGTGGTTGGATTGGTATTTTTGGAGAAGACGATGAGCCTTTTCCGTTATCTAAAGACGCCAATAAAAGTAGTATCAACTTTTGGAATAAGCATGCCTTTGTTTATGGCGGTCAAGAGGTACTACCCAACACCGAAATAAATAATTGTCCTTGGTAGTCCCTGATTTCAGTTGCGATAGAGTCACACACGGCCCTCCACATTGTCTGTGTTTAAACAGGGGTAATTTGCTTCTGTTTTTGTTATGATTAATTAATGACAACCTTTTATATTTGCCGACATGGGCAAACTGAGAATAATAAAAATAAACGCCTGTCCGGTTGGATAGACAC
>DATKGQ010000006.1:0-19851 GCA_035510715.1 Saccharimonadales bacterium (SeqCode) | reverse complement strand
TCAAGCCACATTGCATGAATATGCCTATTCTTTTCCAGTTCTGGTTTAATACGTTCAATTACATTTAAAAGTGTCATGGGATTATGATAGCAAAAACACCCTTGCGGGTGTAAGCAGTGTATCTGGTATAACAGATGTGGTGCAGGATATGTGACGTATTGCAAACATGTGCAATAGAGGATAACAATGATTATAAGCTAAAACACTTGGCTGATATTTTTCAACTTTCAGGCAGTTTGCTGGAAGCCTAGTTGGTTGCCTCAAACTTTGAAGCTAGTGCCTGAACTGTTTGTAACACAGTGTTATATTCAGACTGCCATGAACTACAACCAGTGTTATTGCCATTCATTTCAGAGCTGCTAGCGACAGCAGCTCCACTAAGTCCCGTTGCTTCACCAATAGGAGCAAATGCGTAGTAATAGCTTCCTATTTGCGTATATTGACCTGGGTTTTGTGCAGCCCATTGTGTAACTGGCGTGTATCCGCTACCGTCTGTATACCCGTAGTTATCATTAGGGCCCATTTTATAGAAATATCCTCCCGTACCACTCACCTTTGCTGTGCAGCTACCTACTGAATTAGTTAAGTCCTGAGAATTGATTGTTACTTGGCAGCCAAGATTAACAGTATCGCCCGCAGCATCACCGTTTTCATAACACGTCTGACCTGATACCGATAGGGTATCACCACCCTGGTAAGGGACACGGACACCCCATGCTGAAATTGTAAGATACTGCTGCGTAGGAGTTGTAGTAGATGTAGTAGATTTACTAGGTGTTGATGTGATTGTCTTTACGGCTGCTGTTGAAGTTGTGTTAGCTGTGCTGGTTTTATGCTGAGTGTGCCAAACATAATAGCCACCGAAGCCAATAACGGCAACAACTAAAACTATAAGCAAACCCTCAACAACCGTGAAACCGTTAGTGTTTTTGTTAAGTTTAATCATGATTTAAGCATAATCATAAACATGATTTTGAGCAAACAGGACTCTAACAAAATTAATAGATATGAAACACGGGTCAGAATAAAAAGACTCATAATTTAAGTCCTTCTCTATTTGTAAGTCTAAAATGGTGCGCCATAAGCTACGAGAGTAAAACCTTACTTCTTAGGAATTTGTAAAAAAGTTGGTCAGATTTGATGCACACCTGCATTCCTATATAGTTTTGGTGCAGGATATGTGACGTATTGCAATTATCAGCACTAGAAGCAATTCATGATAAAAGATTGATAAATTTAGTTAGAATGTTCGGATTGTCCGATAATTTAATCTAAATATTTCTGCAATTTTTCAAAATGCATTGTGCAGCAATAACCTAAACCATGAGATTTTTTACCTAATAATTCTTCAATATCAAAGTATCCAGCACTTGCTATATGCTCTTGAGTATTAACTTTTGCATTTTGAATAACTTTAACTTCATATACAAGCCAAACTACTTCTCCATTTATAAACCATATAAAAGTGGGAGATTCAGCAATATAATTGGGGATTAGGTTTAGTTCTTCCTTAAGCTCCCGCATAAGAGCAGTTTGAGGAGTTTCGCCAAGTTCAATTCCACCACCAGGAAGTTCAAAACCTCCGCCACCCTTTTCTTCTGCTAAAAGTAACCTCTTCTGCTTTTTCTTTATTAGGGCTTTAGCAGATACTCGATACATGCATTTTGTAGACATTATTTTTGTAATACCCAAATGATAAACACTGGGATCCTCATTAGTTTTTCATACTTATCGGGATACTTAGTTTCCATTTCTTTAGATGGAAGCGGCTCTACCAATTTCCTTAATGAAAATCCTGAAGCAATAATGTCTTCAAGCATTTTACTGATAGGCCGATGATAAGTTACGGCACCCAGCAAAAAACCCTCTGTTTGCCTAATACCCCCCTCGGTTGAGGCAAGATAGTCGCCATAAAAATCGGTATTCCCAGTTTTATCATCAGTTACCCTCCCTAATAGTGCCCCATGTTTATTGTCATTTTTAAAATATTGTGACGCAGTTTCAATTGGATGGTTGCAAGAAAAAACAAACAGACTACCAGGTTTTAATATTCGATAGACCTCCTTCAGAACCTTAAGCCAGTCATTCGAATATTCAATTGCTAAGCTAGAATAGGCAAAATCAAAACTATTATCTTCAAATTCTAGGTTTTCCATATCCATTACGTGATATTCAATAGTAGGGTTATTTTTCTTTGCAATTTCTATTAGCTTTTCAGAAATGTCTATTCCTACTAATTTTGAAACTTTATTATCAATAAACCATGCTGCATCTTCGTCGCTACCACAAGCTATACTTATTACTTTTAAACCCTTAAGCGGCGGAAATTCAGCCCGCATTGCAGGTGTTCCATAATATGTATTGTATAGAGAGTCTTCAGGATCTTTAACGAATTTATCATATTTCTCGGCATTTTTATTATATGCGTCAATAGTTAGGGGATCTGTAGCCATTAATTATATGGTAACAATAAGAACCCGCTAAGTCTATCAAGTAAGAATATGTGTTATTTAAAAAGGCTTTTAAGCTGTACTGGTACACCGTAATCAAGACAGCTTAAAACCTTATTGGGTACCTATTTGGCTATGTAAATTGAGAAGATTATTTAACCACTCTACTTCTTGTCGTTGAACTTTATGTATACCTAGTTGTTCTTCCAATTCAAGGTTATCTATTAACTCTGACTCAGGCATTATTTTGTGACCAGACCTATCATCTCGATAAATACGGTAGAATGAATATCCATCCGGCTCATTATAATCATTCGACCTTATATGCTCGAAAGTTAGATCGTGATGTAATATTTTAGAACGATTGGTCGAGCTATTAAGATTATCCCAATCCTGTTTATAAAGGAAACTTACAATGACTCTATCAGCATATATTTCTGTTGGGTTAAGAGTATTATCTACTACAAAAATATCAACGCCCATAATCTCTTCAGGTATACCAGTTTCTTTCAGCATCTTTGGGTCATTTATTTGAAGTTCAAAGTATGCGGGCCTATCAGGATTAGTTGCTTCATTAGCCCAATATTTCTTATCTTGGTCAGTATTATCAAAATTTACAAAATTATTCGTGTCATTTATTAAATCCCTACCAAATTCTTCCAAATATGCTAACTTCTCTGTTTCTCCTTGCTTTTGTAATTTAGCAGTTGTCCCAGTTGGGTCTTGGAGATATTCGGTTAATTCTCTAGCTTCTTGTTGTAAAATATCGTCATAAATTTGAAGACTTTCATCACGTTTACAGTGTTGTTCTACATAAAATACTATCCGGTCAAATAGGGCATGTAATTCTTCTTCGGAAGCAGGTAATTCACCAGAGTTATTTTCATTAGATGATAGCATTTCTAACATATAATCATATTAGCATAAGCTTGATTAATTGTCAATAACTTGGTGCAGCAGGTGGGTAAAAGTTTACACACAATCAGGGATGAGATAACTCGTTGGAGAAAGATTTTAGAAGTTCCGTATCAGGAGTATTTACTCAGTAGGTAAGAGGTGGGGGTTACACTAACTAGTCAAACTTAATACTATTTATCAGATTTACTAAATCTTTGAAGTGAGTATCAGTTTGGATAGTGGTAGGATTTGTAACTCTAGCCGCAATAGTAAGACCACCATCTTGAGGCGTGTAGTATGGCTGACCAAAAATATATATATCATTGTTGCCAAATTTTAATGGATTGATTGTAGTATCCCCTACTTTAGAACTATTCCCTGCTACTTCATATTGGCTAAAATTAGTGCCGTTAGGGCTTGTTTGGTTGACAATGACAAATGAGGAGTTTGGTAGTTGAGGGTTATTTAACGCTATAGTTGTCACAACTTGGCAAGTATATCCTTCATTGCAAAAGGTTGCCATTGAACTGTCGGTGCTTAGATCTAATGACACCGTCACTGGTGTTCCTGGGTTAGTTGCTGTAGACATTGCATTACTTATAAAGCCAGGGGAAGTTATATTAATATCGTGCGTTGTGTACTTGTCCTGTCCAATCCCTGTTTGCCAACTACTTGGGTATTTGAAGCTAGCATAGCTATCGCTATAGGTTTGCCATCCTGTATATGGATTAGTGGTAGTAGTCTTAGTTGATTTTGAAGTAGTTTTACTGTTATGGTCATTATGGTAAACCATGTATCCGACTACACATATTACTAGTAAGATGAATATTACTAGTAAAACCTCTACTACGGTAAAGCCTTTATGGTCTTTTGATACTTTTTTCATAATATTTTAAGCATAAGCTAGGTAAAAAAGGTTTGCAATAACGAACTGGAGTGTAAACAAACCCTTTTAGCGGTGATAAATTGACGGAAACGTAAATTAATGGTGCGGGTGACGGGACTCTAACCCGTGGCCTCATCCTTGGCAAGGATGCGCTCTAAACAACTGAGCTACACCCGCATATATATTTAGGGTCCTTCATGAACCTTGGTGGCGCCTCCCAGGCTCGAACTGGGGACACAAGGCTCTTCAGGCCTCTGCTCTACCAACTGAGCTAAAGCGCCAAGGTAAAGACTTTGTTATTTTACGAGAAAACAGGTGTTTATTCAATTAATTGGTGGGGTTGGAGGGGCTCGAACCCCCGACCTCATGAATGTGAATCATGCGCTCTGGCCAGCTGAGCTACAACCCCAAAATAGATTGTACTTTCATCATACTAGATAACTGCCCGATCAATAAATTCCTGACAAAAATATTCGAATACCGCATTGGTCCATCCAAAGCCCGTCTGATTTGGGTATAATCCGTTAACCGGAGGTTTTAATGGTTGAACGGTATTATATTTTTCCAAAAACTCACCGTAATTATTGAACCAATTCAAATTCGTTTTCAACCATTTCATGGCGATTCTATTGGCGTCTTTCTGATAACCATATCTTTGCAAACCTTTAACAACTATAAAATGCAGCGGCGCCCAGCCGTTAGGGAATGCCCATTGCATCGGCAAAGTACCGATTTTAAATTTACCAAAAGGCAAGCTGTCGGTAGTAGCCAGACCGCCTTTATGCTCAAAACGTTTTAAGTTTCGCACTAATTTATTAGCTTGTTCATTACTAGCCAAGCCGGACCACATCGGGTAATACGAAGCTAGTGAATTAACTGAACTCTTCTTCTCTTTCTTATAGTTATAATCGTAGAAAAGGCCGCGGCCTTTAGACCACATCAGTTTATTGATTACTAATTGACGCTGTTGGGCAGCCGCCTCCCATTCATTCGCCTCGCGCTTGTTACCTAAAATATTAGCTGATTGCGCAAAATCCGTTTCGTATTTATATAACAGGCAGTTAAGATCAACCGGCAAGTAATTTAAGGCATGGCGGTTAAAACGCGTGGTCATATCCCAACCGCTTTCGGCTTCGGCTAAATCATTTAAATAATTTATATCGTAGTAACGGCTTAGGCCTTTGTAGACATTGCGGGCATTGGGTTTGGTTGTTCCCATCCAAACATGTTCATATTCGGCTTTTGCCACATCAATACCCCGTTTAAGCCAGTTATCGTCAAGGTTGTAAGCCCGGTAGACATCAAAAATAATACTCGACAAGAGTGGCGGCTGCGAGTGACCCGTTAAGTACGTCCGGGAAGCATTCGGGATAATGCCGAACTTGTGGAAAAGCAGGAGGAGATCTTCAACAATTCCCATGACCAGTTCCCGGTGCTCCTCATCTAACAAACCTTGGATCATAAAATAGCAGTCCCAGTAATAAAGTTCGTTAAAATCGAACTCATTGTCTGGGTGAAAAGCTGGGACCAAATACGGTTTTGGTAATCCAAGCTGGCTATTGTAGGTTTTAGGATGATAAAAAGTAATATTCGGCCAATACTTGGCGATATATTCACGGGCCGCCGCCACGTCTTCAGCGGATAATGGTTTACTGGGGTTTGATGACTTTAGTTTGGACAAACTAGAAGTATTTTTTTTAAAACCAAGCATTACTACTTCAGCCTATGGCAATTACAAACGATCGTCAACAACTCACTTTATTAATCTATAACTGCGACCAAACTTTATTGCAGTTAAACCTGGTGTTGGTAAAATTACGCTTGAATTGTAACCGTCGTGCCAATTGCCGCCCAATCAAATAGCCATGCCGCAGCTGCCAATGGCATTTCCACGCAGCCGTGGGAGGCCAGCGAAGAACTCGGGCTGATATTGCCAAAATCGGTACTTGCTCGCCAGGTAGCATCATGTAATCCATAGGTGCCATATTTATTATCTAAGAAGGGCATCCAGTAATAAACATAGTCGTGCCAGGTGGTCACACCATCCGTCCCGCTTAGATAACGATCGGTCTGCTTGGAATATATCTCATACGTACCGACTGGCGTAACATCACCCGCGATACCCGTATAGCCAGTAATGACCGCCGTGTCATAGACTTGTTCATTCTTGGCGCAAGCCCACAAATGGCGCTGGCCAATACTGACGACAATATTTTGGCTGATGGTATTGCCATTGCAGATGTTTACCGTAGCCGGTTTTAAAACGCTGGGTTGAGACGAATGGTTTGGGCTTACCTGAGAAATATGTTTTTTTACAGCCGGATTAAGCAAAGTTGAAAAATACCAAACTGCCGCTAACAAAACTATAAGTAACAATAAAGACAGAAACTTACGTTTGCTGTGTTTCTTCGGCTTTTTAGCAAAAGAATGTCGAGGTTGTCGGCTGGATATATTAATTTCCTTCATCTATATCTTTATATTTTAAATGTAGATATTACTATGAGATACAAGCCAAATATCATCAAGCTGCTAATATTCTGCCACCATGGCGGCTATAACAAAATAGAATTAAATAATGGTGGTGGAGCACCTCCAAAAAAGTTCACCCCTCATCTTTGATGAAATACGGAGGTGGCGGTATTTACTCTGGGATGACTATATAGATTATACATTTAGGAGAGAACAGTCTCAAGAGATAGTAGTTCGCTAGGGGTATACACACTAGGATTATTATTGCGAAGAACTAAGTTTCAGCTATCATGTAGGGGTACATGAATGATACACAACAAACTCCTCCCGAAGATACGTCAATAGAGACAGATAGCGGCAATATTATTCCTAATCGACAACCCGAATCACCTGTGGCACCAATAGTTAGTAGCTCGGATTCTTTATCAAATAATCAATTAAATAATACGTCGCATAAACCTTTTTTTAGAAAACTGTGGCCTATTATCGTAATTTTCTTGCTTATAATTGTGGCACTAGTTGCTTTATTTTTGTTTCATAGAAAATCTGATACCCCAAAGAATAGCTCAAGCTCAATAAGTAGTAAATCTTCCTATGATACTTCCTCCAAAATTTATACTTCCTCCGCATTTGGTTTCAGCGCTTGGTTCCCAATAACTCCATACATTACCCATGACGGAGATATAACTCTGCCTAATGGCGCCTCCCCTAATGGCACCCAATGGTCTGCAGACCCTACTAATGTCGACGAAAGTCAAAGTAACACTAGTGGCGTACCGTACTATTCGGTAGACGAAACAGACATGCCAGCTGGTCAAAGCTATACCCCCGCACAACTTGGCGATTCATTAACGCAAATTTATACTAATGCAACTGTAAATGGAGCCCCTGTTACTATTTTATCTAACAAGGAGACACAAATCGACAATACGCCTGCATATATGATAGAATCTCAGTCCCCTGCAAGTGCTTATCCGTTTAATCCTAGTTATTACGAAAAGGATATTTTTACCGTAAAGAATAACCATATTTTCTGGATATATGTGGATACGGTATCCGAGAATGACTCTACTGTAAGCAAGTTTATAAATAGTTTTAAGTTTAATTAGAAAAACATTTTAATAAATAAAATAACCACATTTTACAGAGTTGAAAGTGCTTATGGTGGAGCTGCTGGAGCACTGCCCTCCAGGTCCGTCGGTTTATCTTGGCTATTCGTCTACAGGCTTAGTCTGCTTAAAATTTTCTAGAACAAACATAGAAGCAAACAAAAGGTTTATTCCCTAGTCCTAAAGCTTATTACGTTTTAGGGACGCTAAAACGTCAGCAACCAGATGATATGAAACGCTTTTGCGTTATCTGATGTCACACGCAGCGTTGATGCAGCGCTTAAGCTGCAACTAGTGCGAGGTCTGGTACGAGGAAAGCAGCTTTTACACTGTTCCAGGCACTAGCCACGCTTTCAAATGCGTTTTTTGCATTTAAGTGGTTTTGCCATATAACGCTTGGCACGCGGCCTGCTGATATAACCGATAAAGTCCGACGTCGAGCTTAAATTCAGCCCCATACGTTTTAAAGCCACAATTTGTGACTGCTATTATTATAACATATTTAATTATTGCTTATACTTTAATCTTCTATTCAATAGCCTTCAGGGCGACACTATGCCAGTTTTCAATAGTCAGGGCCTGAGCCCGGATAGACGGGTCAAGTTTACAATTATACATAATCGCCGCTGCTTTGTCTTTTGACAGATACAATCCGGATTTCAAATTATTAACAAGCGTTTTTCGACGCTGGGAAAAACCGGCTCGCACAACCCGGAAAAAGTCTTCAGCCGATATATTTGTAAATAACGGCTCCGGACGGCGCACTAAACAAAGTACTTGGGAATCTACTTTCGGCGGCGGTGTGAACAAGCCGGCTGGCACAATAATACCCAGCGATACTTCATAGTAATACTGGGCAAAAACGCTTAACAAGCTCATATCGCCTGGGCTGGCGGCAATCCGCTGGGCAACCTCTTTCTGGATAAGCAGCGCCACAATCGCCGGTTTGTTATGTTTGCCGTCCGTTAACAGCCTGATTAAGTAAGATGTCAGGTAATATGGAATGTTGGCTATTAATTTATGATCCGGCGGCAACCGGTTAAAGTCATAGTGCCGGATATCGGCATGTTCAAATTCAACATCACCAGCCAGGTTTTTACGTAAATTTTCAATCAGGGTTTCGTCGTACTCTACGGCAATTACTTTTGCGCCCCGGGCAAGTAAATGCTTGGTCAGTGAACCATGGCCTGGTCCGATTTCCAGTACCGTGTCATTAGCGCCCACCTTGGCTATGTCGCAGATCGCCTCCAGGCTTTCTCGATCTGTCAGCCAATATTGACCAAGCGATTTTTTAGGTTCCGTGTTCATAGTTACCAGTTATGATAATATTGCCAATGATTATAGGCGGCTTCCCAGCTGCCGTACCGGCCGTAGGCATAAGAAGTTGCCCACTTCAGCTGGGTGACGGGATTCGTTTCCCAATCGCCACCGAACGCTGCCATCTTATTGCCTGGTGTTGCTTGTCCTAATCCATATCCAATTCCCTCATTTAATACGTTTGGGTTAGAGGGGGCATAACCGGGACAATAGCCAATATCTCCTTGAACTTTAGTCGGACACCAGCCTGATTCATTGCTGACGATGTAGTTTACATATGGGAAATCGGAGACTGCTATTCCGGCCTCCGCCATTACGGACGTAATATCTGACGGGATTTGAACGGCTTGCCCTTTGGCGATAATTTCGGCAACCGGTTGCTGGGTCACGACTGTTTGTATTAAGGTTTGACTGACAACGATCCCATTATCAAGATTCTGCTGGTAGGTCAGTAATTCCATACCAGAGCTCCCTTGTTGGCGGATGGCGCTGGTTCCGAAGGTCAGACTGTCGTCTTGAATAGTCTGTACCGGCATCGGGACAGTTTGCTGAACCGTTGTGAGTTGAGTGCCATGATGGATTAAAAATATCTGAGCATTGGTAGTTAGAGGCGTTGAATCGGCTGGTTGGACAGTGTCGTTCTGTCCAAGTGTAATGTGCTCGGCGAGTAAAAGACCGCCGACGGTAGTGGCGTGTGTCCTGACAAGCGATTGAGTGCCATAGACATTCAAATTAACCGGTGTTGCAGGAACAATGATAACCTGCTCCCCCAAGGTTGGTTGGACCAAGAAATTAGTAACCGGCTGAAGATAAACGTAATCTTCCGGATAAAGTGTAATACCGGATTGTTGGGCAATGCTCCGGGCTGTCGTTTGGGCGCTAAAGGTAAATACTTTTTGGCTGCCATCAACAATTTCTACCGGTACCGCCCGGTAAACATTAATCCGGAAGTTATCCTGGGTAATTGGCGTGGCCAGGCTCGGTTCAACGACATCGCCCTGGTTGAGAGTAATCGATAATTTTTTCAATAGGGCACCAACCGTTGGTTCGTTAGTCGGCACAATCTGCTTGACATGGTCATGCGAAACAATGGCAATATAAGCCGTAATCGGCTTAAATTGAGGCCGGCCGTTGTTAATAGCCAAGAATATTATGACAGTTGCAATCAGTAAAATTGAAATTGTTGTTATTGGTAACGCTAAATGTTTTCTTAAGCGCCGCCAAATTTTTTTTCCGGTTTTAAGATGAGTTACCAAGTCCGGCGGTTGTAATCGTTGATTAATCATATTATTTAAAGCTCTATGCTGGTTAAAAACAAAAATGGATAATCTTCTTTAGAGATGAGCTAGCTTTTATTGTAACAAATAAGAAGTCATTAGTCAGAATATGATCTGTTTAAGGCTACAATTTTTTAAGCGGTGCATACTCAATATTCAATTGCTTAGTGACATTGTTTTTAAATCGGATACTGACTGTATCCCCTTCGCAGCTGATGACAGTGCCGATACCAAAATTTTGATGCTCGACTTTGTCGCCTTTATGAAGACTTGGTAAATCCGGCGATTTTTCAGGTCGGGTTGAAGATGAATTATCACGGGAACCTGACGCGCCTGCTTCAGCGATCGGTAGCATGCTAGGCCCATAGTTATTTTCTAAATCAGACGTAATTTCACTTAAAAAGCGACTGGGCGGATTATGCTGGACATTGCCGTATAGCACCCGGCTGGTCGCAAACAGCATGTAGAGTTCGCTTTTAGCCCGGGTCATGCCGACATAACATAGACGTCGTTCTTCTTCCATTTCCAACTGATCATATAAAGACTGGGAGTGCGGCAGGATAGTTTCTTCTACGCCGGTAATGAAGACTACCGGGAACTCTAAGCCTTTGGCGCTGTGTAACGTCATTAAGGTTACCGCATCGCTGTTAAAATCAGCCTGGTCAATATCACTGACGAGACTTACTTCTTCCAGGAAATCTGCTAAACCGACATCCCGGTAGGCCTGGGCTACGCTCATTAACTCCTTGACATTCTCCTGGCGGGAGGCACCCAAGGCTGTACCATCATCAAGAAAATCTAGATAGTCAAGCCGGTTAATAAGCGATTCCACTACGACCGAGGGAAGATCATCTTGGGCCAAATCGCGTAGGACAGTTAAGATATCGCTCAGTTCGGCCAAGCCCTTACGGGCTTTCGGTGATAGAGATTCGCATGTTTCAACGGCGGTTAAGGCTGCCTGCAGCAAGAAATTGTTCTCATGCTGCCAATAATAAAACTGTTCTCTCGATTTCGGACCGATACCGCGGGTCGGGACGTTAATAATCCGCTCAAAGCTAAGCCGGTCTTCCGGCTGATACAATAGCCGCAAGTATGCAACAATATCCTTAATCTCTTTCCGGTCGTAGAAGCGCTGGCCGCCGATAATCCTGTAGGGAAGTCCGTAATGGATGAAGGTCTCCTCAAGACTGCGGCTTTGGGCATTGGTCCGGTACAGAACGGCAAAATCCTGGTATTTACGCCGACCGGATATGGTTGCCTCCCGGATAATGCGAACAATTGCCTCCCCTTCTGCCCTTTCGCCACTAACTTGGAGCAGTTGAACCGGTAGGCCATTGGTTTTATCTGTCCATAATTTCTTATCGGAGCGCTGGGTATTATTCTGAATGACCGCATGGGCGGCATCGAGAATGTTCTTAGTGCTCCGGTAGTTCTGTTCAAGCTTTATGACTGTGCAGTTTGGATAATCACTTTCAAAGTTTAAAATATTCCTAAAATCAGCTCCTCGCCAACTATATATAGCTTGAAAATCGTCCCCTACGACGGCAATATTACGGGTTGGACTGGTTAGCAATTTAATCAATTTATACTGGGCTGTATTGGTATCCTGGTACTCGTCAATCATGATATAGCTAAATTGTTGGCGCCATTTGTCGGCAACCGCCTGCTCATGTGACAGCAGATTGATTGTCCGCTTGATTAGATCATCGAAATCAAGTGCCATGGCGTCACGGAGTTGGCGTTCATAAACTGGATAGATTTGAGCGGCAGCCCGCTGCGCCGGCGTCACCGCCAGACCTTTATAATCGGCCGGACCGATTAACTCACTCTTGGCACTACTGATAAGACTCACAATAATGCGCGGCGGAAATGTCTTCTCGTCAATTTTCAATTGCCGGCTGACTTGTTTAACGACATTAAGCCGGTCGGTCTCGTCAAAGATGACAAAAGTTTTGGGCACGCCGATATAATCCCCGTCCTGTCTTAACAGGCGTACGCAGATAGCGTGGAAAGTGCCCACATAAGGCATAAAAGACCGGTTATCCGGATTTTCATGGAGCAAAACAGCTACCCGGCTGCGCATCTCCTTGGCGGCTTTATTGGTAAAAGTGACCGCTAATATGTTAAACGGGGTCGCCTTGCGACTAGCGATAAGGTAAGCGATGCGATGCGTCAAAGTTTTGGTCTTACCTGACCCGGCGCCGGCCAGAATCAACAGCGGTCCCTCAGTTGTGGTAACGGCCCGTTGTTGTTCAGGATTTAAATCTTCTAGTAAAGTCTCAAACACTCAACCTATTTTAGCAAACAATTAGAAATTTATATCTGTTGAACTAAATAATGTTTTAAGAGCGGACCAGTAAAAAGACGATCGCGCCGGCGATTAGTAAAATAATAATAATGCCGATTATCCAAAACCAGCGGTGGCTTTTAACGGCTAACGTTGGCAGGCTGACGGTTGCGGTCGGTTTATCTGGTGAGGCGTTGGCCGGCAGCAAGGGTTCATCTGGATCAACCTTCGGTTCCGGGTTCTGGGCTGGTTGAGGAGTGGGTCCAGCAATCTGATCATTGTCTTCAGCTATGGTTGGGCCTACGGCTTCGTCTGAGTTATCAGCTTCATTATCGATTGATACGTCTTCGGATAATTGTTCTTCGGCCGGTATTGATGGTGCTTCCGGAGATTGGTCTAATTCAGGTTCGGTGGTTTCCGGCGGTGTATTCCTGACCATCGGATCTGACTGTACCGGCTGGTTGCTTATAACCACCGGGCGGCTGGTTGATTGGGGCATCGCCCGATTAGGCGGCACAATATCAAAGTACCGCTGCTCATTACTTGTTGGTCTTGCGCTTTTTGCCATAATTTTTACGCCTTAAGTTTTTTGGCCTGTATTTGTTCCGCTATTGCTACTATCTCAGCAAACTTCAAATAATGCAAGCTGGCATTACCGACTAGCGCGCCGTCACATCCTTCAAGGTTAAGATAGCCGCTGACTATCTGGTCATCGACGCTGCCGCCATACAGTACCCTTACGGCCTTCGCGCTGCGCGTTCCGTATAAATCGGCAATCTGCTGACGGATAAAGGCGATCATTCTGCCGATCTCATCGGGATTGGCGATTTCTCCCTCAAAAGTACTGATTGCCCAAACCGGCTCGTAGGCTATGACGACATTTTCAATGTCAACACCAGTCAGATTACTTAACGCTGTCATGAGTTGATCATGAATGACTTGTTTGGTCTCGCCGGCCTGCCGTTCCCTTTTGCTCTCACCAATACAGAGAATCGGCGAAATGTCATTGCGGACGGCGGCGGCTACCTTGTCTCGGACAATCTCCAGCGTTTCATGGAAATAAAGTCGCCGTTCAGAGTGGCCGATAATCGCGTAGTGGACCAATTCGCGCAGCATAGCGAAGCTGACCTCACCGGTATAGGCCCCCTCGTCAATAAAATAGGCGTCTTGGGCTGCCAGCCGGAACCGGCGGCGGTCAATCTGCAAACTTAACGGCTGTAAGGCTAACATGCTCGGCGCAAGAACAACTTCGACATTACGCTGCGTTTTAATATTCTTATGGAGTTGTAGCACCAACCGGCTGGCCTGGCTGACATTGAGGTTCATCTTCCAATTTCCGACAATAAGCATCTTAGACATATTTCATTTATCCTTTAAGGATTATCTTTATCCATCAGCGCGGCGACACCCGGCAGTGTTCGGCCGGCAATCAGCTCCAAACTGGCGCCGCCACCAGTTGAAACGTGATCAAAACTACCGGTCAGCCGGCGGGCTTCAATATATCCGACTGTGTCTCCTCCGCCAACTAAACTGTACGGACGATGGCCAAACTGACCGGTCATGGCTTCAATCAGTATCTCGGTGCCATGGGCAAAAGGGCCGACCGGGCCAAGCAAGCCCTTTGTTTCGGTTACGCCCATCGTTCCGTTCCAGACAACCGTTTCAGCCAGCTGCAGACCACCGGCAATAAACGCTCCCGAGAATGGTCCGATATCCAGTATCATCTCATCATCGGCGACAAACCTGGTTCTCCCGGACGGCTGGCGAGGGTAGCTTTCAATTTCGGCAATCACGTGGGCGCTCCAGTCAACGATTCTAGTCATCGCGGCAGGTCCCAGGCTGTTAGCGACTACACCATCTTGGGGTAAATAAAAAACCAGTCTATTATTGGCGGCTTTGGCCCGCTCCATAATATCTTTGGCAACCGGTATTTCATCACGGTCGACTGTGCTTTTGGCAACTCTTATGCCTTGAGCCAACAAAAACACGTTGGCCATTGCCCCGCCGATGGCTATAAAATCGGCGATATCGATGAATTTATGCAGCACATCAATCTTGTCGGCAATTTTAGCTCCGCCGATAATGGCCGCCAGCGGTTTTTTGGGATTACTCATCACGTTAGTGATGGTGTCGACTTCTTTTTCCAACAGCAGACCGGCAACGCTCGGCAATTGCTTGGTAATAGCCTCAGTACTGGCTTGAGCCCGGTGGGTAACACCGAAACCGTCCTGGACAAAAATATCTATGCCCTGCGCCAACTGGGCGGCAAAATTATTATCATTGCTTTCTTCTTCGGGATGAAAACGGAGATTTTCCAACATGATTATTTGCTTTGGTCCAAGGCCAGCTATAGCTGATTGAGCTTCCATGCCGATACAATCACTGACAAAACCGACATCAAATTCCAGCAATTCAGATAATCTGTTGGCAATCCGCTTTAAAGATAACGCCGGATCAATCTTGCCTTCAGGACGCCCCAGATGTGAGCAGATTACCAGTTTTACGCTTTGATCAAGCAGATAACGGATGGTCGGCAGGGTCTGTCTGATTCTATAGTCGCTGATAATTGATCCGTCAGAATTAAGCGGCACATTATAATCTGCCCGCATTAATACCGTTTTACCCTGCAGCTCAATATCCCGAACAGTTTTTTTTGTAAACAATTTCCACCTCTTATTACATTTATTTTATCATCATGCCCCGACATTAGTACAGTTGTATTATCAACGGGTTATCTTACAAATAAATATCAAGGTTGGACTATGTCAACCGGCTGGCCGATTGCCTGGCTCAGGGTATTCAAAAAAACCGAGCCGCTAGGATTGGTAGTTTCGGCTGTAAATATGGTTTTAGAGTTACTCAGCGTTACCTGCAGGCAGCTGCCGGCATTAAACGTCGCCGTCAGTTTGGGCTGTGAAAACTGTAATTTGTACAAAGCTCCGTTATCTAACGGGCAATTAGTGCTTCCTTTTGGCATGGACGGTAATTGTTGAATATCACTTAGTAAAGCTTCGGCAGTGCTAGAACTGGTCACTTTTGCGGCAAAAGCAATGATATCCGGCTGGTGGAGTGGATTTGATCTGGAAATAACTAGTTCCGTGCTGGAGCTAGCTACAGCCGCCGGCCGGAGTTGTTTAACGGCGTGCCGGTCGGTTAAGCTATAGCCCACTGCGCCAATGACTGCGAAAATAATAAGTATCAGAACTACTTGAACCAGAGTTAACCCATATTCTTTAGGAAGCTCGTGCATTTAGCTCTATTATATTTCAAATTAATGCAGATGTTGATATAGTTTTATTAATTATTAAAAGAGGAGAAATGAATTCTCTACGCACGATTCTGGGATGGGGTTCACCAATCGGGACCGGTTTATTTGTGGCGCTGATGGCGGTTACGATATATATCCTGTCCAAAACCATAGATACGCTTTCTAAAATTGACCAGAATATCAAGCCTAAAAAATAGTTTGTTAGTAAGCGTTTATAAGCTATGAATAGAGCCTAAACTAACGAATTTAGATAATCGTTATCGGTAGTCTCAGATTGACCGTGCATTTTTGCTTGAAGAAAGTCAAACACGCCGCAAACGACGTCGACAGAATCAGTCTTATCGCTAAAACCTAAGCCCTCCAGGATAGCTTTGTCCCCGTTAATGGTAACTTCTGTCTCCCCGGCTGCGTAGAATACATCCACGGCTGGTTGCCCGCCGGTGATTTGTTCTGCCCGGCCAATACCGAATTGCATATGGTAGTAGGATTTACCGGGCCAAGGTTCTTGTTCGAACGGCCGAAATAGGCTTTTCCGGGCTTTTCGCGTAATCTCTCTTTCTTCAATATACAAGAAGGTGTTTCTGCCGCCCCAATCTTCATTGCCGATACCGACTCTTCTTTGTCTTAGCACGTCACGCCTGTTCCAGTTTTCGGTAGGTGACTCGGCTGCACTCCGGTATTCGATAACTTCCCATGAGATATCTTCAAATATACTTTCCAACAAATCTGCGAATCTTTGTCTTTGCTCCAGCGAAACAGACTCCAAATCAAAGGAAATCGCACCTTGGTCTTTATAAAATCTTTGAGCCTCCCGGATAAAAGTATCTTCTGGCATACTTTATATATTTCTATAATTACGTTTATTTGTCAATTTTAAAAAATCTAAATAACAGGTCAAATTAAGGCTTACACATGGTGACCCCGGCGGGTATAAAGCGGAACTCCCTATACGCCAGTTTAGTAGAGCTAGATAAGAAATTAGAGGAGCTGGGTTTAGTTGAGGTAAACGGCAAGATTGTTCTAATGGGCAGTGAGGAGGTACGCAATGCTTAACTTACTGCATCGAAGTCCATCACCGCTCGATCTGCTAACTTCAAGGCTGTTCAATGAGGAAACGTTTTACCCGGTATTTACGAAGGATTTAAACAAATGCTTGCACGAAGTAATTATAGAATCACCGTTCGTTACAAATAGGCGACTGACACAATTGCTGCCAATTTTGCAAAAGCTTAAAGACCGTAAAGTTCGAGTGGTCATCAATACCCGTGATCCAATCGAGCATGACGAGGAGTACCATCGAGAAGATGCCCACAGGGCTATTGCTACACTGCAACGAATTGGCGTCCATGTTCTGTATACGGCAGGACATCATAGAAAGATCGTACTTATCGACCGACAGATACTATACGAAGGTTCACTTAACGTGCTATCCCAAAATGACAGTTGCGAGGTAATGCGGCGGATTGAGTCCAGCCAATTAGCTTGGCAGATGGCCCGGTTCGTAGGAATTGATAAGTTTTTGGGCTGATGGAGCTATACTATGCGTATGCAAGGTTACCGTTTAAACGATAAAGATACTGACGCTATGGTGCGCTGGCTTAAGCAAAATCATCCAGAAAATGCCAATAGAGAATATGCTGAAGCCATGCTAGTGGAAATGAAGCTGGCTTATAGGCAAATCGGCTGGAGTGACCCAGATAAACTTGAAGATTTTTATCGTGAGTATAGCCAAAAGTTGACCGATCAAAACGGCAAAACGTCTGAAGAATGAACGCCAAGGGCGACGACAACTTTTTTTAGCATTTTTATTGAGGGAGTAGATACAGCCTGTTCGAGTTTAGCGTAATAATTTACATTGATACCGGCCTTTTTAGCAACTTGTAGCTGGGTCATACGCTTGTCTTGTCGCATATCCTTGAGCGCTTTAGAGATGTCTAGAGTAATCTTATCCGTCATATCTCTGTAAGTATACCACTCGTGAAAGAAAATCTGTAAAACATTATTGCACTTAGTTCAATAATACGCTACTCTTGGCTTGTAAACACCTTACAGTGGTGGGCGCGGGAGTACCGATGCTAGTGGTTGCATTTGTCCACCAACCTAACTTTATACAGCATTATTTGCTCGGTACTTCACGGCTGTCAGAAATCTTTAATATACCAATTTTAGTTGTTGGCGGCTCTTTACTAGTATGGTTTGTAATCCTACCCATAGTCAGGTTAGTGCTTGACGTATTAGACTTTCGCCGCCTAAAAGATCGTATTTACAGGTAAAAACAACTAATGCTTAAGGGCTGCACGTTTCTTTATTCTAAAGGACACGAAAAGCAGGCCTGCAGCTATAGCCAAAGAACTAAATAATACAATGAAGGGATTTTTATAAATTAAGGCTAGGCCAGTATCAGGAGCTTTAGGTACCGTACTGGTGCCAGTGGTACTACTGCTTGTGTTTGTGCCTGTGCCGTTACTGCTTACGGTTGATCCGGTCGTCGCGGAAGCTGACCCGGATTGACCAGAAACGTCATCGAGCGTGTCATATGATTCGATGCTATAGGCATAGGAGGTATTAGGACTGCCCGAGGTATCGGTAAAACTAGGATCGCCCGCCTCTGCGACAGTTAGTCCGTCAGGAGTTAAGTTGATGGGAGAATTATTGCCCTGGGTTCTGAAGACATAATAGCCAGCTATACCGGGGCCGCTGGACTCGGTACTGGCATCCCAGGATACCGTAACAGTCGTTCCGCTGACACCTGTAGCAACATTAGTGGGAGTAGAGGGCGTGGGGTTAATATATGAATTACTGTTTGCGTCCTGCCTAAATGGTGAAGCTTGCCATGTGTCATATGACACTAAACCATTTTGGTTGCCATCCCAAAACTGCCAATTCCCTGACCCTCTCCAGATGTAGGTATTATTTTCCCAAACGTTATTGTTCTGCGTTGTAACGTCGTCCATTATTGTAGTTCCTTGATAGGGCGACCACGTTTCACAACCCGTCACGCATGCTCCCTCGTTAGCCCAAAGGGTCATATAACCGCATTGATTGTCCGATGTGGTACAACCAGTTACCGTAGCAGAATTTAAGCTGTAAGTATTGCCTGATAGTGTAATATTTTGAGCGTTCCAATTACATTCAGTAAAATACGGATCGGATGGCGAACCGCTGTTTGAGCCTTTTGTTGCGTCGTTCAAATCGTACAGACCACAACCGCCAGCAATGCCGGTATCAATATCTAGACCAGTGCCAGACCCGGTTGCAGCTGTTGTAAGCGTAATGTTATTGGCGTTAGTTACGCTGTGGATAGTGTCATTTGTTGGTATGTTAGGGCCGAGCACAAGAGCACCGACAGTCGGAGCTGTTACTGAATTGGTCTGTGTGTTGAAAAATCCCGCAGAAGACGTTATGGTCGCAGTTCCATTCTCGACGGCATCAGTGGCCGATATCGTTGGGTTGTCGTAATAGAGTGAGTTTGCCTGTTGGAGCGTGCAATTCTCTTGAACCGGGCTGCCGCAAAATCGGTTACGGTCCTGGAAAACACCTACGCCTCCGAAATTATCTGTTAACACATTATTCTCAACCAGCAATTCTCCCGAATAGTTAGTGGCTAGAGTGGAGTCGCCGCCGGAATTAGAGATATAAATAGCGGCGTAAGGATTATCATAAGTCGAACCGTCAACCGGGCCCGCACCATTAGTGCAACTATAGTTTTCGCCCGAACAGGCTGGCCAGGCTCCATCGGAGGCCCAGCCATTACCGACTATTGTATTATCTGAAATATTTGCGTTGTAACTAGCCTCGTAGTTGATCGCCGAATTATAATTTGCTGAAATATAATTTCCCGATATATCTGCCCCAGCATTGTTGAAGTCGGCCCAAATCCCAACCCCGTAG
>DATKGQ010000005.1:0-4023 GCA_035510715.1 Saccharimonadales bacterium (SeqCode) | reverse complement strand
CGGTTTTCCGCAGGCCGACTTTGACCGGACCCAGCACCAGCGGCAGATGCTGGTAGCCGTCGAGCAGAAAGCTTCATCACTGGGTGTCGCTACCAATCCGGTAAAGATCGGCAACTTGTTTGACGCCGTTGGCAATAACGTTTCTACCGATCTTACTCTTGCCGATGCCTTGAGAGCAGCCCAATTATCCAAGGGATTTAACTTAAACAATTTACAATCGCTAACCTATAGTTATGGCGGCAGTAATCCATTGCTGATCGGTTATGGTGCCGCAGACGGTGAATCAGCCCTGATCCCCTCCGCCGGTCTTGGCGATTATTTGCAGCTGCAAGAATATTACAAACAGCAAACCAGCACCAACCCGGTTGTCAAAGAAAACGCCAGTGTAGTTGTTCTTAACGGCAGCGATGTTGTCGGGCTGGCCCGGCAGGAAGCCAACGTCTTAACCAGCGAAGGCCTCGATGTAGCTGCCGTGTCTGATGCCAGTACTGAATATCCTTATTCGATGCTAGTTGATTTGTCCGGCGGCAAGGATCCGTCTTCCAAGCAAGCCCTGCAGCAATTATTGTCTACCGGCAGCACGACAGTTACTGCTATAGCTACCGGCGAATCAACTGAAGCCCAAGGCTATAATGCCAGCTTCGTGGTTATACTCGGGAAGAACTGGGATGGTACGGTTATCAACTCTACTTCAACCTCATCATCACAGTAGCTAAGAATACGACTCTTATCGCTAGGAAATTCTAACTAATCCGACCACAAAGTCTAGTAATTAGATGCCGGCCCGTTACCATAACTGGGGTTGATAATAATCCGAGTGGCCTGGATGACGCCACTGCTATTCGCTTGGCCGGCGGCCATGATAGTATCGCCGACGGCAATCTGACTGGCTGAAACGCCGCTGGCAAATTGGGTCGAACTGGTAATTTGAATCGTCTGGCTAGTGCCGCTTTGATTAGTAATAACTATCGTCTGCCCGTTAACGCTTGATACCTGGCCGATCACCCGGTTACCATAATTGCTCCTGAAATTACCATAACCGCCCGAGCCATTATTGGAAAAATTGGGATATCCGTTAATATTAGCAGATAATTTTGTACTGGCCTGCTTAGACGCATTATTGGCATAATAACCTGATACGAAACCGATTAGCAATAAACCAATCCCGGCCAAAATGAGCGTAATCGTCCGGGTGTTTTTACGGGCCGGCTTTTTTGTCAGTGACTCAGGCAAATCAGTTTCCTTCATTTACTTCCCCCGGTGAATAACAAGCTTGCCATCTTCCAAACGGAATGTAACATCAGTCCGGCCGGCAATTGACAGATCATGCGTAACCACGACTATAGTTGTGTGCTGCGATTTTGCCAAACTGTGCAATAAATCAAATATTTTTTTACCGGTCTCACTGTCCAGATTGCCGGTCGGTTCATCGGCCAGTATCAGGTCCGGCTGGTTGGCCAGCGCCCTAGCAATCGCCACCCGTTGTTGTTCGCCGCCACTAAGTTTACCTGGTTTTCGGTCATGCTGATCATCGGTGATACCAACCTGATTGAGTAATTCGGCGGCCCGTGTTTTCCGTAGTTTACGATTCTTATGGACAAATTCCATCGGTAACATTACGTTCTCCAGCGCCGTAAGATTGGGCACTAGATTGTAACTTTGAAAGACAAAGCCAATTTCCCGGCCCCGGTAACGGATTAAAGCATGATCACTAAGCTTTGTCAGATCTCTGCCATTAACCATAATGGTACCCGTAGTCGGTTTATCAAGCGCGCCCAACAGCGCTAACAGGGTACTCTTACCACTGCCGCTGCGGCCGATAATTGAAGCGAAACAGCTTTCCGGCATTTGGAAACTGACATCGTTAACGGCCGTAACCGGTCCGCTGCCGGATGCGTATGTTTTAGTAAGATGCTTGACTTCCAACATTATTCAGTCCTCATAACTTCCGCCGGTCTTATTCTCGATATTAACACCGAAGCAATAGCGCTGCCAATAAGCGCAATAACAACTGCAGCGGCTAAGCCGTCCAGCAGGATACTCCAACCGATAACGGCATGAATATTTTTAATACTGCTGACTGTGCTTCGTCCGCCGACACGGTTAAAGAAACCGCCGCCGCCAGCACCACGGGTAACTGTTGTTGAAGGACTACCGCCATTTGCCGAAAAACCGGCTCCAGGCCCCGCAGTTGTTGATGTACTAGCGGTGCTAGAACTGTTATTCACTAACAATTTGGTAACCGGATTGCCGCCAACCACGCCGATTATCAGGCCGATAACCGCACCCATCAGCGTAAAGGTAACCGCTTCGGTCACAAACTGAACCATTATCCGGATATTAGAAGCGCCAATGGCCTTTAGAACGCCGACTTCACGGCGTCGTTCCCGGACAATCATAATCATATTGAGCAGGATGATAACCGCACCAGCAATAACCGCACCGACCAAACTGAACAGCGATACGTTTTTAACGCTGTTAAGCGGTTGGACAGTGGCAGTGGCCTGAGCTTCCGCGCTGGTCACGTCAGCCGATGTGCCTAGAGTATTTTTAATAGCCGTAGTAACTGAATCAAGATTATCAAGCGAGTCAACCGTCACCACAGCACTGGTTATATCACCGGTTTGGCCGCTGAGGCTTTGTTCGGTCGGCAAAGACACAATAACGTTATTTTCGTCTGATTGGTTACTAGTTTTAAATATGCCGGTGACAGTCAGGGTAGCGCCATAGGCCGTAAAAGTTGAGCCAACTTTCAAATTATTTTTGCTGGCCATCGCTGCACTGATCAAAGCATCGTCAGCGGTGCTGGAGCCGTTGATGATTTTCCCGCTGCTAATTGTCAGGCTAGTGCCGTCTAGACTGGTCGGATTATTTGTGCCGGCAATAGTTATCGGTGGTGTAAAATTAGTCGGCGCAGTGGTACTGCCACCGGCGCCACCACTATAGAAGAAATGGCCGCCACCCCCGGACCCGATATTGAACGTAATCGGCGAGGTAAGGCTGGTCTGGCCAGCGCTAGTAGAACTTGATTGACCGCCAAAACCGCCAAACGACGACTGCGTCGAACCGATAGTTGTTAGACGGTCGGTCAGTGTTTCGGTAACGCCCTTTACATGCGGCAGAGCCGATACTTTATTTAGCTCGCTGGTTGTCAAGGAATTATTAACAGAGCTGAAACTACTAAAACCGGCCGGCGCAATACTAATCGTATTGCCGATTGAACTTTTTACCGATTGGATTTTTTGATTGACTGCCTGACGGGCAATCAGCATCGTTAAGGCCAGGCCGATACTCAGTCCGAGGATTACGACAATTGAAACGGCCCGGATTGAGTTCCTGAAAACATTTCTAAAGCCACGGGTAATTACATTCATAGTTAATTATCTTCTTCTAGCACTAATCTACGTTGACTTGCTGAAGATAGGCTTGAGAATGAATGTCTGAGCAGCTTGCCTACTCTTACTACCCTAGTATAAGCTAATTGTCGCACCGCAAAGCGGTTATTAAGCGCATAATAAGAACACTTGCAGAATATACATATTAACTATGCCAAGAAAAAGAAAATCCCATCCCGTCCCAGCCAAAAAACCGGCATCCAAGGCCCCTAAACCCAAAGGCGCCAACCAACCACTTGATTTTCCAATTATCGGCGCCACGATTTCACCTTATGCCAAACAATATTTCGATAAGGCCAATCAGCAAAAATTACTTAAAACTCAGCTTAAAAAAACTAGGTTTAGACATAAACTCAAGCAAACTTTAAAAATCTGTGTCCTGATTGTGGCGGCTTTGGTAATTGCCGGCGGCGGCTGGGTTGGCTGGAAAGCACTACGTAATGCCGATAAATTCGGCGGTTTATTTGGGCTGTTCTCTTCCCACCAGCTTAACGGCGAGGCTCAGGGCAGAGTCAACATCTTACTGGCCGGTGATTCCGCCGATGACCCCGGACACCAGGGAGCAGACTTAACCGATTCGATTATGGTGGTCAGTATTAATACCAAGAATGACACCGGCTTTATGCTG
>DATKGQ010000004.1:0-26427 GCA_035510715.1 Saccharimonadales bacterium (SeqCode) | reverse complement strand
AGCAAACATAGTTGTAGCGAGAAAAATATTAAGAGTTATATATTCTGTTTGGATAAACGACCAACCTTACCAACAAAAATCTTATTGACTTTAGATTGTAGGTCTTATGATTGCTTTGTAAGTATGATCTGATTTAATTCTTATATGGCAATTGAAGTTTATCCGGTAGTTCATATCAACGAAGAGTCACAAGCCGTAGATCAAGCCTTGTCGGCGCTTGATGTACAAGCTGACGGCGTTTATCTAATTGATCATAAATCTATCGACGCTCGTCCTATATGCCGGGTATTCAATAATTTATCTAGGACCGCTCCAAATAGTTTTATTGGCATAAATATACTTCAAATTCTTAATTCTATAGAGGCTTTTCAGCTTATACATAATATGTCAGAAAGCGGAGATTTAGATCGTTTGCCAGACGGGTTATGGGTTGATGATGCCACCGATAGTGCGTCTGCCACCGAGGTCTATCGAGCTAGACATAAAGAACTTAAATCAGTCCTATATCTTGGTGGTATAGCCTTTAAATATACCGAATCATATACTGACAACCCGACCGTAGCTGCTGAGATAGCTAAAGAATATGGACCGTTTATGGATGTAGTGGCCACTACCGGTAGTGGCACCGGTCGCGCTGCGACGATTGAAAAAGTAACAGCTATGAAACAGGCTATATCACCACAGAAGTTAGCGCTAGCAAGTGGTGTAAGTATAAATAATATATCGGCGTTTGCTAATGTGGCTGATCAAGCATTGGTGGCAACCAGTGTTGAAACATATCCCGGTTCAGGCGAATTTAATTTACCCAAGCTGGTAGAGTTGATTACGGCAGCTCATGATTAGTAATCTAAACTAGGATATAAATAACTTCTAGCGATATATAAATTTGTTCAATGATTATGTTAAAATTGACTCTGAAGAAAAGATTATGAAAAGTCTGCCGATAAAAAAACGTCAACAAACTGGGTTTACGATTATTGAATTACTGGTGGTTTTGGTGGTAATCGGTATTTTATTGGCGCTGGTTGTATCATCTTACGCCAGTGTTCAACGAAACAATCGCAATCAAGACAGACAGCTAGATATTAATCAGATCTACGAATCGCTTGAGGCATATTACGTTGAGAATTCAAAATATCCAACCCTGGCTAATATGGATAATCTCAGCTGGGTTGCAACCAATATGAAAACTCTCGATAAATCAGCTTTGAAAGATCCATCAAGCAGTTATTATCTGCTTGTCGCTAGACCAACAAAGGATGTCTTTGCCTATACAGTAACATCATCTGACGGCTCGACCTGCAATAACGTTAAGTTGATTTGTGCGCACTATACTTTAACTGCAACTTTGGAAGCCAGCGCCCAGAAAACATACGTCAAGACTAGTCTTAATTAAAGACTCTTTCTATATAGCCATTTGTTTCTGTTTAGTCTAGTAGTTTTATTGGGGGTCAGTTATACTGGCTACAGATGATGACAATCTATTCTTGGAATGTAAACGGGATTAGGGCAGTACTTAAAAAAGATGCTTTATTGCCGTTTATTAACAAATATCAGCCGGATGTTATTTGTCTTCAGGAAATAAAAGCCACTCAGTCTCAGGTTGATTTAATACTGCCGGATTATCACCAGTATTGGTATCCAGCCGATAAAGCTGGGTATTCCGGTACGGCAGTGTTCTCTAAAATTGAACCCTTGCAAGTAATTAACGGTTTCCCCAAAAAAATTATTGATTCTCTACAACTTACCGGTGATATTTATGGCGATCCAAATCTCGAAGGCAGAGTAATTGCCTTGGAGTATAAAAATATCTGGTTAGTCACAGTCTATACCCCAAATGCCAAAGAAGATTTAAGCCGGTTAGAACTGCGGCACAAACACTGGGATCCGGTGTTTTTGGCCTATTGCAAACAATTGGAAAAAACAAAACCAGTTATTTTTTGTGGCGATTTAAATGTCGCCCATACGCCCGATGACTTAGCCAATCCGCAGTCCAACAAAGGTAAGAAAGGTTTCACGCTCCAGGAAAGGGAAGGATTTCAGAATTTTATTGATAATGATTTTATCGATAGCTTCAGGTTATTCCACAAAGGAAACGGCTATTATACCTGGTGGAGCCATTTTGCTAATGCCAGGGCTAGGAATATCGGTTGGAGAATTGACTACATCCTTCTTTCAAAAGTTTTGAAAAAAAATGTTAAATCAGCCGCAATTTATCCGTCCACAACTGGTTCCGACCATTGTCCAATAAGCCTAACATTAGATATGTAAATCACGCTTGCGATGAACGATCAAGATTATTGGCAAAGACAGCATACTGATAAACCGCTTTTTCCGAATTTGTTTTGGTCGCGACCTGAACAGCGCCACCTATGCGGCAAACTACTCATAATTGGTGGGCATGGAGGTAGCTTCATATTAGTTGCTAAAGCTTACGAAACCGCTTTGCAAGCTAAAGCCGGTTCACTAAGGATATTACTACCGGATAAACTAAAACGAACGGTTGATAAATTTTTCCCAGGGGCAATTTATGCACAAAGTAATATCAGCGGCGGTTTTGCTCAATCGGCATTGGATAGTTTTTTGTCTGAAAGTGACTGGGCTGACGGCGTCTTGTTGGCAGGAGATTTGGGCAAAAACAGCGAAACAGCGCTTGTCCTAGAAAAATATATCCAGAAATTTGAAGGCCGTTTGGTTATTTCTCATGACGCACTGGAATATTGGTTAAATTCACCCCAACCGATTCTAGATAGGCCAGCCACGGCTATTGTACTTAATCTAGTCCAGCTCCAGCAACTGTTTATGGCCAGCCACTCAACCGTAGCCATAACAGCTGGAATGGGACTCACTCCTTTGGTTGAGTGTTTGCATAATTTTACTCTGCAGCACATTATTAATCTGGTTATTGGTTATGATCAGATGATTATTGTGGCCAGCCACGGTATGGTCGTTTCAACGTCAAAACCAAAAGAAAAATCAATTAATCTTATCCGCGTGGCTAGCAATATTTCGGTTTGGTGGCTTCAAAATCCAACGAAAACCATTGAAGCTTTGAGCTGTGCAATTTATTAATTAGTTTATGTACTGGAATAAAAAATATTATGGTATTTAAGCTTTATAACCAGGTAGATTGGTGGGCAAGGAGGGGATCGAACCCTCAATCCGTTAGGAACACGATTTTGAGTCGTGCGCGTATACCAATTCCGCCACTCGCCCGAAAGATGGTCTACAGAGGTGTATTGTATTATACTTATTCTTGATACGCTAGCACAAACAACGTAGCTATATATGAATAATCCTTTATTCACCGATAAAAAAGACAAAAACCTCGAGACAATGTCCCAAAGCCGGCCTGTCTCTAAAAGCACAACTTCGCAACCCACAAACGACAATCCGGCGTTGGATTTTATCCGGCAGAAAATAAGTAGTCTCTACTCGGCTGAGCCGAAAGCCCAAACTGTAATGCAAGAGTCGGAGGTTGTACGGCCGCGTTCTAAACACCAGCAATACATGTACGACTTAAGCCAAAGTGGTAAGAGTATCGTCGAAATACAAACCGCTTGGCATAATTACTACTTCAGTTTACCTGACGAAGAAAAACATCAAGTCTGGCGTGAATTCTATGAGTCACATGCTCAGTTGCAAACTGAACATGCCCGAAAATTGGATTCTCAACCCGGCTTACCAGCCTCAATGACACCCGTCCAGACTGTTCCCAAGGCTGATGTTTCCCGGTCAATTGCCGGACGCATTGAGCGTTTAAGATTCGGATTACCTATTAATAGCGACTCGCGGACGGTAGAAATAGTTAAAAAGCAAATTATCCAACGCCTTACAAACAGGCCAAAAGTATCTGTTAAACAGAATTTTAAGTCATTGGTGTTTGGACTTAGTTTAGGCGCACTGGTAATCTTTATTTTATTATTTAGTTTTTTTAACCAGATAATTATCACGCCATTTATTCAACCCAGCCGTAATATCACGGCATTACCGCTGATTATTAATGCCAGTACAGCGGGTTCATATACCTCGCCAGAAGTTATTATTCCAAAAATAAATGTCGAGATTCCGGTTGATTACACTTTATCCACCGACAATGAATCAGTGATCGAAAGTGCGCTTGAGAATGGCGTAATTCATTATCCGAGCACTGAATTGCCAGGACAAGATGGTAATGCTGCCTTTTTCGGACATTCCAGTAATAATATATTCAATCCGGGTAAGTATAAATTTGCCTTCGTGCTACTCCATGAACTTGTCAACGGTGATACGTTTTATCTTACATATAGCGGGCAGGTTTACATTTATCAAGTTGTCAGTCATCAGATCGTATCACCAAATGATGTGGCGGTTCTGGGCAGCGTGTCGGGACAAACCGCTACCGCTACGCTTATTACTTGCGATCCACCAGGTACAAGTATTAACCGTTTAGTTGTTGTCGGTAAGCAAATAAGTCCGGATCCAAATTCTAATACCGCAGCAACTGCTCATATAATTGCGCAACCAGCTGAATTAGCAAGCAATGGACCAAGTTTATGGAGCCGTTTGTGGCACGATATCTTCTAAATTATTGATCAGCTGGAATTCGTAGGGCAGTACTTGTCAACCCATACGGCATAGCAGTGGGTACCTGAGAACCTGCTGGAGCGGGTGGCGTGGTCGTTAGGGTATAGGCCCATTTATATGTCGGATCAAACATGACCAAACCGCCACTTAACGTGGGCTGTAAAGTGTGCTGATTGGTGCCGTCATAGTCAAAAACACTGACTATGTTATTGGCTGTTGCATAGAGAAGGTCACTGTTCATCCAATAAGCATGCTGGGTGGCCGGGATTGAAACACTCAACTGATAAGTATAACTCTTTTGATTTTGGGCATCGTAAACTGCAATTGCTGAACCGTTTTCGGCCATTACAAATTGGAAATTATCAGAGAAACTCAAATAATTCGGGGCGGTTACCTTCAATATATAAGCTGGCACGAGCGGTTCATTGGGATTACTAACAATATCGGACATTGGGTTTTTATACACATAAACTTCATTATCAGTTGTAGCGGCTGCGGCAATATACCAGTTGCTGGCATATTGGTCAATATCAAGCAGATATGTTGAATTGGCAGGTAATTGCCTGATCACATAATTTGTGCCACTTTGTAAAACATCAACATTAACATCATCTGCCGGTGAATTTTGACTAGTAATATAGATAATAGTATTACTTCCGTTACTGCTATAAGCCAACACATGAGATTCGACTAATGCCGGCTGTAAACTGGAGAGGGTTTCGGAGTCTATGGTTGTGGTAGCTGGATCATAAATATAATATTGATTATATTTTCCGTCAATCAATGACAACTGGGCTGTCGAATTCAAGTTAAGGCTTTTGGTAAGATTAATTGAATCCGCAGGCGTTAGTCGATCAAATAGAATATATTCTTGACCGCCCTGATAAAAATGCTCCAATAAAACATGTTGGTCATCTTTTGACCAACCGATCACTTGCCAGCTTTGGGCGCCACCGGATACCGGTATCGTAATTAAGCCGTCTGGCAAGCTGAGAGATGTTGCTGATGAGACAACTTTTGATGGGTTGCTTAAGTCATAATCAAAAAAATTATTCTGATTCGTCGAGTCTTGGACTAACAGCCAATGTTGGTCGGGAGTTTGGGTAAATAATGTAGGCTGAGCACTAAATTGTTGGACAACCGTAGTTTTAACTGTTGTTGGAAATAAGAAAGGATATTCAAAGTATTCAACGCTGCCTCCATCGACATCTACAATCCGTACCCAGGGATGATAACCGGCCTTGGTTAGTTCTAACTTATATTGACCAGCTGGTAATTCCAACTTAGCGTTGGTAGTAGCCCCGTTAAGTACACCGCTAAGTGTGATATTGGCTGGGGCAGGAGTAGATGATACAAAAATCAATCCGTTTTGGATAATTTGGCCATTTTTGCCAAAGCCATAACCCCGGGCTTGGTAAAGTAGTATCAGTGCCATCAAAAGGATCATAATCGATATCAACACGTAACCGATTATTAGCTGTAGCTTATGGTATTGACGTTTTTTGGGATTAATAAAATCCATATTTTTGTGACTTCCTGTTACCAACCTTTCATTATGAAGACCCTTGCGACAAGCTACAAGTAGGAATAAGATTATTAAGGATAAGCGGGGTATTGATGGCGAGTAGACATTGTGGGTAACATAAATAATATTAACCAAAAAGACAAACGTTTCAACGCCGTTGCCGGTTTGTTAAATGACGTTTCGAAAGCGCCCTTGCTAAGACCCGGGGCACCAAAAGTCACACCCATCAATTACAAGCAACCGGTGTTGATTGATGATTATTTACCATCAACAAAAGCCCACGTCCGGCTTATGCCATCATTAAAATTAGTTACCAAATCGAACCCGCAGCCATTCCCCCCAAAGCCTCCACAAACAGTTGTGTCCAGAGCTAAAAAACCAGCTATGGCCCATCAACCCGAACCGCCTAAAACACTCGTGAGGGCTGGCCTTAGTAAACCAGCTCCAAAAGAACGCATTAAACATATCCAAGCATCCTTGAGCCAGTCAAAGTCACAATTATTAGGTGCGAGAGAACAACTCATCCGTCATGAACTTAGACATGCTCATGACGTTCAACGTGACTATAGAATTACCCGTTTTGGTAAAAAGGAATTGGCGAACCATGAACTTAACTTTAAGCTGCAGCCCTTATCGGTCAAATTACCACTTTATTCAAATGGGGTCGGTATCGGCGGCGCTACTGCTATTGATCGGCCCTTAGCAACCGCTAAGACCAAACAACACCGGCAAGCTGTCAGTACACACTATAATAAACATCAAAAATTACATCAGCTAAGACGACATTTCGGTTTGGCGGTATTTCTAATAATTGCTCTCTTTATTTTGGGTTATTTCGTGGTCCAGCTTACACCAAAGATCGATGTTAAGGTAGCTGCAATTCACGCCGGTATCGCTGCTCAGTTGCCCAGTTATCACCCAGCGGGCTATGTTTTCAGCGGTCCAGTAAAATACGGCTCAGGAATTGTTAACATTATTTTTAAATCAAAGTCCAGCGGCCGATCATATAGCATTGTGCAGCAAGCCTCACATTGGAACAGCCAGATATTGCAAAATAATTACGTGGCAACTTTAAACGAGAGTTATATGACCGTAAATAGTGATAATCTGACTATATATTTGTATGGGTTAGGGCAAGCTGTCTGGGTAAATAAAGGCATACTCTATCAAATTTCTGGCAGCGCCGATTTGCCGCAATCTCAAATATTAAATATAGCCAGCAGTATTTAGAAGTTCAGCAACTCATTTGTTTTTATTAGTTAATTGCTCTTATAATGACTAGTTATGAAACAGGTCCGAACCCGATTTGCCCCAAGTCCTACTGGATATCTTCATGTCGGCAGCGTACGTACAGCTCTTTTCGCCTGGCTAATTGCACGTCAGAGAAATGGACAATTTATTCTGCGTCTGGAAGATACTGACAAAACACGAGAAGTAACCGGTAGCGATAAGCACATGATGGAGTGTCTTAAGTGGTTAGGGTTAGATTGGGACGAGGGACCTGACGACGTTTCTGGACCATACGGGCCATACCGGCAAAGTCTACGGTTGGATATTTATAAAGAATGGGCGCAACGCCTGGTAGACAATGGTCGGGCTTACAGCGATCCATATAGCCCTGACCAAGTTCAAGCCTTCCGGGAAGAAGCCAAGGCGGCTAAGCAACCATTTTTATATCGCGAGCATCGACCATCAAATCCACCGACCTGGAATGGGAAACATGCACTCCGTTTTAAATCTGACCCGAAACCCTATCAGTGGCATGACGAAGTACTTGGTGATCTTTCTACCGGACCAGAAGTCATAGACGATTTTATTCTTATTAAATCAGATGGCTACCCAACTTATAATTTTGCTCATATTATAGACGATTATTTGATGCAGATTTCTTATGTGATCCGCAGTCAAGAGTTTATTGCCAGCGTCCCTAACTTCCTAAATCTATATGAGGCTCTTATGATTGAAAGGCCATTACTGGCAACGTTACCCTACGTAATGGGGCCAGACGGCAAGAAGAAACTCAGCAAACGGGACAATGCAAAAGATATTTTAGATTATCGTCAGGATGGTTACATCCATGAAGCAATAGTTAGTTTCCTGGCAACGTTGGGTTGGAATGACGGTACCGTCCAGGAAATATATTCAATTGAGGAGTTAATTACTAAATTCCAATTATCCAGAGTCCAACGGAGCGGCGCCCGGTTTGATGAGCAACGGCTTAACTGGGTAGACGGATACTTTATCAGACACCTGGCATTGGATGATCTTTACGAAAGAAGCCAAACTTTCTGGCCGGAAGAGGCTAAGTCGGCTGATAAGGATTACAAACTAAAGGTGCTGGGCACCGTCCAGGAACGATTAAAGTTTTTGTCTGAACTGCCTTCGTTAACAAAATTCTTTTTCAGTGAATTACCGATTAATCCGAGCCTCGTCAGCAATCACAAATTATTGTCTAAAATACCATCTGGTAAATTAAAAACTTTACTTACTGCCAGCCGGGAATCATTTGAAAAGAGTGATTTTACGTTACCTGATCTTGAGCAACGACTAAATAAATTGTTGGAGAGTTTAGGCCAAAAACCTGTCGTTTTATTCAGCTTGATACGAATTGCCACTACCCAAGCCTCCGCTAGCCCAGCACTGACAGACACATTGGCCGTACTTGGCAAGGACACAGTTTTACACCGGATTGATGTAATGTTAGCTAGTTTGTGACATCTTAATGGGCAAGTATTTGCTACAATAGTGCTTATGAATGACGATATCCGACCGCGACAGCGGATTCCTATTAGTAGAGCGGAGCCGGAACACGAACATATTACAACCCGCCCGATTAATCCTGAGACTAATGTTGAAATTGAAGACAGCAGCGAAGCAATTTCTTCGTCTCCAGCTGAGTTTCCAAGATCGGAGCATGAAGAAGTTGTGCCAAAACCGAAACGCAATCTATGGCATAGACTGCGTCGTTGGCATCCGACGAAAAAACAAAGGCTTATTATTATTCCGGTGATTATTATTATTGTTATTGGTGGTGGCTTAGGGGTGAATAAATTATTATCCAACAGCAAACCTCACACAATAACTGCAACCATAAAAGTTACTCCCGTTACAAAGCCGGTAGTTTCACAACCCGCAACCGTGCCATCAACCCTGACTGGCTTACCGGTCAGCCCAAGCGTTAATCAGTTACCAGTCACGGCAGTCATGATTGAGAACAGTACCGATGCTAGGCCGCAATCTGGTTTGGCTCAAGCTGGAATTGTATTTGAGGCTGTCGCAGAAGGTGGAATTACTCGTTACATGGCCCTATATCAAGATACATCACCTGGTTATGTTGGCCCGATTCGAAGTGTTCGTCCTTATTATTTGCAGTTGGCACTAGGTTTTGACGCCAGCATTGCTCATGTTGGTGGCAGTCCGGAAGCCATTCAAGACATACAAGCCTGGAATGTTAAGGATCTTGACCAATTTTATAACGGTAGCTATTACCAGCGAGTTAACACCCGACCCGCACCACATAATGTTTATACGAGCATTGCTTTGTTGAATCAGCTGGAAGATGCCAAGAGTAATAACACAAGTACTTATAGTGGTTTCCCGCGCAAAACTGACAGTCCAACAACAGCTCCTACTGCTACAAGTATTGATTTCAACCCGTCAATATCAGAATTTGAAGTTCATTACGATTACAACAGCACAAACGATAGCTACACCCGGAGTGTTGGTGGCGAACCAGACATGGATGTTGATCAAGCAGGGAATGAAACACAGGTTGCGCCTAAAGTTGTGATCGCTCTGGTAATGCAACAAAGCTTGGAAGCCGATGGTCTTCACACTGTTTACGGTACGATTGGAAGTGGTCAAGCTTATATCTTTCAAGATGGCATAGTTACAATCGCTACCTGGCAGAAAACCAGCAATACGTCGCAAATAACTTTTTCTAATACCAAGGGACAAACGATTAACTTGAATGCTGGCCAGACTTGGGTCACGATTGTTGGCAGCAGTAATGATGTGAGCTATAAAACATAATTTAAGCGTTATGGATCAACTACCAAAATTCCGGATGAGAACAGCTGACTATATTGCGGCGGTCATTTTAATTAACGATCTTGTTCTGGGAGGCATCGGCTGGATAGTACATCATTATTGGCATATCTCGACCGGATGGTTGATATTAGCCCTTGGTTGCGTCGCAGTATTAGCTGCAATGCTTCTAAGTTGGTTAATGTCAAACTATCTCACTAAACCGCTGGCTTTGATCGCCCAGGCCATTGCCCATATTGCTCCTGATAATGAAGCAGTGGCCGCACCAAACACCAATAGCATCCACTTGGGGCGGGAAATTGTATCGGCCATGGCGATGCAAATCTATCAAATTACCAATGCGACTACCCGTTTAACGAATGATTTGGAAGTTAAAAACATTGATCTTCATAACAATGTTATCGCGAAGTATCTGCCATTACCATTAATTGTTATTAACCAAGACTCAAATATTGTTTACGCAAATGAGGCGGCTTTGCAATATGTTAAAAAAACTGAACCAGCAGTGTTAAACCAAAATATCAACTCGGTACTTGACATGTATTTTAAAGACAATAATACTTTTGAAAATTGGTTAACTTACAGCCGCACCAATACAGTCGTAGCAAATAAAAAATGGGAACATGTCCGGCTTGATTTGCCCGATACCCAGACACCGCTGTTTTTTGATTTAGCGGCTTATTTTAGTAAAGGACATCCTTACGGGTACGAAACAATCATGGTGTTATTTGATCATACTAACTTATACAGTCAGGACGACACAGCTATGAATTATGTAGCTCTAGCTGTTCACGAATTACGCACACCGTTAACTTTGTTGCGCGGTTATATTGAGGCTCTTGAAGAGCATATGAGCAATAAACTTACGGTTCAGGATTCAGCATTCGTTAAACAGATGGATGCCGCCGCCCAACAACTTGTCACGTTTATTAATAATGTGCTTAACGTGGCCCGTATTAATGATGACCAGTTTGCCATTCAATTGCATGAAGAAAATTGGTCTCAAGTCTTACTTTCGGCGATTAATGATATGAAATTAAGGGCAGCTGTGCAGGGCATTACAATCGAATTATCAATCGAGCCAAACTTACCGACTGTCGCCGTTGATAAGTTGGGTATATATGAGGTGATATGCAACTTGATAGACAACGCTATAAAATATAGCGCTGAGAGCAAAAAGATTATCGTACATAGCGGCTTAAACAATGACAGGTTAGTTGAAACTTCAATCCAGGATTTTGGTGTTGGCATACCAGAAAGCGTGATGCCAAATTTGTTTGATAAATTTTATCGAAGTCATCGTAGCCGTAATCAAATTAATGGTACCGGCTTGGGTCTTTATTTAAGCAAGACTATTATATCTGCCCACGAGACTAATATTTGGGTCAACTCTAAAGAGGGTCAGGGTAGTACGTTTAGTTTTACAATTTTGCCGTTTGCGAGATTGTCGAAAAACGCTAACGGTGATCAAGCAAACAATATTAATAACGTGCACGGTTGGATCAAGAACCACTCATTATATCGTCGATAACTTAATATATAAATGCCAATTATTATGAATAGTCGTGCTTTGCAAGCAGTGTCACTATGACAGTAGGTGCTAGGTAGTTATCAACACCGTAATTGCCAAACTAAACATATCCCACGTTACTTGGCGGTACAAATCTCGGTCCTCTTCATAGTTAACATCTAGGGTCGTTAGAAATTCGGAACCTTAAAAACATAGGTGATAAAAACATATAGATTAGCAAAGCTACTAATCTCTAGTTGTCATTGCAATTTGGTGACCCTCATAGAATCGAATTGGAACCTTATCTGCAAAGAGATGCCAAGGTGGAATAGTTTGATGTCAGGTCTAGTTATTGTGAACCTATAATAAATGCTACCTGTTGTGCGCCCGAATCACACGAGTAAACATGATAACTCTTTAACTCTGTTGTTATGCTAACGGTAGGATCTCCGTTAAAAGGGTTTACAAAACAATAATAATCGCCAGAAATAAATTTTACTCCTATGTCATTAGCTGCCGCTTGGGCTAGATTAGGTACAACATCACATAATGACGGGTCATTAACAGACACCTGGGTGTAAGCTGAATGTCCTACTATACTGTAGATAGGTAAACATTGGCTTTGACCCTCTGTGTCTGGCTCAAGTAACCCGAAATCATTAATAGGACCAGCTCCATCATATGTTCCAGCGTTATATGCTATTTTTTGATTATTATTAGCACAATAATACGTATAATACGTTCCATCCCAAAAACTGCTCCATTCAGTATGGCCAAATTCCTTGAATGTCTGGCAATACCAGCCATTGTGATTGAACTGGACACCTGTCCCATGCCAATATGAAGCTTCTACGATATTCGATGCAATGGGACTACTGCAACTAATGTTTTCTAATGCAATCTGGGCATAAGCAAAATTTACATCTAGATTACCGTTTGGACATTGTTCTTTGCCAATTTTAGTAGGCAGTAAGCTGAAGTTAGGATGTGAATTTTTATTATTATAAACAACAAAGCTGGTTAGTGTTATAGCGACGATTATTGCAATGATAAAAATAAACTCAATTATCGTAAAGCCATCTTCAGACTTACGCAGATACATGAGAATATATTATCATACATGCTTAAACGAAATTGTGACCCTGATAGAGTCGAATTGGAACCTTGTCTGTGAAGAACTTATACGTTGGCATGAATAATTAACAAGTGTCAATTCAGAATTAATATCAGGGTCATAAAATTAAACTATTGGATAGGTTGTGATTGGTTTAACGAATTCAAGCATACTGCTCCATCTGGGTCTGATGCAGCAATTAGAGACTTGGGTATGCTGTACTTTGCAATAATGTCACAGGAAAACTCAGACTGCGTGCTTTGGACAGCTTGCCATGTACCATTAACTTTAACAAAAAGTGTTGCTGAAGGGCTATCGCAGTAGAGTCCTGCTTCAGCATAGGTATCATTTACTTCATACACTGTGTAATATGTATTTCCTGGACCTACACACGCTGCCGACGCAGGAGCATTCTGCCAACCAGGTGTCTTTTTATTCCAAATGTCAGTAAGTCCTTGCAGTATGTCAGTAGGCAGTTGATTACCTGAAAGCTTGTTGACAGTTAGAACAGAAGACTGGGTGGTAGTTGATGCTTCTGGGGTATTTTTGTTAATGTGATTTGCGACAAAGTATCCAACAATACTAATTATTACTAAGGTCAGGACTACAAATAGGACCCCAATTAGAGTAAAACCGTCCTGGTTTAGTTTTATTTTTTTCATATTCTTACGGTAGCACAAAGCAGACTAATTAAACATTGGGGAATTGGTGACCCCGGCGGGATTCGAACCCGCGATCTTCAGGCTGAGAACCTGACATCCTAAACCACTAGACGACAGGGCCATGTGCTATTCATTACTTATTACCAATAACTATCATACCAGCTAGATAGGGTTCAGTGATTAAATTTAGCAATATTATTACAGTAGCACTAAGCACAAGCAATACGTATAATATGATCTTGTAAGGAAATATTTTATGCAAGTTGTCTCAACAGTTTGGTATCGAACCTATTATTGGTTCATGCTGAGCATTAGTCTACTTTATGCCGGTGCATCAATATATATATCTTATTTTCATCATTTACCAGCCACTCAATCAGCTTATGCCTTGACAACCACCGCTTTAGCAATTGCCAGTTTGCAAATTGTTTATAGTGTTCTGTTCTACTGGGTAATCCAGAAAAAAAGTTGGCCAATTGCGACATTAATAGCGTCTATGTTATTCGGGGTTTTACTAATTTATTGCCTGCATGATTCATCATCAATCACCGGGCAGTGGATTGCGATGATTCTATGGTTCTGTATGATGGCATTTAATGGATTATACGGTTTAGAGATACTTATCGGTTCATTTTTTATAAGTTTGATATATGTATCGCTTGATTATAATTTTGCATTCAAACAGATAAGTCACCAATCGATTGAATTGATTATTGGATCTGCCGTGATAGCTTTTGGGACATATCTAATATGGAAACGAGAATCTATTAGTAGCCGCTCCAAACAATTAAGTTTATTGTCGGGAATGCTTCAAACAAAACAAGAGCAATCAGAAATTATTATTCAATCCATCGCAGATGGCGTTATGGTTTACGATACTACAGGAAAAATTAATCTTATTAACACGGCCGCGGCAGCTTTAGTAGAGTGGACTGTGAAAGATTCTCTTGGTATTGATATTCATTCGGTTGTTAAATTTACCCAGGAAGATGGTAAGCCCCTAGATAATAAAATCGATATGTTTAGCTTTGTTTTAAACGAAAAGCGGTCGTTTGCCCAAACTTTATTGCTTGTTGGTAGAGAAAATAAACAGACAATCGTATCGCTCATCATCTCCCCGATAATTGTGCAGGGTAAAACTACGGTCGCTGGAGCGGTTGCTGTAATTCGCGATGTCACTCAACAGCATCAAGCAGAAAAACAGCGAGCCGATTTTATTAGTACTGCTAGTCACGAAATGCGCACGCCAGTGGCTGCTATTGAAGGATATCTAGCGCTAGCACTCAATGAAAAGGTTAGTTCTATAGATAGTAAAGCACGTGATTATTTAGAGAAAGCCCATGAATCGACAGAACATTTAGGTAAATTGTTCCAGGATTTACTAACCAGCGCCAAAGCCGAAGATGGGCGATTAAGTAATCATCCGACAGTTGTCGAGTTAGGTGGATTCTTGGAACAATTAGCTGATAGCTTGCGTTTTACGGCACAAAAGAAACAATTAGCACTTGAGTTCCTGTTCGGTTCAAACAATGTTGTTGATGCCAGTCACCAAGTTGGCGGCAACCGGGTAGTTCGACCGCTCTATTATGTCTACGCTGACCCTGAAAGACTTAGTGAGGTTATAACTAATCTATTCGACAATGCCGTAAAGTATACTGACCAGGGGAAAATATCTATCGGTTTAACTGGTGATAAGAATGTAGTTCAATTTTATATCCGCGATACTGGCGCTGGAATACCGGCTGATGATATTCCGCATTTATTTCAGAAATTCTATCGGGTTGATAGTTCGGCTACCCGAACCATTAGCGGTACAGGATTAGGTTTATTTATTTGTCAAAAAATTATTGAGTTATATAATGGGCACATCTGGGTGGAAAGCAAATTAAAAACTGGCAGCACATTTTATATTAACTTACCGAGACTTAGTGATGAAAAAGCTGTTAAACTAAAAAATACTGAGGCAGTAAAGGTGACATTACCATCCATCGCATCTCTAGCCAGTCCGTGATACAATTACAGGCATAAGCTATACAATATAATCCGATAAATAAGGAATACCATGACAGCCAAAATAATGTTGGTTGAAGATGACACAAATTTAAGCGAGATATATAAAGCTCGACTTGAAGCAGAGGGTTATGAGATTTTGTCTGCTAAAGATGGCGAAGAAGCACTTGCCATGGCTGTCAAAAACCATCCTGATTTAATTATCAGCGATATTATGATGCCAAAAATCAGTGGTTTTGATATGCTTGATATTTTACGAGGAACACCAGGAATTGAGGCGACTAAGGTTATTATGATGACCGCCTTGGGACAGAGTGAAGATAAAAGCCGAGCAGAAAAATTGGGAGCTGATCGTTATTTAGTAAAATCTCAGGTCACTCTAGAGGATGTCATAAAAACTGTCCATGAAGTACTAGAGGGTGGTACGCCCGAGGAAACTTCTATGCTACAAGCCGATATTTCTTCATCCCCTAGTCAGCCCGCTGTGCCTCTTACGCCAGCTACACCCGTACTCATAACACCAATGCCAGTTACACCCGCACCGACGGCAACGCCTGCAGCAGTAACCCCCGAACCACCTCTACCTGCACCAATAGCAGCTACACCAGCAGTTCCAGTAGCCGAACCATCTCCACCACAGCCAACCGATCAACCGTCAAGCGTAATTCCTGCACCCGTAGTCGGCAACGGAAGTATGCCGCCATTAGATACAAGCTCTCCGTCACCAACACCACTAGACGCAAGTGCTCCACTATCAACACTTCTGCCAGCAGAGAATACTGATTCAAGTATGATTGATTCTTCGTTGGGCCAATCATCTAAAGAAGAATCATCAACTATTAAATCTCAAATACAGAACTTCCTAAATCCGACTCCTGCTGATGGTGTCGCACCGGCTCCAATTCCTACACCAGATGCACCAGCAGTCGTGGTTGCTCCACAATCGGACAGCACACCAACGTCGGTAGGCACTTCGAATGACACCCTAGCACAACCAGAAAGTGGTTCCGTTAATATTAACGGCAAAAAAGTAATCCCGACTGATTCTTTAAAACGACCGGATATTTACAGTTTATTAGCCAAGGAAGAGGCTTCTTCACAAACAACCCCGCAACAGGAAGAATCCGAGACAATTGATCCCAATAGTATTGCTTTATAAAAATTTATTCATTTACCAGCTTTTTGACTGTTGATTAGTGTTCGGTGTAGGCTGACAGTATGCGTATTAATAAATTTGTGGCTCAAAGTAGCAATTTAAGCCGAAGAGCTGCTGATGAAGTATTAAAGTCCAGCCGAATAACTGTCAACGGAATAATCGCATCTCTTGGTCAATCTATTACAGACAAAGATGTAATACTGCTAGACGGGATATCTTTAACACCACAGAAATTTTGTACTATTATGCTACATAAACCGGTCGGCTATATAGTTAGTCGAAACGGGCAAGGGAAATCAACAATATATGATTTATTACCAGAGCGCTTTCAGCACCTGCAACCTGTCGGCCGACTTGATAAAGACTCCAGCGGTCTGCTGCTGTTAACAAATGATGGCCAGTTGGCTCAACATTTAACCCATCCTTCATTTAATAAAACAAAACACTACGCTGTATTACTCAATAAAGCTTTAAAAACAGCTGATAAATTAGCGATCAATCGCGGCATACAATTAAATGATGGTATCAGTCATTTATCTATTACGGGCGATGGGGATAAATGGCATATTGTGATGAGTGAAGGACGGAACCGACAGATCCACCGGACCTTTGAATATCTTGGCTATCGGGTAAAATCATTGCATCGGACAAATTTTGGTTCATTTGAACTTGGGCTATTACCGGTTGGTAAGTGGCAAATAATTGAAAAAACCGACATAATATAAACTAATGAGTGCTATTCCTATTATCGCAATTGTTGGACGAACCAATGTTGGTAAATCCAGCTTATTTAATGCTGTTCTTGGTAAACGGGAGAACATTGTTGCTAAAGAAGCTGGTACAACCAGAGACAGTATTACTGCTATTGCTCACCATAATGGAAAAGATTTTTGGATTGTTGATACGGCCGGCGTGAAAGATCCGGCTGATGATTTCGAGATCACTATTCAAGATCAGATTGAGCAAGCAGCTACCAGTGCTTCAGTCATAGTGGTGGTTGTTGAAGCAGACGTTGTTGCGGCTGAAGAGGACCGTAAGATTGCTACAATGGCCCTAAAAACACGCCAGCCTGTACTATTAGTCGTTAATAAAATCGACAAAATTAAAGATAAAAATATCGACCAATTCCAGCGCTTGGGCATTAAAAAGATTGTTACCACTAGCGCTACCCAGCATAGTGGTATTTCATCAATGCTTGACGAAATTGTATCTATAATCCCGAGAGCAAAGTATAAGAAGGCTGACAACCGGCTACATGTGGCGATCCTTGGGCGACCAAATGTCGGTAAATCACAGTTATTTAATACCTTAGCTAAAAAACAGCAAGCCTTAGTTTCCGCCAGAGCCGGAACAACCCGCGACATTAACCGGCTTACGGTACGTTATAAAAACCGGGAAATTGAATTAATGGATACCGCTGGTATCCGCCGATCAGGCAAGATTCAAGTCGGTGTTGAGCGATTCAGCGTTATCAGGTCATTAAGTGCAATTAACCAAGCTGACATTTGTTTGTTGCTCATCGATATGTCAGAACTTATAGTCCAGTTGGATAAGAAGATCGCTGGCATGATTAAAGAAGCTGGAAAGGGATTAGTTTTGGTCGTCAGCAAAATAGATTTAATTAGTGAGGGCGAGTTAGATCAAACCCAAATGATTCGTCAGATTTCTGGGGAATATGATTTCGTACCGTGGGCACCAGTTATTTTTACAAGTTCGATAACTGGACTTAATGTAGCCCAAATTTTTGAATTGGTTATGGACATAGATTCTCACCGACAGCTAAGAATTCCAACACCAGAGATTAACCGTTGGCTATCAGCTGCCGTTAACAGTTTTTCGCCACCATCTGTCAAGCGCGTTACACCAAAATTACATTACATGATACAAGAAACAGATAATCCGACTCCGTCATTTAAAATTTTTGGGCGGAACACTAAACAAATTCACTTTAGTTATCGTCGATTTCTGGAAAGGAAATTGCGCGAGCAATATGATTTTAGTGGCAGCGCAGTACAGTTATGGTTTATTGAGGAAAGTCGAAAACAATTAAGCGCAGCCCAAGTAAAGGAAACTTAAAAAATGGCATTATTCCAGCGTAAACAACCAGTTTATCAAAATATTCAACTCTACACCCTAGGGCAGCACAAAACAATTATGATTGTTGGATTAGGAAATGTCGGACCACAATATGATGGTACCAGACATAATATTGGTTTCGAAACGGTTGATTACTTTGCTTCGCTAAGCCAGTTTGGGCCTTGGTCAGTTAAATCAAACTTACTCTGTGAACTAACTTATGACACAATGGGCGATAAACAAGTTTTCCTTATCAAACCAACGACCTTCATGAATGCAAGTGGTGATGCTGTTAGCGCTGTTATGAGATATTACAAGATCCCGGTTGAGGATATTGTTATAGTGCATGATGAATTAGATATCCCGTTTGGACAGATTAGAACTCGGGTTGGTGGTCAATCAGCCGGCCATAATGGGCTGGAATCAATTATTAAACATATTGGAGAAAACTTTGGGCGTATCCGGATCGGCATAAAATTGGCTAAAGCTGATGAAACCGATAGCGCTCAATTCGTTTTGGCAAAATTTTCAAAAGAGGAGCAAAAGCACATTAACTCATTGAATAAAGAAGTTGCCGCAATATTAAGTGAATATGTCTACGGCAGTACAACATTGGCAGCTGAAACTCGTAGTTTTATTATATAAAAAACAGACCTCCAGAGGGGGTGGGCACCACTGGAGGTCTGATTCATGGGGATATCATGAGGATCTCCCCTGCCAAAGTAAACTTTGGCCAATCCCTTTAACCCACCACAGTGAAGCATCGAAATCCAAAACTCCATAAAGATTCGTGCCGGTCATAAAGACCATCTTGGAGATTCACTGGCCCACAGAGGGCCTCTGAAAATCAGAGGTGTAGTTAAAAGGGTTAGTCTGCTTTAGAGCGCTTGTCCTCAAAAGACAAGCTAAGATTAAGTGGAGGGTAACAACTTATGGCTTAGCACGCTCTAAAACAATCTAACAAATTGTTAGAATGGGGATATAAGGTGCGTAAACGCTTATAGTTGCGTTTACAAGTTGCAATTCTAACAAATTTATTATGTTATGTCAATACTTAATAATATTATTGATTATTAGTAAATTAGCTTTAGCACTATAGGTTATAAATCTGGCATTTTTCAAGTCAATGCCCCTTATGTTACGCGCCATGATAAACTACCATTATGAGTACAAAAACTCTTGTCTGGATAAGCCTTACTGTATTTTCCACAGTTGGCAGTTGGCTTGGTGACGTCATCGGTCATGGTTGGTTAAGTGCTTGGAGTATAATCCTAGGAACGGTCGGTTGTTTTGTCGGTATATGGGCTGGCTGGTGGGTTGGGAAGAATTACTTTTAACCGTTAATGTTTTATTTATTAGCATAATAATTTCAGTAAATGAGTTGCATTATTAATAAAAAACGCTAAATATATATAAATGCCTAAAAAAGATCTGGTTATTGTTGAAAGTCCAGCCAAAGCTAAAACTATTGAAAAATTTCTGGGTTCAAAATATAGCGTCAAAAGTAGTTTTGGCCATATCCGGGATTTACCCAAAAAAGGTTTAAATATTGATATTGAGCATAATTTCAAGCCGCATTATGAACTTAATCCAAGTAAGAAAAAAGTTGTTTCGGAACTGAAAAAGTCAGCTAAAGCAGCCGGTACAGTTTGGCTGGCAAGTGATGAAGATAGAGAAGGGGAAGCGATTGCTTGGCACCTCTGCGAAACACTTGGCCTTAACCCGAAGACCACTAAACGAATAGTTTTTCATGAAATTACTAAGTCGGCAATCGACAATGCAATTAAGCATCCTCGGACTGTTGATATTAATCTAGTAGATGCCCAACAAGCCCGGCGTGTACTTGACCGTCTGGTTGGATATGAGCTTAGCCCCGTTCTTTGGCGAAAAGTCCGCTCTGGTCTTAGTGCAGGCCGTGTTCAGTCAGTCGCCGTAAGATTGTGCGTTGACCGGGAAAGAGAAATAAAGGCTTTTGAATCTAAAACTTCTTTTAAGCTAACAGCTATGTTCACCGTTCATAAAAAACTTCAGGAATTTTCAGCAGAACTTAATAAATCACCTGATGTCCACACTAAAGCTCGCCAGTTTATAGAAGCAGTCAAGGATAGTAAGTTTACAGTTGAAGTAGTAATTAAAAAACCAGGAACCCGCAGTCCAGCACCGCCATTTACAACCAGTACTATGCAACAAGAAGCTGCTCGCCGGCTCGGTTTTGGCGTTCGGCAAACTATGATTTTGGCTCAACATTTATACGAGAACGGGTATATTAGTTATATTCGAACTGATAGTACGCTTTTATCTGCTGGACATCTTGATTTGGCTGCCAACTACATCAGAAAAACTTATGGTGAAAAATATAGCCACCGACGGCAATACCAGACTAAAAGCCTGTCTGCTCAAGAAGCCCATGAAGCTATCCGGCCAAGCAATTTTAATGATCTTGGTGCCGGGAATGACAAACAAGAGCAGCGTCTTTATCGTTTGATTTGGCAACGTACTATCGCCAGCCAGATGAGTTCAGCTAGAGTTGAAAAAACCGAAGTCACAATCGGTATAGCTAAACACTCCGAGAAATTCATAGCTAAGGGTGAGATATTGAGGTTTGATGGCTTTTTGAAAGTTAGTGGCAATATAAAGGATGATCTGATTCTGCCACCGATTGATAGAGGAGATTCGCTTGATTTGGTGCAAATGAAAGCCACCGAGACATTCAGCCGCCCACCAGCCCGGTATTCCGAAGCAACCTTAGTGCGTAAGCTTGAAGATCTCGGCATCGGTCGACCCAGTACTTATGCTCCGACAATTTCTACAATTCAAAGTCGCGGTTATATAGATAAGAAAGATGTAATTGGCACTGAGCGACCGATAAAAATTATTATTTTGGAAAAAGGCCAGATCTCAGAGCAGGCAACAACAATAGTTACAGGGGCCGACCGAAGTAAATTAGTGCCAACGCTGGTGGCAGACATAACTACTGATTTTCTGACCAAATACTTCTCAGACATTGTTGACTATGATTTTACGGCCGATATTGAAAAAGATTTTGACCTTATTGCAACTGGTAAGATCAAGTGGCCAATTATGATCAAAAATTTTTACAAGGATTTTCACCCATTGGTCAAAAAATCCGAAAAGGTAAGCCGAGAAGAAGTCTCACAAGCTCGAACATTAGGTATTGATCCTAAAACCAAACTCCCAATTATAGTTCGTTACGGACGCTTTGGACCGGTTTTGCAAAGAGGTAGTACCGACAATGAGGAAAAGCCCGCATTTGCACCCTTACCCGAGGGAACAGACATGGATAGTGTCAGCCTTCAGCAGGCCATTGAAATGTTTAAACTACCCCGGGTTGTCGGTAAAACAGTGAAAGGCGAAGAGATCACTGCCAACATCGGCCGATTCGGTCCCTATATCCAGGTTGATAAGCTTTTTGTTTCAATTAAGGATTTTGACCCCTACGTTATTACTGAGGCCGAAGCCCGAAAGCTTTATCAAGCCAAGCTCAAACATATCTCAGAAAAAGTTATCAAGGATTTCGATAACGGCATTAAAATCCTTAACGGACCATATGGTCCATACATTACAGATGGCAAGAAAAACGTACCTGTGCCAAAATCAGAAAAACCAGAGTCATTAACGATTCTTTACTGCAAAGATATGCTGAAAAATACTCCCGCTCGTAAGCATTTTAGGCGACGTCGAGCAAACTTTAAAACCTCACAATAAAATATTAAATTTATTGTGCTCACGGTCCGTAACTTTGACGGCCATAACCGGGAAGATTGCCACCACTATGTGCTGATGTGCCTTTTGTCAAAATACCTAAAATAGCTGGGATACCGATAATTGCGCCGAAGACGGACAGCAAACTCAAAATGAATTGCTTGCGAGTCATTTCTTTTTGCAGGATTTCATCAAACTTTGACATTTTTTACTTTTGTTTTTATCTCTACTAAGTTAAATATACACTACAAGAAGTTGCTACTTACTGTCAAGTAGTTTTTTGCATAAGCGGTTTCTTATCAGTTGTAGTCTTACTAGTTTGTGATAGCCGTATAAGTAATCTGAGTAGTATAAGTGCCACTGGCGATAGTTGTATCAGTACAGACACTATACCAAACGTAGGTACTAACCGCAGGATCGGCTGCGCCGCTAGTTGAGGCAATAGTATCTGGGTTAGCATTGCTGGCTGGCACACCAGCAAATGAGATTGAATCTGGACTGACGTTAGTTTGAGCAGAAGTTGGACCAGCTCCAAATCCTCCGATATTATCTACCCGATAACCCCATTGATTAGCTACTAATGCCGCCGGACTGGCTTGTGTGGCAGATGTCGAATTAATCGCTACTGTACCATTGAGCAGGGCAGTATTGGTACTACTGTTAGTTAAGGATAGAGTATAGCCGCTTGGATCATCGGTTAAGACTGACACATTGTCGCTCTGGGTCGAGCAGGCACCCCCCGAAGCCGGAGTTACATTAATTGACAACGTACCAGCACTACTGATTGTTAAGCTACAGGAATTGTACTGGCATGACCCATACGTCCCGCTACCATAAGTGATCGCCATAGCCTGGAGTACTGGCATTGCGGCAATTATACTAACCACACAAAATACTAAAATAATTTTCTTAATCATAGGTCTGTTCAGACTTTATTAAGTCCCATTTGTTTATTGTTTCTTATTTGATCGTGGGTATTTTTTTCGGTGTCTGTGCCCAAATATCAGCCGAATAATTACTGCTATAACAATTAATGCCCCAACCGTCATAAAAATGTATCTGACGGTTTGCGACATTACGAGAACATATTTGGTTGGTAGGGGTTGGTTGTGTCCTAGAATAGTTGCTGATCCGGTCACCTTAAACAAGCCAAGGCTTGGTGTTTTAGCCCAGGTGACAGTTAACTGACGGATAGTTTGCGGTAATACTACTTTTTGAGTCGTTAGAGTAAATTTCGGGGAATTAAAAATATCCCGAACAACAATTGAAATATTGGAAAAATAATATAATCCGCCAGTATTTTCAAGTCGCAGGGCAGCAATTAGTGGCGGTTTTTGAAAAAAGGAGCTTGCCCAACTTAGTATCTTTCCAGCTTGTTTAACTGGTCCGGCAACCTGGATATAAAATATTTCACCGACTTGCTCATTTACGATAACGCCGGAAGCGTTTTTTGGTGCCTGGGTTTCTACGAAAGCTACGGCATAGTAGCCGCCGGCGGGAGTATTAGGAGGGACTGTTATGGCATAGTCGACAGTAAGGGCTTGGTTGGGCTGAATTATGCTGCTAGTTTGCGAGAAATGCAGCCAACTGGCAACTGTTGGTGTGCCTGGGATTGGTGAAAAGTCTGGTGTATAATTTTCGCTTTTAACCGAATATGGGGCAGCGTAAATGATAACATTATAGCCTTGTTGTCCTTGGTTAATTACTTGAAAACTTCCATTTTTAACCGTACCGGGATTAATCACCGGTTTGATAGCAGTTGGGGAAATCGTTAACACTTCGGGGGCAGCATAAACTACATGACTGCCAAAATAGATTGCAGACAATACCATTAAAACAGCAATGAGGTAAGCCCCTATTTTCTTCTTCATAAGATTTAACTAATTATAGAATAGCACTAATTGGTAGTTGCGGTGTAAGTTACGGTATTGGTATAGGTGCCGCTGGGCTGTGTCGTATTTGCTGCTACTCCGTACCAAACTGTTGTGACAGCATTGCTAGCTGTTCCGGAAGTATCGGCCAAGGTGTTAGGAGAGGCAGGCGCTGGTACGCCGGCAAATTTGATAGTACCACTGATGGCTGCGTTGCTGGCTGCTGTAGTTGTGGTGGATCCAAAACCGCCCAAACTGTCTACCCGGTAACCCCAGGTATTAACCGCCATGACAACTGGGGTTGTTTGACTACCGGAGCTAGCGGGAATGGTATTACTACCTGATGTCAGGGTAGTAGTGGCTGAAGACTCAGCCAATTGCAGGGTATAACCTGAGCTATCATTTGTGCTGACCGTAACTGTATCGCTTTGGATAGTTTGGGCACCACTACCAGTTGGCGTAATGGCATCATTAACTGTACCGCTGGTAGTAAATAGACTTATAACCGGACTGATATCCGAGCTGATAGTTGTATTGACGGCTGATACAGATGAAATTATGGTTGTACTAGCCCCAAAGATAACCACTAATACAACTGCTATATAAAATCGCCAGCGTTTGAAGATGTTTTTCATAATAATTTATTTTTATTGATCCTTTAGAAGCATTAGTATTATCATAATAGCTATATTTATGAACGTCAACTGTTTATTGTTAAACAGGTTCGATTGCTATCTATTATATTGTGGAAAGATACTATAAGCGATGTTGAACATCTATCAGCGCTTATGTTATTGTAGTATTTGAACATGCTGGTAAACCAGCATGAGATTTAGTATTTAGGAGATATAAAAACTTATGCCACCACACACTGGTTTACCAGCTGTCGGTTCAGACAATAATGACTGGGGAACGATACTAAATTATTTCCTTGATCAGGCCCACGATCCGAATACCGGATACTTACTAACTACTCCGACTAATCCCAACAATCTTACTGATGGGATTAATTACAACTTGGCTACTAGTGGTTCTAGTGCTCGTGCCGGACTGGTCAAGTTGGCCGGTGATTTGGCAGGTACTTATGATAGCCCCGCTTTAGCTTCAATTATTACTTCCGGCAGCGTCGGTTCAAGTACATCCGTCCCAGTTTTGACATATGATGCAAAGGGCAGGATTACGGCTGTTAGCTCTGCCACGGTTGCCGGTGGCGGAACAGTCAGTAGCTTCCGTATCGATGGTGGCAATTCAGCAACTACCTATACTGGTACGCTAGGAATTGATTTCGGAGGATCGGTATGAGCTACGGCCAGTTTCAATTTCGACGTGATTTAGCCGCCAGCTGGACAGCTAATAATCCGTTATTATTATCAGGAGAAATGGGTATTGAGACTGATACCCATCTGTTTAAGATCGGCGATGGTGTAACAAGTTGGACGGCTTTGACTTATGGCGGGCTAGTGGGACCTGCTGGAACTACTAGCGGCGGAAATTCAGCTGTTCAGGCGGTAGCTAATTCTAATCAGTCTCTAAGCGGTTTACCCAATATTGACGGGGTAGCTTTAGGCAATAACGCTAGAGTCTTATTGGTTGCTCAATCTACTACTAGCCAAAACGGTATTTGGACTACAGCGGCATCGGGTAGTGGCGCATGGGTTAGGCCATCTGATTTTGCCACTACTAGTAATCAAGTTGGTAATGCTGTCGATGTCGAATCTGGTAATACCTATATCGCCAGCCGATGGGTTATGACCGGGAATACAGCAGTAACGGTAGATGTTTCGCCTCAAACGTGGATTGAGCTAATGGAAGGCAATATGCCGGCATTTACGATGCAAGGCAATAATACTAGCGCAAGTGGTCCAGTGCAGAACTTAACAGTCAGCCAAGTTCAACTTCTGATTGGCACGACAAGTACGGGTAAAATGTTAGCAGCATCAAAAGGATATAATTTAAATTAAGAAAGGTGAAATATGGCAGCAAATACTCAGCCAATCTACTCATTAACACCAAACATCAGTGGCGTGGAGATTACTACCCTTAACACAGCTTCAGATGGTAGTGGTACCATCGGCAATAATATATTTAAGGTCTACACAGCCGGAGTAAACGGATCATATGTTTCGGTAATCCGTTGGTCAGTTGTTGGAACTGCTACTACAGCCTC
>DATKGQ010000003.1:0-2136 GCA_035510715.1 Saccharimonadales bacterium (SeqCode) | reverse complement strand
CTCTAATGACCGGGCACTGCGATTACGCTTTTGTAGATGCCCGCGCCTGATTAAACTATTAACATGCAGAGACACCGTGGCGACGGAATTGTAGTTTAGGCCATCCATTATTTCCCGGTAGCTAGGGCTATAGCCATGACTAGCAATAAATGACTCAATAAAAACCAGCAGTTCTTGCTGTTTTTTAGTCGGCCGGACAGTTCCAAGTTGGTTATCGTTCATGTTTAGCCTCACCCTTCATTTTAGAACCATTTATAGCCACCAGCATAATTACTGCCAGATTTTATAACTTATTCTTCCAATAAGTTGATTGAAACTTAAGTTTCGGAACAAGGACTATGTTTTTGATAAGTGTTGACTTAGGGATTTTTGACCGGCCATGAGTACGATCTCGAAAAACAATCGGGATTTCGCAAAATTTTGTCGATTGCCTGAGAGCTCGGAACTTGAGTTCTATTAAAAAGCCATAGCCACTAGCTCGGAGTGAGTTAACGTCAATTGCTTCTAGCAACTTCTTTGAGTAGAGATTATAACCGCCGGTATAATCCGTGATCGCTTTACCAAGCAGGTTCTTGGCATACATATTCCCGTATTTGCTCAGGAAGCGGCGATACCATGACCAATCGGGCGTGCCGCCTCCCAAAGTGTACCTTGAGCCAATCACAAGGTCATAGCCATTGCTGGCTGCTTTGACAAAACTAGGGAGATACACTGGGTCATGAGACAAATCGGCATCCATTTGAAGAACATAATTAACCCGGTTTTTTAGCAGCAGTTTAAACCCTGCCACGCAAGCTGTTCCGAACCCATTTTTTTCTTTTCGAGTCAGAAGCTCAATATTAAAAGAATTTGAGTTCAACTCCGAGGCAACTTTTTTAACGATGCTACCGGTTCCATCAAGCGATGAGTCATCGACAATGACAATGTGAATGTTCACATTTTTAAGGTTTGAAGTCTCTTTGTTGATTTCTCTCAGCAATGTTTTGATAGACATCGCTTCATCATAGGTAGGAATTAAAATGCCTAGCTGCACTATCGACAACTCTCCATGAACTTCTTACTATTCACTTGGGATAAGTATGCTGCAGAAAACGTGGTCACACAAGCCAGTCAGATTTGTCATAGTAGGTTTAATAAACACTACAATCGACTTTACTATATTAAATATTTTAGTGGTTGTTTGCCATTTGCCAATAATTTTGAGCAATATTATTTCCGTCTCTATCAGTGTCTCGATATCTTATTTTCTTAATAACTACATCGTGTTCCAGGGTGAACATAAGATTTCGCTGAAAACATACATAAAATTTTTTGTGGTTACCGGTTTGAGCGTGATTGTTGTTCAGGGATTTCTAATTTACTTCTTAGATACCCCTGCGAAGAATGGGATAAACAACCTGGGGCATTATTTCAATGGGGCAACAGGACGTTTTCTGCTGTTACACCATAAGCAACTAGCCCTAAACTGCGCTAAGACAGTTGCCGTAGTTGGTGGTTTATTCTGGAACTATATCTTATATACGAAAGCAGTATTCAAACATAAGACTGAAGAAGAAGCAACCGAAGAATTAATCACATAGTTTGAATTTAGTTTTTTGATAATCGCTTACGTTTTTTTACTGTCGCCTGTTATTTTAGAAGCGCTTAAGAGAGGTGCCAGCGCGATTCCTGCCAGCCCCCACCATAAATAGCTCAGCGTATTATCAGTCCAGGCCTGCGACAAGAAATTAATAAAGGTTATACCGACTAAAGCCGCCAATAGCCCAAGCGCCAGCGGATTTGTCTTAGCAAAATACAGCCCTTTGGCAACCAACCAGTAGATAAGCAAGAACACGATTAACCCCAGCCAGCCGATTTCCTCTGCGATTTGGACAAAATAGTTCTCGGGGATGCGGGCCGGTTGATAATTATACACGGAGGCCGGACCGGCCGTGCCCGGGCCGCGGCCCAGCGGCTGGTGCAAGGCATCACTGAGACCTGACCTTAAGGCACTGGCATGGTTTTGATTGGAGCTGATCTTAACCGAAGAATGTGTACTGGTATGAAAAATATCATTTTGGAAGGTCATGTTATTCCTCAGGCCGACAAATAAACCGGCTGACAGCAAAATAAGGATAGCCAAGGCACTGCCAAAGC
>DATKGQ010000002.1:0-5497 GCA_035510715.1 Saccharimonadales bacterium (SeqCode) | reverse complement strand
AATTTGCTGAAATATAATTTCCCGATATATCTGCCCCAGCATTGTTGAAGTCGGCCCAAATCCCAACCCCGTAGTTACCATGAACATAGTTGTCGGTAATGACAGCATTTGTTGACCAAAAGATCTTGCCGCCGGCTGCAGCCCCAGAAGTATCCGGATAATTGCCCAGGCCGTTTGCTGTAATCTCATCATTGGAAATGACTATGCCGGTAAGTAGATTGCCTGGGCCCCCACTGGCGTTGAAACCTCCCTCGGAATTACCGGTGATGCAGTCATATTCAAGAGTATTACCATCTCCTAACCCAATACCATAGCCATTATATGAAGCTTGGCCGTTTGGATTATTTGGGCCAATCGTATCATACTCAAATGTTCTATTGGCGCCTTGGTTGGCATTGATAACATCTTGTCCTCCGGGCTGCCAGTAATTCTGAATTGTCAGGTACTCAACCGTAACATTGGTTGCTGACTGGGACCACTCATTATTTTCTGTACCGCCACCGTCGATAATTGCTCCAGGGGCACCGATATAAGTCGAATTATTACCCGGAATGATCTGTGCCTCAATAGTGTGGGTGCCGGTAGCGAAATAATAGGTAGTGTTCGCAGAGTCGTAGTCTCCAGCTGCCGCGGCACTTGTGTTGTCTCCGGCCGCAACAGTAACTGCTCCGTTGGGAGCTGTAGAGGGGCCGCTCAATAGACTGGTATTGCCGCAGATATTGGCCGGCGGGGTGGTTGGAGCGCCATCAGCTTTCGCATTTTGTTTGACGAAATTTAATGCTGTAGCGACGGCAAATAATGTTGCTAGCAAAAAGATCAGAGACGACCTCAAGGATCTCATTGTTTTCTGTTTTTTCAAGTTTTTCTTTCTCAATAAGGTACTGTTTATAAGTATAAGTAATTGCCTAAAAGTATTATACACCTAGAGTTTAATTTGCAACTTATTATTTTACGATTGATTCATTTGCCTAAAAGACTGATTCATGTCTTCAAATTTAGCAACTTGAGCATTATATTTGTTTATTAGTGCCTCAGGCCATACAGCTCTTGGAACTACATTGGGGTCAAACATTTTGTTGTATCCACCATAATTAGCCCAAAAACCAATATAACTCAATCCTAGTCTGAAGTATTTTTATTTTGATAAAAAGATTACAAATTATTTATGACTAGGGAGAAGGTCCCTTAACCAAACCTTTGATCTGCGTGAGGATTCTGATATTGAAGAAATACATAAACTACTCAATGTATATAACAATACTAATGAGGATATGAAATGATTAATTATACTTATCAAAGCTAGAATCTTAGATGTGTATATAACTTGTTAATGATGTTACCATAATTAATAAGATGTCAGATGAAAGTTTAAGCCTAAAATCTGAAACTGCATTAGAAAAAGAATTTACCAGTATAGTTGAGAGCTTGGGCATTGAAGGCAGTATTCTTAAAGAAGAAACTAGGGAAAATAAACAATTCAAATATCAGATAGACAATCCGCAGGTGGTTAAAGATCGCCTATTGGCGGTTGGCTCTATGCAGTCAATCGGCCCTCTCGAACAAGTTGATTATTATTTCTTATATCCAGATCAAAAACCAAGCTATTTAACGGAATCTTTATGCTGGCGAGAAGAAAGAAGCTTCGTGGATTATTCTCATGTTGATGTACCTGAACCGCCGGCGGTTGGTCAGTTAATTTATAAAACAAATCCCCATAGCGAGGATTCCGATCATGGACGTTATTTGGTGTTTCTAAGGCTCCTTGTGAGTTAACACCCACCGATAGAACCCTAGCGTTAACTCCAAGCCTAGGAATCATGATATAGCGCGGTAGGTTGGGTGCTACTACATAGCTTGCGACTGCTGCCGCACTAGGCTTAACAGTACTAGGTGCAGTAGAAGAACCAGATGACTTAGCAGCGTTATTGGCTTGTTGAGTTAACTTAGCTGCTTGGGCTACGGCGACATGATTGGCTCGAAGTCCTAAATAGCTAACGTAAGCGCCAGCTAAAATAATAGAGATTGCCAGCGCCATTAATGCTACTTGAAGCTTGCTTTTGCGCCTTATAGTAAGAAGATTTTTAAGAAAGGCTGTTGCTTTACGACGTGCTATTGGTTTTGTGCTATCAATGTGTGCTTGTGTTAAGGCAGAGTTAGATTGAACAGATATTTGCGGAGACGAAGAATCTATGTCTGACAATGGTTTGGGAATGTCAGGGTGTTGAACTATTTGAGGGGAAATACTAGGTGTAGGGGCTTGTTGATACCTACGCTCAGTAAAATCGCTAATTAGAGCTGGGCGTGGTCTTGTAAATGTACGTCTAGTATAGCTCGGAGTAAACTCACTACGCAGTCTTCGACGTAATACAGGATCATCTATGGTGGCACGAGCTCCAGCTTCCATAAGCCTAACCTCGCCTTAGCGTCGCTTGGTAGCTATTGGGTGCTTAACTTTACGAGAGATGAAATATATGCCACCAGCCATCATTGTGGCTCCAAGTAGGGGAAGTCCAATGTGAGCGCTTGTTAGACCAAAACCAGTGTCAGGCGTTTTTGGAACGCTTACGACCGTTAGGACAACATCATTACCTGTTCCCCCAACATATGAGATTTTAAAGACGTATCCACTTACTGTAATTTCTGAACCTTCAGGTAAACCTGAGTATGTGTCTTTAACTGCGCTACTGCCTTCATTGTTAATGATTTCAAATGTCTGACCGGCCTTTGGCGTAAATCCACTAACTAAAGATACTTGAAGCGTGCCTTGAGTGGGTGGCGTGTTACCGTCATCAAGTGTCACGGTTCCAGTCACATCAAGTTGGTCGTAACCACTACAGGCAGTCGTACCACCGATTTCAGCTTGGTAAGTACCAATTTGGTTATAGTTACCGCTAACCGTTAGACAACCTGGACTATGACCAGGGGCGACTATACCTCCCTGTGATACATACAGATTACCAACTGTTCCATTCCCCTTTAAAATACCGCCTTTTTCTACCGTTACATCACCATATGTACCGTCAACAATCGCTGTTTGATTATTTTGCACATCTATAGATATAGATGGACTGTTGGAATCATAGTTTGTAGTTACCGCAGGTGCACTTTGGTTTCCGTTAGGTGTTTGCGAGGTGTTATTAGAAGAATTTACTGTTAAAGTTCCCGCAGAACCACTTGCTGAAGTCAAAGTATAACTTCCACTAAGAGGTCCAGTAACGTCTAAATTATTATATTGGCCTGTGTAAACAGTCGAGTTGGACAAAAGTGTTACATTCCCCGACAAGGTTGCGGTTGAAGTGGTGGGTGTACCTACTCCTCCCGCGCATTGTGCTTCATATAATGCTGGTTGGCCTGTAATTACTGTTCCTCCACTACTTACACCGCTACCGTTTAAATTAAGATTTTCTGCATATGTAACATTGCTTGTATACCCAAGAAAAAGAGATGCTCCAGAAGCGATAGAAACCGTCGCCGAACTTGCTCCAAGAGCTTGACCGCTATTGGCAGACAAGTAACCACTACTAACATTTATTGCTCCAGAGAAACTCGGGCTGTCAGTATTTAAAGAGACGCCCGTTGTAGTGTTGTCCGTTATTGTTCCACTACCCGTTAAAGCAGAGTATATCTTTAGTCCAGTACATGATGTTGAGTCGCTAATCGTCAGTGTATTTGAGCCTATTGATAGAGTGCTAGAGGTTGCCTGAGTGCTGTCGCCAATCGTTAAGCCGGCGTTGGATAATGAGAAAGTCTGTGAACCGCTTAAGGTCAGGGTACTTACATCTAGTGTAGAGAAAGTATTGGCAGACTGCGTTATCCCCCCACTAATGGAGATGGAATTACCGGTTATAGCATAGCCGTAGTAGCTCGAGTTTGTTCCAGAAAACGTAATTGAATTTACTTGTAGTCCGGTTATGTCATTAACAAGATTTGCTTCTGCACTAAGACTAGTATTGCTAAAAACAAGGTTATCATTATCGGCGGGTTGCGGCGCAGCACTATTACAACCCGTCCAGTTACCGGCAGTATTAAAGTTGTTGTTGGTGGCTCCTGTCCATGTACAGGTATAAGGCGCTGCAGCAAAAGCTGTACCAGCAAAACCAATTGATAATAACGTGCTGATACTCAGCACTAATGCTGAGCCTAAAGCACTAAGTCTCTTGAGCTTCATTTTGTTTTTATCCTTTTTGTTGTTTTAAATGTACTCTACGAATAAGAGTATAATTAACTCTTTCTTTCTGCAAATGTTATCCACAGGTTTTGAGGATGTATTACGTCTAGTAATACGGCAATTAAATATATGGAGGAGAATATTATGAAGATAGAGAAGCAAATAACAGTACTCGGTGGTAAAAAAGCCGAGCTAGAAAGTAAGAAACCGATCGATATTAGTAAAATACTAAACAGGGTCAAATATTTCGTCGAAAACCTAGATAAACTGTTGATCCAACAGATTGATCCGATCAAAAGAGCACAGTTTTTCGGAGCAATATTCGATAAGTTACCAACCTACGAGGAAATAAAAAGTCGAAAACCAAAAACACCCCTTTTTACAGGAGTGAGTCCGGTGCTTGCACTAGCAACTACTAGCAATTTCTCATTTGGTGAACCACCTTATATCGAATTGGAACCGTATCATAGCTAAAATCAATGAGTGGTATGACTTACTGAGGACAAGTTATACCTGTAATCTGTAAATTACTTAAATCAACTGTCGTTGTTATAGTTGTGGACGTTGCACTAAAGGATTCAACGACCGGAACCGTATCAGTGTTATTTGACGTGACACTAGCTGACGCAGTTATGCTATTAGGTAGATTACTCTGTATGCATAGAATAGGATCCTGACTTGATGTCCGTAATACGGCGCTTAGTTCATTGTACAAAGTTGGCGACAGATCATTTTGAATTGAATCAACTTCAGCCTGACTTGGCCCCCCAGTATTTTCCTGTTCGTAAGACAGTACACTAGAGTATGCATACTTTACCCGATTAACAGCATCGGATGCTGTATAAGTATTAATGCTTGACTGAGTTTTTTCAGTTGTTTTATTGCCCACACAATAATCCAGATGGAAAGTATCAACTAAATTAGTCTGCTGGTTTGTTTGGGAGGCATATGACATAAAACCATTCCATTGCGGGCATGTTTGGCTAGAGGCACCGCCATTCCGAAAATCATAACCGTATTGCCACACTAAGCTATCCATGCCATTATTGTCGCTCTGGGGGTATTGACCATTTTGAATGTAATAGGTCTTCAAATAGCTCAATAAATCGCCAGCCATAGCTGTTGTAGATATCGTGGGAGAATTTGAATTAGAAACAGAGGATTGTGAAGTAGAGCCCGAAGACGATGGAGTGGCTGCTTTCTTATAATGATTTTTAGCCACGTAAAACCCTATACCTCCAACAATTATTAGAAGTACTATAACGATCAGAAGCTCAATAATACTAAACCCATTTTTATTGTTGACAGTTTTTTTCATCTTAAAATTTT
>DATKGQ010000001.1:0-5446 GCA_035510715.1 Saccharimonadales bacterium (SeqCode) | reverse complement strand
TTACAGAAGGAGAGTAATTTAATGGTTGGTTATCACTAGACACAACGGGTGGTTGTCCTGCAACTTGACCCCGAACCGGACTAGTTATACTTTCAGTTTGCGGATTTTCAATATCTTGGTTTTGATTATCCATATCATTTTAAATATAGCACTTGTAGCTACTTAGACAATGCCGATATAGTGTCGACTACTACGATTTCTTGTTTCTAAAACAACGAATGATTTTATCAAATCTTTCTTTACCTTGTGGATGATTAAGCTCAACCTTTTCTATTTTAACTTTATTGTTTAGTTTCTCCTGCCAATCTATATCTTTTTTACTAAGCTTAGGTTTATTGCGTTGCATACATTCAGTATATACCTCTTGGTTTACTATAAATTAGTATGGCTTGTGGGTATAATTGCCTGATTTATTTATTCAAATATCTTGCTGCAGTGTCATAATAACTAGGCTGATTCATAAATTAAGTAACTATGTCAAATATTGAAAAAATCAAGCTATACACTCCGCTCCCCCAATACCGGCGTAAACAATTTAACTGGCGCTTCTGGCTGGTGATTCTCATTGCTATTCTTATAACCGGAGCAGTCGTCCGTTTAGCTGATGCTATTCACTACAATGGTGCTATCAATCAAAATTCCCAGCAATACAATCTTATTGAGAATAAAGAGGGGCAAGACATCCATCGGTTAATGAGCAACTATAATAATGTCCTGCAATGCTCACAGTTTGTATCCAACTTTGCGCGTCAAGAGTGCCAGACGCATGACCAACAGCTTCACCAGTAAATAGAAAATCTCGGTTATTATCAGTCTAAAACACTAGGCAAATTGTTTTTCGGCAACTAGTTTAGTACCATTGAAACTACGGTAGAGAATGATTCCGAAGAAAAGTTGGAACAATAGCTGCGATTGAATTAAAAATCCATGCGGTGGCCGGGTATATATAGCCGCTAACACGCCGCAAATGAATTCCAGCAGCCCCAGCACTAGTATTGTTGAATCATATTCAAAGGACTTAATCACCCAGCCACTTATAACCAGTTCAAGAATAAATATTATTGACCCTAAGATAGTATGCGTCCAATCCAAAACAGCATTAATTGAATAAGGGGTTAGCACAATGCCGATTGACAGAATAGATATTACTATCAGGGCCAGCCGGACATATTTAAGCGAAGCCTTGTGTAATGTCTTGGCCAACCGGTATCCGAAGTACGCTCCTCCGAGTATTCCGATAGTATATGGTACGGCTGTTTCTAAAAAGGTCCCGTAATAACTAATCCCCCCGTTGGCAGCCAAGCCCTTGGGTTTTATGGCAATACACATCAGCATGCTCACAAATAAGCATAGTTGGCTGTAAATAATGTATTGTTGACGGGTTATCTGCATGGCTATATTGTAATCGAATTATTCTGATTAACACTTACAATATTCCGCCATATTACTACCGGCAGGAATTTCCGGGCAGCTACAGATATGCGTGGAAGGAACTAGTTTCGAAGGTGGATTAGCTGAATTGTCTGAGTAATAACTGGAAAAAGTCATGCCAGCGATAAAACCAACCACGACTGTAACAATGACAACTATTGCGCTACGTAAGTTGAGGTTAAAAAAGTTTTAGGTGATTTCTTGCTCTTCAACTATTTTAAGGGCCGTATTTTAACCGCTGTCCCGTAGGCCGCGACTTCATTCATAACGTTACCGATATCGCCTGAATCAAATCTCATGGCCAGTACAGCATTCGCCCCTTTTTCTGTTGCTGCCAGACGCAACCGGGCAATTGCATGCTTCCGGCTGTCCGATAACATTTTTGTGTAGCCTTTTACTTCTCCGCCGATGACTGTTCTAAGCCCTGCGCCAATATTGCTGAATACGTTCCGGCTGCGCACGATCAGACCGAAAACTTCACCGTAAACTTCAGTTACTTCGTAACCGGGAATATCATTGGTGGTCGCAATTATTACTTCGTCTTTCATACAATCCTCCGCTTATTATTTAAGTGTAGCAGAAATTTACAGGGAGAGTTCGGAAGTCACAAAAGATACTGTTATTAAACAGCTTCTTCTTTAGAATCGTAGGACACTAATGCCGCCCTAGCTTCTTCCGGCACACCATCGATGCAATCATAATTGGATAATTCAGCGTCGCTAACCCATGCAAAATCAGTAAAGGCATCTTCCTCCAGAACAATATCCCCGCCGGCATATTCGGCTGTTACGATAGCCAAATAAACCGGCACTGCGTCGGGACGCACAAAAACTTTATTACTGACTACGGCGCTTTTTTCACTATCAACAGTCAGTCCGCATTCTTCCTTAGCTTCTCGTTTAGCCAGTATGCCCATGATGTTATCAATACCATTAATCGGTTCATTGCCTGTTTCAGTTAAAAGCCTTTTTACATCATCATGTTCCAATTTGCCGCCAGGAAAAGCCCACTTACCAGGGAAAACTTTCTCTCTAAGGCTTCGTTTAAGTAGCAGACAAGTAGTATTAGAAGGGTTAATAATAATTATATTCGCGACAATATAAAACAGTTTCTCTTGCTTCGCTTCAGTAGTTGAAATATTTATTTCGCTCATAAGATAATATTATCAATCAAATATGTTTCCCACAAATTATGTCTGAATTTGATCCAGCTCCCTAAGATAATTGACGGATTACTAGTCACGGATAACTGACAGCTCTTAAGGAGCCGTCATTGTAACCCGTATTTTGTTCGCATTGCGGGGTTAAGCTTTTGCTGATCCTAAACATGTCAACCAGTAAACAACTTGGCACGCCATTATCAAACATGTTGTTTGTGGGAGATAGCAGGACCCAACCGCTGCTTAGTTTCATGGCAATTATGTAACTTTTACTAAGCTCAGCTTGAGAATAATTACTGCACCCATAGTTCAGCTCTGCGAAACCACTAGGAACCTCTTCCAGTATCTTAAAATAACCGGTAGCGCTGCTTCCTGCCGGCTGGCCAATATTGCACCCTGAGTAGTTATAAGTCAGATAGTTAATCAAGTCACTTGAATCAGAAGCATTAGACAATACCACATTTGTCTTTTTAGTAGTTTGGTTAGAACTAATGTTGGGCATGTTCTGCGCTGAATATTGCAAGAATAACTCAGGACCGCTACCCTTACAGGCATCAAACTGTATCGCGCCATCATAAGTCAACCATTGGCCGCCATTATTGATACAGTCGTCATAGCTAGTAAAAGTTTTATGATGATTCTTGTATACCATCAAACCAACAATCACCAGCAAAACTATAATTACAAGCGCTACGGCTATTCCGGCAATACTCGATCCAGCTTCTCTTTTTAGTTTTTCCATGTTGATAAAAGGATAGAAGAAGTAGTGTCAGTTTACAATAATGATAAGCTTAAAACCATTGATTACCAGATACTCTTAGGGTTTATACCACGTTGGCAAAAAGTGCCTTAAGGCATGGCCCGCATCGGCAACGGCAGGATTTACTAAGTAGAAGTGCTCATTCATTGTTTCCGATATGCCAACCGAGCAGAAGAGTGTGGCAATTTGGCCAAAATCCCGGCTTTTTGTTACGCGCTTTGCAAACTCAATTCCTTGCGAAGTAGCCATTATAGAATGATGGACTAGTGCTGAAGGCTTAACATCTCTTGACTGAGCAGCGACTAAAAATGCTCCCGTTGAAGCCCATGAGGCCGGATTTACAAAATCTGCAACAGTTATAGGTTGGTCGTCGATTTCAGCTAACCTATCCGGATCTCGCCAAGACACAGTTACCATAAGATCGGTCGGATCATTATATTTAAGATGAGAACGCTTGGTAATTACTCTTACTTCGTCTGGGATTACCTCATCAGGAGATACCTCTAGATCAAGGCGGGTAGTAACAAGCCCGGCACGCTCGAGGGAAACAGGACGCCCATTCATAGCGCCATCCCGGAAGTCTGGTAGATATTTTCTCAACATTCCATATCCAGCCTTAGCCAGTTCAAAATAGTCTCTACAAAAACTCTTATCGTTATAAAGGTCCGGTGTCTCAATTATCTTATTAGCTAAGGTATCTACGTCTGCAACTAATTTTTCCGCCTCGCGGTAATAGTTAGATAGAACAATTATGCCCTGATCAGGCCATGTATCCGGATCTTCCAGCATCTCTCCTTGATATGTTCCAGCCAAAGATAACATTGCTGCTCCAAAATCCACAACATGGTCTACCTTAAATGGATCTCCGTGGTAATCACTTAAGTCCCTGACTGCTTCACTGACATCCAGCGTATAGCCAGCAGGCGCGGATGTCACGGAAATAATATCGCCATTAAAAGCGAGTGGCTGTGTATATTGCTTTGGTACAGTTTCTAAGGCCAGGCTGGTACTGCCGGCTATTTCGTTTGACATAGTCCATCTCTCAATCTAGATTATTCCGTACTAGTATTATGAATTTATTCTAAAACGTCAACCAACTTACACCAAACCTATAAATTATCTACGTATATCGGGTCAAATATAGTCCCGGTTTTGTATGTAGGTAACTAAATCTAGGCTAGTGCGACCTAATAGACAGATGGTACAGCGTAGTCAGCGATGCTGGGACTTATGTGTTAAGTAATGTTTAGTCTGTTTAAACACTAGAGAGCTAATACCAGCTTAATACCTTCGTCAATTTGCTGCATTGTCTTAGGGTCAACTTGACCAACCATTTCCCCAAGGAATTTTTTATCCAAGGTTATAATTTGTGAGACATTTGCTACTGATTCTTTACTTAGACCTGTTTTATCGGGAGATAACTTTACATTTCCTGGAGCTTCTGCTAATCCGAGATTTGAGGTAATGGTAACTACAATCACTGTATTAATGCGACTTTTGTTAAAATCATTCGATTGTACGATTACAACTGGTCTCCTATAACCCGGCTCTGAAGCTACTGGTTCAGATATTTCTGCCCACCAAATTTGACCACGTTTCACCACTTATCCTTTGGTATGGTTCGTGATTGAAGTATTTGAATGGTTGTGCTTAAACGAGAATCCATTCTAGTGTAAACTTCGTCGAGTTTTTTAGTGACATTGTCACCACGATGTTTATCTAAATAGCTATTGAGAGCTTGAGTATATAGCTGGCTACGAGATTGCCCCAGTCGATTCGCTAATTTTTCTGCTGAGTTAAACACTTTGTCTGGAATTGATATAGCTGTTTTCATACAAATAGTATAACAAAAGTTATACCGCAATGTCAATGGATTATTGGTACCCCGGGAGGGATTCGAACCCCCGACCTTGAGCTTAGAAGTCTCCTGCTCTATCCAACTGAGCTACCGGGGCATGGTGCGGGTGACGAGAATCGAACTCGTGTCCCAAATTTGGAAAAATTGTATACTAGCCACTATACGACACCCGCACTTCCCAGATTATAACACTTACGGCTCTTAGCTATTATAGGTCATGCAAAATACTGATATGCGC